>JAZSBU010000143.1:0-5215 GCA_045602565.1 Eubacteriales bacterium | reverse complement strand
GCCAAAAAGGCAGCACCCAACGCGGTGGTTTCGTGGATCATCGGGCGGCAGACTTCCGCCTGCAAAAGATCCGCCTGAAATTGCATCAAAATGGGGTTGGCGGTCGCTCCGCCATCCACCTTTAAACAGGTAATCGGCTTGCCGAGTGCTCGCTCCATCCCCGCCAGAACATCAGCGGTCTGATAAGCAATGGATTCCAATGCGGCGCGGATCAAATGGTTTTTATTGGCACCGCGGGTCAGCCCGAAGATACTGCCCCGCGCTTCGCTATCCCAATAAGGCGCGCCCAGGCCGGTGAAGGCAGGAACGACGATGACACCGTTGCTATCGTCCACCTGCGCGGCGGCTTCGCCGCTTTCGGCGGAGGTTTGGATGAGCTGCAGTTCGTCCCGCAACCATTGCACCACCGCGCCGCCGATAAAGACACTGCCTTCCAAGCAATAGCAGGCCTCCCCATCGGGCATTGCGCCCAGCGTGGTGAGCAATCCGCCACCATCTTCTTTGGGAGGTTCTTTGCCCAAATTCATCAAGGCAAAGCAGCCGGTACCGTAAGTTGATTTCAATGCGCCCGCATCAAAACCGCACTGACCGAATAATGCTGCTTGCTGGTCCCCTGCGACCCCGCGGATAGGCACCAAGGCGCCACCGATCTCCGCCATACCGAAATTGCCCATCGAAGAGCGGACCTCGGGGAGCATGGAGGCGGGAATGCCCAACACCTCCAAAAGATGTGCATCCCAGCATTTGCGGTGGATATCAAACAGCATCGTGCGGGACGCATTGGTATAGTCGGTGGCATGGACCTTGCCGCCGGTGAGTTTCCAGATCAGATAGGTATCAACGGTACCGAAAAGCAGCTCCCCTTTTTCGGCACGCTCTTTCGCTCCTTCGATATGCTCCAAGATCCAATGCAATTTGGTGGCAGAAAAATAAGGGTCGACCACCAAGCCGGTGGTTTGGCGGATATACGCCCCTTCCGCCGCCTCCAATTCCTTGCAAAATTCGGCGGTGCGACGGCATTGCCAGACGATCGCATTGCAGATCGGCTCACCGGTCTGCTTATCCCAGACCAGCGTTGTTTCCCGCTGGTTAGTGATGCCGATGGCAGCAAGCTCCGCAGGCTGAATATTGGCTTTCAGCATCGCTTCCGATAAAACACCATATTGAGAGACCCAAATATCTGCAGGGCGTTGCTCCACCCAACCGGCCTTGGGATAAAAGATTTCAAATTCCTTTTGGGATACCACGATAATATTCAGTTCCCCGTCAAAAATGATGCAGCGCGAGCTGGTGGTACCCTGATCCAAAGCGGCAATATATTTTTTCATTTTATGCTCCTTTCACAAAGGATCGATTGATTTGATTCTATTCTACCATCAAAACAGAGAATCTGCAATTCTTTTGTTGACTTTTGACCTATATAATGATATTATATAAATGACCTTACGACCCCTGACGGATCAGCGCAGAGTATACTGCGGTGGGATCGCAAGGCTTCAAAAAGCCGACCGTCTGGGCAGTTTGCGTCTATCGTGAACTGCCTTTTATTATGCATATAGGAGGTAATTATATAATGCAAGCATGGAACGGATTTAAAAGCGGGCGTTGGCAAAAAGAGATCGATGTTCGCGATTTTATTCAAAAGAACTACACCCCGTATGAGGGAGACGAGCAATTCTTAACTCCCCCTACCGACAGGACTGCCAAGTTATTGGAAAAATTTGAGGCTCTTTTGAGAGAAGAAGCCGCAAAGGGCGGGGTTTTGGATATCGATACCGAGACGGTTACCTCGTTGACCGCCTATAAGGCCGGTTACATCGACAAGGAAAACGAACTGATCGTCGGATTGCAGACCGATGCGCCCTTAAAGCGCGGTGTCAACCCCTTCGGCGGTATCAATATGACCAGAAAAGCCTGCAAGGCCTATGGCTACGAGCTTTCTCAAAAGATCGAGCAGGAATTCCAATTCCGCACCACTCATAACGACGGTGTTTTCCGCGTCTACAACGAGACCATCCGTGCCGCGCGGCACAGCGGTATCATCACCGGTCTGCCCGATGCCTACGGCCGCGGCCGCATCATCGGCGACTATCGCCGCGTTGCGCTCTACGGTGTGGACAAACTGATTGAAGAAAAGAAAAAAGATAAGCAGGAGCTTTCCGCCAGAGCGATCGACTACAAAACCATTCGTCAGGTGGAAGAACTCTATTCCCAGATCTCTTTCTTGAACAAAATGAAGGAGATGGCCGAGATCTACGGCTACGACATCTCCAACCCTGCCCAAAACGCTAGAGAGGCCATCCAATGGCTGTATTTTGCTTATCTGGGTGCCATCAAGGAGCAAAACGGCGCGGCAATGAGCCTCGGTCGTACTGCCACCTTCCTGGATATCTATATTCAGAGAGATATTGAGAACGGTATTCTGGATGAATCCGGCGCGCAGGAATTGATCGACGATTTTGTTCTGAAATTGCGTTGCGCCCGCCATCTGCGTACCCCCGAATATAACGATCTTTTTGCCGGCGATCCGATGTGGATCACCGAAGCATTGGGCGGTATGGGCGAAGACGGACGGACCTTGGTCACCAAGAACACCTTCCGTTTCCTGCACACCCTTTATAATCTCAAGCCCTCGGCAGAACCCAACCTGACCGTTCTTTGGTCCCGCGGTTTGCCCAAGGCATTTAAACGCTATTGCGCCAAGGTTTCGGAAGAGACCTGCTCCATCCAATATGAAAACGACGATGTTATGCGTCACTATTATGGCGACGATTACGCCATCGCCTGCTGTGTTTCGGCGATGCGGGTCGGTAAAGATATGCAGTTCTTCGGTGCACGTGTCAACCTCGCAAAACTGTTGCTTTATAGTTTGAACGGCGGCAGAGACGAAAAGAGCGGCGATCAGGTAGGCCCCAAAATGCCGGTTTACGAAGGCGAGTACCTCGATTTCGAGCAGGTTGTAGAACGTCTGGACTATTACCGCGAGTGGCTCGCCAAGACCTATGTCACCGCGATGAATATGATCCACTTTATGCACGATAAATACTGCTATGAAAAAACTCAAATGGCATTGCACGATACCGATGTTCATCGGTTTATGGCGTTCGGTGTGGCGGGTCTTTCGGTTCTCACCGACTCTCTTTCCGCCATCCGCTATGCCAAAGTCAAGCCCATCCGCGACGAAAACGGCTTGATCGTCGATTTTGAGACCGAGGGTGAATTCCCCATGTATGGCAACGACGATGACCGCGCCGATGCGATCGCTCAGAAGCAGACCAAACTCTTCCTGGAAGAACTCAAAAAGGTCCCCACCTACCGCGATGCAGAACACACCCTTTCGGTGCTGACCATCACCTCTAATGTGGTTTACGGTAAAAAGACCGGCTCCACCCCCGATGGACGCAAGGCGGGCGAACCCTTTGCCCCCGGTGCCAACCCCATGCACGGCAGAGAAAAGAACGGTGCTTTGGCGGCACTCAACTCTATCGCCAAGCTTTCTTATGATATCTGCAAAGACGGGATCTCCAACACCTTCTCGGTGGTTCCTTCCGCTTTGGGCAACGACCCCGAAGAACGCAAGAATAAGCTGACCGCCATCATCGACGGCTATTTTGCTCAAAAAGCACAGCACATCAATGTGAACGTTCTCAAGCGGGAAACCTTGCTGGATGCACAGGCGCACCCCGAATTATACCCCAACTTGACCATCCGTGTTTCGGGCTATGCGGTCAACTTCCATAAGCTTTCCAAGGCCCAGCAGGATGAAGTCATCTCCCGTACCTTCCACGAGGCCATCTGATGCAAGGATTTATTCATTCCTTTGAATCGATGGGCTGCGCCGATGGGCCGGGTGTTCGCTTTATCGCCTTTTTGCAAGGATGCCCCTTGCGATGCGCTTATTGCCATAATCCGGACACTTGGGTGCCCCAAAAAGGGCAGCTTTATTCCCCTTTGGATGTTGTGGAGAAAGCGTTGCGTTACCAAACCTATTTTGGTAACGACGGCGGAATCACCGTTTCGGGCGGGGAACCGCTGGCGCAGAGCAAATTTCTCATTGAACTTTTAAAACTCAGCAAAGAACACGGTCTGCATACCGCCATCGACACGTCCTGCTCCGCAGGAGAGTCTGATTGGCAAGAAGTGTTAAACTACACCGATCTGGTCCTTGCCGATTTGAAGTTTGCCACCGAGGAGACCTATCAAAAACACTGCGGCGGCAGTTTAGAAACCGTTCTGCGGTTTTTAAAAGCCACCGAAGCTGCGGGGGTGGATCTTTGGATCCGCCACGTGGTGGTCCCCGAATTGACCGACACCGATCTGCCGGAGATCATCAAGATAGCAACGCAGTTTTCAAATCTCAAACGCATCGAACTGCTGCCCTTCCGCAAACTTTGCAAGAGCAAATATGAAAATTTGGGCATCCCCTTCCCCTTGATCGACACGCCCGAATGCGATGCCGATCTTTTGGAAGCCCTCAAAGCGCAGATCCCCGAACAATATCGATAAAAAAATCCCTGCATTTCGATGCAGGGATTTTTTAAATTAGAGATTAGATCTTAAAGATGCCCAAGCCATCCAGAACCGAAGAGATCAAAATCAAAACAATACAGATGGGGGCGACATACTTAATGATAACAGTAAACAGTTTCTTTGCCTTAAAGGTGGCCGTCTGCTCAATTTCATCAATCAGCGAAACCGGCTTAATGACATAGCCGACAAAGAAGCAGGTCAGCAATGCAACGATCGGCATCATCACACTGTTGCTGATGAAATCAAAGAAGGTCAAAAGATCCATACCCAGCGGCAGAATATGGCCCCATACGCCAAATCCCAGCGAGGAAGGAACACCCAGAGCCAAGCAGCCCAGGAAGACAACCAGGCAGGTGAATTTACGGTTCCAGCCGAATTTATCACAGAAAATAGAAACGATGGTTTCCATCAGCGAGATGGAAGAAGTGAGCGCCGCAAACAGAACCAAGATAAAGAATACTGCACCGACAATATGACCGCCGGGCATCTTATCAAAGACGGCAGGCAAGGTGGCAAACATCAGGCCGGGGCCTTTATTGACTTCGCCATTACCAAATACAGTCGCTGCGGGGACGATCATCAAGCCCGCCATAACAGCGATGCCGGTATCAAACCATTCAATCTGATGGACCGATTTTTCAATGTGGTTATCCTTTTTCATATAGGAACCATAGGTAATCATAAT
>JAZSBU010000142.1:0-5854 GCA_045602565.1 Eubacteriales bacterium | reverse complement strand
CGACCCCAAAAAAGGCACAGTAACAATAGACGGAAAAGAATACACTCTTAATAATACCGACCTGCCTACAGTGGATTGGAATAATCCGTATGCACTTAATGACGGTGAAACACGTGTAATGCATTACCTAAAAAATGCTTTTATGCGTTCTGAAAAACTGCAAAAACACGCCTCATTCCTTTTTGAAAAAGGCGAAATGTATACCATTTTCAATAACAATCTGCTTTTTCACGGTTGTATACCTCTAGATGAAAATGGGGAATTTATTAAATTTAATTGTGCTAACGGACTTTCCGGCAGAGCTTTTATGGACTATTGCGACCGTATGGCAAGACAAGGCTACTTTGCTAAAGACGGAACAGTTGAACGCCAAAAAGGCAAAGACTTTTTATGGTTTTTATGGTGCGGGAAAAACTCACCCCTTTGTGCAAGAGAAAAAATCACAACCTTTGAACGATTGTTTATAGATGATGAAGCTGCCTGGATTGAACCTAAAAACACCTATTATAACTCTTGGAACGATGAAAAAATTGCCGATAAAATCCTGACTGAATTTTCTTTGGGCAAAAACGGCTCTCACATAATAAACGGACATATCCCGATAAAATCCAAAAAAGGCGAAGCACCTATTAAAGCAAACGGTAAATTAATAGTAATCGACGGCGGTTTCTGCCAAGCATACCAGTCAACCACCGGTATAGGCGGTTATACACTCATATATAACGCCGAGGGTATACGCGTTTCGGCTCACGAGCCATTTAAAGGCAGGATCAACGCCATCAGAAACAATATAGATATTATATCCGACACCGTGGTTTTTGAACATGCCGACCATAAAATTTTAGTCAAAGACACCGACAAGGGCAAAGAACTTCAAAGAAAAATTGACGACCTTACCCTTTTAGGTCAAGCGTTTGAACAAGGTATAATAAAAGAAAAAGCAATACATTGATAGAATATGTTTGTGCCTTAAGAAATTCTAAACTTAAAATCCTTGAATAAAGAATGTAGTGGTTCGAACACATAGGTCAAAAAATCAAAAGAGTTTGAATTTGTGCACCCTTTCCAAAGAAAAAGGCACCCTTTCGAGGGTGCCTTTTTCTTTGGCGGAGCGCTGCGCGGATTTGAACTATTTTGCATTTATGCAAAATAGTTTGTCGAAACAGCCCCAAAACCGCGTTAGGTTTTGGGGACTGCGAAGTCGGCAGCACGAAGGTTTTATCGGGTTACCGCCCGCAGCGGTCGACAAAAGCCGAGAGCGCACCGCATCCCCCTATTTTTACGTCTTCCGCCGCCCTTTGGGTGGCTTTTATTTTCTTGACAATTCCCTTTATTCTATGCTATGATTGTTACGCTACACAATTACAAATACTGCTCACTTGTGGGAAAATACTTTAGCAAAAAGTGTTTTCTCTCTTTTACTATGCCACGAGTGGGCCGGTAATTGTGTAGCAACAACGGAGGGAATTCACTTTTTCGGTGCGTTCCTTCGGGAGCGCACTTTTTTATTTGGGGGATTACACAATGAAATTCATACGGTATTCTTTCATTTTCACCATTCTTTTAGTTATGCTTTTCAGTTTGGGTCGCACACTTTTCTTTCCTACAGCCATCAACAAATATGAAAATCGATATGCCGAGAGAATTGAAATTCCGACTTTAAACGGAATCAATGACCATATTTTTCAAGATAGTATTGAATCTGCCTTGGCAGACCAGATTCCCTATGCACAAAACGTCAAACACATCTACAACAACTCAACGTCCGCTTATTTATATTCCGTTCTTTCCCCGATCCTACACAACAGAAACAACTCCTATGTGCCGTTCAACAGCCTTTATCTTTTTGACGAAGATCAACTTGTTTTCCCGCCGATGAAATTAGAGGATCTGACCCCCTCATTGGATAAAAAAGCAGACAGTTTAAACAAAACATTTAAAAAACACAGAGATATTGAATTCTTTATCTATTATATTGAAAAGGATACCGATATTGATTTTGAAACCGAGAAAAAACTCGGGGCTCGCGAATACCTTTTTGATAAAATTGATCTTCCGGATACAAACCTCGCTTGCTATGAGATCAATGATTACGACACTTTTCGTACCTATTTCTATAAAACAGATCATCACTGGAATAACAAAGGCTCTTATGTCGCCTATACAGACCTTTTGAATTTTTTGGCTATCCAGGAAGAACCCTTACAACCTCTTGAAGAAGTGCCTATCGGCTATTTCTCCGGTGCCAAAGCCGCCACAGTGGGAGCGACAAATTTTACCGAAGAATTTGATGCATATAAATTTGATTTTCCTATGATGAATGTAAGAATTGATGGAGCACCGGTCGTCGATTACGGGCAAGAAGATGTCTTTTACACCGATGACTACTTTGATGAACTTTCCTATGGCGGATTTTACGGAGCCGACAACGGCGAGGTTGCGATAAGCACCGGAAACAGCGAAAAGGCGAACATTCTTTTGGTCGGTGACTCTTTTGATAATGCGATCATCAAACTTTTGGCGACCCACCACAACAACACCTATGCTGTGGATCTTCGAAACTATGAACATTTTAACGGACAACCCTTTGATTTTTCTGCATATATTGAAGAAAATGAAATCGACAAGGTATTGATCATCGGAAACATCGATTACTTTGTTATGGATACATTTAATTTGGAGAATTAAAAATGGTATTTAGTACATTAACCTTTCTATTTTTCTTTTTTCCATTGGTGTTTCTGCTTTATTACCTCTGCCCCAACCGGACGTACCGCAACATCGTACTCCTCCTGTTTTCCTTGATCTTTTACGGGTGGGGCGAGCCTAAATTTATCCTTCTTATGCTTGCAGCAACCCTGGTTGCCTATTTGGGCGGTCTTGCAATAGATCGGTGCGAAAATAAGGGCAGAAAAACCGCCAAAAAGGTTTATATGATCGCAACGGTCAGTCTGCTGGTCGCCAACCTTTTTATTTTTAAATACTTTAATTTTGCCATTGGCAATTTCGGTTTCTCCCCGATTGCCGCGCTCACATTACCCATCGGTATTAGTTTTTATACGTTCCAGATCCTTTCCTATGTGATCGATCTGTATAAAAAAGAGATCCGCGTTCAAAAAAACTTTTTTAACCTGAGTCTTTATGTCTCTTTCTTCCCACAGTTGATTGCCGGTCCAATTGTTCGTTATCAAACGGTGGAACAAGAAATTCACGTTCGCAAAGAAACCTTGAACGATATCACCGTCGGTATGCAACGGTTCATTGTCGGTCTGGCAAAAAAGGTCATTATTGCAAACAACGTCGGTGCGCTGGCCACCACAATTTATAGTGGTGACGCCGAAATTTATGGGACCGCATTTTATTGGTTGGCCGCCATCTGCTACGCTCTGCAGATCTATTTTGATTTTTCCGGATACAGCGATATGGCGATCGGGTTAGGGCGAATGTTTGGCTTTCATTTTTTGGAAAACTTTGATTATCCTTATATTTCCCTTTCGATCACCGATTTCTGGCGGCGATGGCACATTTCTCTTTCCACTTGGTTTCGGGATTATGTATATATCCCCTTGGGAGGAAACCGTGTAAAAAAGATGCGCTGGATCTTGAACCTCTGCGTTGTTTGGGGGTTGACCGGATTTTGGCACGGTGCCAGCTGGAATTTTCTTCTTTGGGGCATTTATTATGCCTCTCTGTTGTTGATCGAAAAATTGTTCCTACATAGAATTCTGGAGCATCTCCCCCAATGGATCCGTTGGCTCTATACAATGGTTCTGGTCTTGATCGGGTGGGTCATTTTCAATCTGACAGACTTTGCTCAAATGTTGGATGCGTTAAAAATAATGTTTTCTTTCCGTTTTGTTCCGATCATCGACTCCATTACCGCAGATCCCTCGATTCTTTATGCATTGGTTTATGTCCCGCTCGGAATTCTTTGTATGTTCCCTTGGGTCAAAAAAATCCAATTACCCAACACCTCTTTAGGAGAGCTTTTGAAATGTTTTTCCTGCATCGTGTTGCTGGCAATCAGCATCTGTTTTATATTGGGTTCCACATACAACCCATTTATTTATTTTAGATTTTAAAAATCACCGCCTTTGTTAAGGCCGTGATTTTTCTTTAAGCTAAATTATAGCATTTTACGTTGCATTATGATATAATAAAGCAAAGATCAACAAAGGAGTCTATCCTCTATGAAAACTAAACTATCCGCGCGTTTTTGGTGCGCACTCACGCTCTTCAGCCTGATCGGGCAGGTTGCCTGGGTTGTGGAGAATATGTATTTCAATGTATTCATCTATAAAATGTTTCACGCATCCGCTGCGGATATTTCCGCGATGGTGGCTGCTTCAGCGGTGACCGCCACCATAACAACGGTTCTGATCGGGGCACTTTCCGATAAAATCGGCAAGCGGAAGCTCTTTATCTCCGTCGGTTCGATGCTTTGGGGTGTTTCGATCTTAAGCTTCACCCTACTGAAAACCGAGTGGATCGCCGCCGCCTTCCCGATGGCAGCCTCTGCTGCCGCGGTGGGGGTTTCTTTGGCGATTATTTTAGACTGCGTGATGACCTTTTTCGGTTCCGCCGCCAATGATGCCGCCTTTAATGCCTGGCTGACCGACTCCACCGACCATACCAACCGCGGCGCCGCCGAAGGCATCAATTCGATGATGCCGCTGGTGGCGATCTTGGTGGTTTTCGGCGGATTTATGTTCTTTGATCTTTCCAAAGCGGATAGCTGGGTCTGGATCTTTTCCATCATCGGCGGATTGGTGTTTATCATCGGTTTGATTGGGTTATTTCTGATCAAAGAACCTGCCATTGAGCCGGTCCAACAATCCTATTGGCAGACCTTGATCTACGGATTCCGCCCCTCTACCATTCAAACCTTTCCGATTTTATATATTACCTTAGCGGCATTCATTATCTTTAACATTTCCATTCAGATCTTTATGCCCTATCTCATTATTTATTATGAAGTTTCTTTGGGGATGACCGACTATGTGCTGATTATGGCACCTGCCATCATCCTCGCCGCGGTATTCACCTTCTTTTGGGGCAAGGTCTATGATAAAAAGGGATTTCATTTTTCGGGCTTGATCGTGCTGACTCTTTTGGCTGCAGGCTATATCTTGCTTTATCTTTGCCGCGGCACCGCCTTGGTCTTTATCGGTTCCCTTTTGATGATGAGCGGTTATCTTGCGGGGATGGCGGTCTTCGGCGCCATGATCCGCGACCATACACCCGAAGGGAAATCGGGCGAGCTGCAAGGCGCGCGCATCTTTTGCCAGGTGTTTGTTCCCGGCATTTTAGGGCCTTATATCGGCAAGACGGTATTGAGCAATGCCGAAACCATCATCAACAGCGACGGTACCGCATCCTTTGTTCCCAACGCCAATATTTTTTTGGCGGCGTTGATCGCCTTGGTTTTGGTTCTGCCGCTATTTTGGTGGATCCGCTCTGCAAAAAAGCCCACCTTTGCCACCTTAAATACCCCCTTTGAAGCCGATCTGACCGAGCAACCCTATAGCGACTATCCCCGCCCGCAGATGCAGCGGGAATCCTACGTCAATCTCAACGGCAAATGGGATCTTGCGGTGCAGCGCAAAGGGACAACCGAGCCTTTGGGTTCGATCTTGGTTCCCTTCCCGCCGGAAGCACGCATTTCCGGCATCGAGCGGCTGACCAAGAAGAACGAAATGCTGATCTACACCCGCACCTTTACCTTGCCCGACGGATTCAAAAAGGAGTCCGTTTGGTTGCATTTCGGGGCGGCAGATCAATATACCACGGTTTATCTCAACGAGAAATTGGTCGGCAAAAATGAGGGTGGATATCTCCCCTTTTCCTTTGATAT
>JAZSBU010000141.1:0-4270 GCA_045602565.1 Eubacteriales bacterium | reverse complement strand
TGACCACCAGAGAATTTGAGCCCGGTGCTCCGAACTTAACGCCGCGTATCAGCGGTATGATCACCTTTGGCGAAGGGGATTTTAATTATGAAATGGGCATTTTAAAGAGCGCAGATGCCGAAGGAACCGCCTGCAACCGTTATCATTTCTCCTATCCTGCGTTGGCAGGTCTGGGTCATTTTATCCATACCTATGTCTGCGACGGCAATCCCATCCCCACCTTCCAAGGGGAACCCGAGCGTGTCTCCATCCCCGATGATATCGATGCCTTTGCCGAGGATATCTGGAATCATCTGGATGCGGATAATAAGATCTCTTTGTATGTCTGCTATACCGATCTGGAGACCGGCGCAGAAGAGACCTATATGATCAATAAAAATTCTTGATAAGGATGGAATTTGAAAATGAACGAATTTGAATTGAAATATGGCTGTAACCCCAATCAAAAGCCTTCCAAAATCTATATGAAGGATGGCAGCGAGCTGCCCATCAAGATCCTTTCCGGTCGCCCCGGCTATATCAACTTCCTGGATGCCTTCAATTCCTGGCAGTTGGTCAAAGAAATTAAAGAAGCTTTGGGGATGCCTGCGGCGACCTCCTTTAAGCACGTCAGCCCCACTTCCGCCGCGGTCGGCACTCCGCTGCCCGAAAAGTTGAAGAAGGCTTGCTTTGTAGACGATATTGAAGGGCTGGATGACTCGCCCTTGGCCTGCGCTTATGCCAGAGCTCGCGGTACCGACCGTATGAGTTCCTTTGGCGATTGGATCGCCCTTTCCGATGTCTGCGATGTCACCACCGCGTTGCTTATCAAAAGAGAGGTTTCCGATGGGATCATTGCCCCCGGTTATACCCCCGAAGCATTGGAGATTTTGAAATCCAAGCGGAAGGGCAACTATAATATCGTCGAGATCGATCCCGACTATCGCCCCGAAATGCAGGAAACCAAGCAGGTGTTTGGTATCACCTTCGAGCAGGGTCGCAACGAATTTAAAATCAATAATGAATTACTGGAAAATCTCGTTACCGAAAATAAGAACCTGCCCGATAGTGCAAAACGCGATCTGATCATTGCGCTGATTACCTTGAAGTATACCCAATCCAACTCGGTTTGCTATGCGGTCGACGGTCAGGCGATCGGTGTCGGTGCCGGTCAGCAGTCCAGAATCCATTGCACTCGCCTTGCGGGCAATAAAGCGGATGTCTGGCATCTGCGTCAGCACGATAAGGTGCTGAACCTGCCTTTTAAGGATACCCTTGGCAGACCGGATCGGGATAATGTCATCGATAGTTATATCAATAAGAATGAAGAAGATGTCTGCAAAGACGGTGTTTGGCAAAAGTATTTCACCGAGCAGCCCGAACCCTTCACCAAAGAAGAGATGGATGCTTATCTTGCCACCCTCAGCGGTGTAGCAGTCGGCAGCGATGCATTCTTCCCCTTTGATGATAATATCGAGCGCGCTAAAAAGAGCGGTGTTTCCTATATTGCAGAGCCCGGCGGCTCCATCCGCGATGATATTGTCATCGATTGCTGCAATAAGTATGGCATCGCTATGGCATTCACCGGAATGCGTTTATTCCACCATTAAGATATCCCATATTGCCTCTCCGCAAGGGGAGGCAAGCGGTGTTTATATAGGAGATAAATAAGGAGATAAACTATGAAACTTTTGGTTGTGGGCGGCGGTGGCCGCGAGCATGCCATTATTAAAAAATTAAAAGAAAATCCGAATGTGGAAGAAATCTTTGCCTGCCCCGGCAACGGCGGTATGGCAGAGGATGCCACCTTGGTTCCCATCGGCGCAAAGGAGATCGAAAAGATCGTTGCTTTTGCCGCCGAGCAAAAGATCGATTATGCGGTCGTCGCGCCCGATGATCCCTTGGTTTTGGGGTGCGTGGATGCCCTCAATGAGATTGGCATCCCTTGCTTTGGCCCCAAAGCCAATGCAGCGATCATCGAAGGCAGTAAGGTCTTTTCCAAGGACTTGATGAAGAAATACCATATTCCCACCGCGGAATACGCGGTCTTTGAAAACTGCGAAGATGCGCTGGCATATTTGGAAACGGCACCGATCCCCACCGTTGTCAAGGCGGATGGCTTGGCACTCGGTAAGGGTGTCATCATCGCCGAGACCCGCGAAGATGCTAAAAATGCAGTGCGGTCGATGATGGAAGATCAGATCTTCGGTGCCAGCGGCAGTCGTGTTGTCATCGAAGAGTTTTTGACCGGTCCCGAAGTATCGGTCCTTTCCTTTACCGATGGGGAGACCGTCATCCCGATGATCTCTTCGATGGACCATAAACGCGCTTTGGATAATGACCAAGGATTGAATACCGGCGGTATGGGTACCGTTGCACCCAACCCTTATTATACCGAGTCGATCGCGGCCGAATGTATGGAGACCATCTTCCTGCCCACTATCCGCGCGATGAAAGCAGAAGGCCGTACCTTTAAAGGTTGCCTTTATTTCGGCTTGATGCTTACTCCGAACGGCCCGAAGGTGATCGAATATAACTGCCGTTTCGGCGATCCCGAAACGCAGGTGGTGCTTCCCTTGCTGGAAAGCGATCTGCTGACCATTATGCAGGCAACCACCAACGGAACTTTAGCCGAAACCGAAGTGAAATTCAGCAATGGGCACGCCTGTTGCGTGGTGATGGCATCGGAAGGCTACCCCGGAAAGTATACCACCGGCCATAAACTGACCATCCCTGCTAATATCAAGGATGATGTCTTTGTGGCAGGGGCGAAGTTGGATGGGGAAGACCTGCTCACCGCAGGCGGCCGTGTTTTGGGTGTCACCGCCACAGCGGACTCCTTGGAAGCCGCAATCGATGCCGCGTATGCCAAGGTGGAAAAGGTTCATTTTGATAATGCTTTTTATCGTCATGATATCGGTCAAAAAGCGATGAAAGCCGGAAAGGAGAACTAATGGTTTATCGTATTTATGTTGAAAAAAAGCCGGAACTCGCCAATGAGGCGCGGGACCTGCGTTATGAAGTGCGTCACATTTTGCAGATCAAATCGCTGGAAAAGGTGCGTGTTATTAACCGCTATGATGTGGAAAATATTGAAAAAGAACTGTTTGATTACGCCGTAGGTACGGTATTTTCCGAGCCTCAGTTGGATATCGCCACCGATTCCGTTGAGATGGAGGGTGCTAAGGTCTTTGCGGTAGAGCCCCTGCCCGGTCAATTCGATCAGCGCGCCGATTCTGCCGCGCAGTGTATTCAGATCATCTCTCAAGGCGAGCGTCCCACTGTCAAAACAGCGAAAGTATATTTACTTTACGGCGATTTGACCGCCGAAGAGTTTGAGACCATCAAAAAGAGCGTCATCAATCCGGTGGAGACCCGCGAAGCATCGCTGGATATGCCCGAAACCTTGAAGGCAGATTACGCTATTCCTGAAACGGTTGCCACTTTGGATGGATTTTTAGATCTGGATGAGCAAGGTCTTGCCGATTTTGTTAACCAATATGGGCTGGCAATGGATTGCGATGATATTGCTTTCTGCCAAGCCTATTTCCGCAAGGAGGGCAGAGATCCCACCATCACCGAGATTCGGATGATCGATACCTATTGGTCGGATCATTGCCGTCATACCACCTTCTTGACTACTATTGATAATGTCACCTTTGAAGACGAGCTTCTTCAAAAGGCATATGATGATTATGTGGCGACCCGCAAAGAATTGGGCCGCACCAAGCCCATCAATTTGATGGATATCGGTACGCTGGCGGCAAAGTATCTCAAAAAGATCGGCAAGCTGGAAAAGCTGGACGAATCGGAAGAGATCAACGCTTGTACTGTAAAAATCGAAGTAGAGGCCGATGGGGTAAAGGAACCCTGGCTGTTGCTCTTCAAGAACGAAACCCATAACCATCCCACCGAGAGCGAGCCTTTCGGCGGAGCCGCCACCTGTATCGGCGGTGCCATCCGCGATCCTCTTTCGGGCAGATCTTATGTGTATGGCGCAATGCGTGTCACCGGTGCGGCCGATCCCTTGAAGCCGATCAAGGAAACGATGGAGGGCAAACTGCCCCAGCGTAAGATCGTAACGACTGCGGCGGCGGGTTATTCTTCCTATGGTAACCAGATCGGTCTGGCCACCGGTATTGTCGATGAACTGTATCATGATGGCTACGCCGCCAAGAGAATGGAGATCGGCGCGGTTGTCGGCGCGGCTCCTGCCGAAAATGTTCGTCGCGAGTGCCCGGCTCCCGGGGATGTTGTCATCCTGCTGGGCGGCAGAACCGGCCGCGATGGT
>JAZSBU010000140.1:0-6299 GCA_045602565.1 Eubacteriales bacterium | reverse complement strand
AGAAATTCGATATTTTTTCTGCTTTTTTCCTGTTTTTTGGCGGACACGCTCTTGAAACAAAACCTTTTCTTCGATTTCGCGGCGGGTTTCCGCCCGCACTTTTGCATTGCAATGCATCAAACGGCGCACACCGTATTGATCGGTCCAATCGCCGCTGACCAATAAATCGCCCGCCGAGACCGCCTCCCCCACCTGCACACAGCGGATACCGTTATAATCCTGAATCGACAAGATGATCCCATCCCGCGCGGCATATACATTGGTCGGGACCGATGCATCCGTCATCGGCGGCGGAGCCCCTTGCTCCTTGACCTCCACATAGGCGGTGGTGCCGCGAATATTGGTAGACATCCAAGATAGTTTTTCGTTCCCCAATAAGTATTTATTTTCAATCTTGCCCACATCTATGGTATTACGGCAACCGATCTTCAATCCGAGTTCATCCAAATCGGCAAGGATCTGCGTATAGGAGGTCTCTTCGCAGCCCTCCACCTCGATCCGCCACACATATCCCGAACAAAAGAAAACAATGCCGAGAAACACCGCTAAACCCGCTAAAATGCCAAAGCGGCGCCGAAACGGGCGAATGGCAATAAAGAACCCCCTCTTTTTAATAATTTTCACTTTTGTGGCGGTTTTGAAGGCGGGGGCGCGCAACCGCTTAAAGCTACGCGCGGGAACGGTGCAATATAATTTATTCTCTGCATCTCGGCGGGGATTATATAAGGGAATCTTTTCCCGATGCAGACGGTTGAGAAACGATTCGATCTGGTTTCCCCGCAGTTCCAGATCGACTCTGCCGCCGAAAAATGCCAATAGGTTTGCCATTCATTCCGCCTCCCAACTCACACTTTGTAATTTTCCGCGGATGCGTAGGCAACCATCCGAAAAATGCGCCAAGTCAAACTCATCCCCATGCAAGACTAATAAGTAATTTTTCATATGGATCTTCACCACATCCTTTTCATAGGTATGAATACCGACCGCACCTTCCACCTGCACCGTATTGCCGCCCCAGATCTCAATGCACTCATCCAGCCCTACTGCAAATTCCGGCAGGTCCATACATTTTGCCATACGTTTCCAAGGCCCATTGCCTTTGGATCTTGCTCTCTTTCTACCCATCTGATCATCCTTTCTGTGTTATTATTTTTATGCCCCGCTCATAGATTTTAATATGAAAAAATATCTAAAGATCCTATTTGCTTTTTCGTTGCTTTTTTCTTTTCCGTTGCTGATGATTTTTGGGCAGCAAGCAGGCGAAGGAATACGCGATGGGTTACAGCTTGCCTATTACTCGGTGTTGCCTGCATTGTTTCCTGCCGCGGTGGTTTGCGGTATTCTTGCCGAAGTTTTGGAATTTCTGCCCTTACCCCCGAATCACGCCCTTTGGATCACCGCGCAACTTTGCGGATTTCCTTTAGGAATCAAATCGGTCTGCCGCGCTTATCAACGTGAATTGATCGACCGAAAAACCGCGGTGGCACTTTCTTATTGCTCTGCCAATGCTTCGCCTGCTTTTTTAATCTTATATGTCGGCGGAAAGTTGTTCGGAAATTTAAAGTTCGGCGTTGCCCTTTTCTTAGCCCAATGCATAATCTCTTTTTTCATTGCGTCCCTCAATGGTGCTTTCATCCCCTGTAAGCACTCCGAAAGGGCGACCGAATCCATCTTCATTATTTTGGGGAACGGCATTTCCAATGCCGCCCTTGGCTGCCTAGGATTGACCGGATATATCTGCCTATTCTCTGCCGTTTCCGTGCCGATGGAACGCTTTGGATGGTTTCGTTACATCCACGGCTTTTTAGAATTGACCGGCGGAATATCAAAGCTAAAAAGCGACCAACTGCTTTTATGCGGTGCAATGGTGGGATTTTCGGGGATCTCGGTTTTTTTGCAAAATGCCTCGGTTCTTGCCCAAGCGTATTTGCCGATCACACCTCCTTTATACGGAAAACTTCTATATGGGTTCCTAATGCCGTTACTGCTCTTTTTATGGAGCAAAAAACAATTCGCCGTACTGATTGGGACTTTCTGCTTTCTCGTTTTTTTGATTTGTTTTGACAAATATCGAAAAAGGAGTTATAATAATTTTATACTGCATAAAAAAGGAGATACCTATGATCTTTTCCGCAGATATTGAAAAAATTTGCGCCTATTGTGAACATGGTAAGTCGATTTTTGGGACTGATGATGTTATCTGTTCCAAAAAAGGATTGGTTAAAGCAAACGGTCATTGCCCCAAGTTTTTATATACTCCGTTACGCAGAACCCCGCCCAAACCGTTTCAGCCCGATTTTAAAAGCATCGAACTTCCGAATTTAGACGATTAAAAATATGCACAGAAAAGTTTTTTCTTTTCTGTGCATATTTTTTTCTCTGCGTGTCAAAATACTATCGTCCCAAGGGATGGATGGTGCGAAGAAAAATTCTTCGCAAAAAAGCTTTGCGTTTATGTTCTTAAGAAAAATGCAAAGCCGTATGGAAACGCTCCACCTGTGATAGAAAAACGGCGGGCAGGTCGCAGCGTCAACGAAATCTTGAGAGATACGCTCTCATCAGCGCCGTTTTGCCAAGCGGATGGCGGCAGGCATTCGTCTTTCGGACGTTTTTTATGCAGCGGGATTCGAAACCGAAAACGCGACTGTATCCCCATCCCCCGACCGAGTAGCTGCAATATGCTCGGCGGACAAACGAAAGAACCGAAGCCTTTGGGCTTCGGTTCTTTCTCATATTAGTGAATATTCAAAGTTTTCAAAATGAAGGCGACTGCCAAGATCGACACCTTCGGGCAGCAATGCCATAGCGATGAAGATCTCGCCGCCGTCAATGACATTTTTTAAGGTGGCATATTCGCCTTCGATCTTAGCCACAATATAGTCTTTGGGTTCCATTTTATACCTCCATATTCTGTTGCAGATGCACCACCGAATCGGGCATTTCTTTTAAATAGGGCTTGATGCAGCGGGGATAGATTTTAATGCGATCCAGCTCATCCAAGGAGATCCAAGAAAACTCCAGATCCCTGCGCTCTCTGCCCAGGGAATCATAGGCATAAAAGGAACCCTTTGGCAGAGCGTCGGAATTTTTCAGTTCGGCAAGATAATACAGATTGATTTGATGGCACGGTTTTTGCCATTGAAAAAACACTTCCGCCACCGCACATAGTCTGCCGATCTGGATGGCGGCGCCGGTCTCTTCCATCAATTCCCGCGCCAATGCCTTTTGGCTGAATTCCCCAAAGGCAACTTGCCCGCCGGGGAGCGCATAGCCCTCGTCCCCGAGGCTGCGCTGCAGCAAAATCTCACCGTCACGATACAAAACCGCGCCGACCCGATAGGAAAAGATAAAATCTTTTTGCGAAAACAAAATATCCTCTGCCATACAACACCTCAATCTTATAATAAACTAATTATAACAGACACCAAGAGGGATTGCAACAAACATTTGACAGCATCCCGTTTAAACGCTATAATTAAGGCTATGAAAAAGAGTACATATTTGAACTTAACATTGGCAGGAATGTTCCTTGCTTTAGCACTTCTACTTCCATCGCTGACCATGCAGATGGATACCATCGGCAATATGCTTTTACCGATGCATCTTCCCATTCTGCTCTGCGGGCTGATCTGCGGCAAGAAATACGGTGCCTTTGCAGGTGCCTTGGCGCCGCTCCTGCGCTCCTTTCTTTTCGGGATGCCCAATCTTTACCCTCGCGCCATAGCGATGGCGGTGGAATTGGCGGCTTACGGTTTTATCTGCGGATGGATCTATTCCAAATGCAAGCGCAAAAACATCGGCGCGGTTTATGCCGCATTGGCTGTTGCATTGCCCGCCGGAAGAATTCTTTGGGCAGTTGCTCAAATTCTTTTGTTGGGATTTGATTTTAAGACCTTTACATTCTCTTATTTTTTGGCGGAGACCGTTTTCAATGCCATCCCCGGTATTCTATTGCAACTCACCTTGATTCCCACCATTATGCTGCTTATTCAAAAGAATAAAAACCACCCTATTTAGGGTGGTTTTCGTTTTGGTGCACCTTCCACAAACGGTGTTCTGCCTTGCTTTTAAGGGCGGCCATATCCAAGCATTGATCAAGCATCATATAGATATCCCCTAAATAAGATTTAACACGATGGGTACGGTCAGCATAGCAATTACATTGGATACAAAAGCAAGCTTCGCTCCTGTTTTGCAGTCCTCACCAACAAGTTTAGGGAATACGATTGTATTAAGACCGCATGGCATTGCACACAATAACACAGCAGTACGCACAAGAGTATCGTCAAAAAAAGGTTTTAACGCCATCATAACACCGCAAGGTATCAGTACAAGTCTTATAATGCTTGCAATATATACATTTTTATCCAAAACCAATTGTTTTATATCAAACTCTGATAACGTTGTTCCGGCAAGAATCATACCTACAGGAGCCATACAATTTCCGGATTTACTCACAAAGGTTTCAACTATACCGGGCAATTTGACATTTAAAAGTCCAAAAATCGCACCCAATAAAGTCGACAAAATAATCGGATTTATGAGTTTTTTAAAAGACACTCGTTGGTTGGTCAGCGAGCAGTATCCAAATGTGTTTGTGTAAATTGAAAACGGAATCGCAAATAGTATCATATTCAATAATCCTTCTGCTCCGTATAAACCCAGTGCCAAGGGATACCCCATATTGCCGTAATTTGAAATCGTGAGAGAATATTTATATACTTTTTTATCGTATGGATCTTTGCTTAAGAATCCGGATATAATATGCGCAAAGCATACTAACACACATAAAACTACAACCGATACAATAATAACCGGATAATATTTCGTCAAATAATCAACAGTGAAGTTGCTGCAAAACGCATTGAATACCGTGCATGGAAAAAACAGATATATTAAAAGAACCGACAAAATTTTAGTATGTTTGTAGTCTATGAGTTTGCTTTTTCCAAGCAAAAATCCACAAAGCATAAATATAAAAAGCAAACTTATTTGTTCGAATATTATTTTCATTTACCATTTCTCCTTGTTTGTTTTGTTTATCGTACTGAAAAAGAAGAAATTTGTAAATGGATAAATTCGAATTATATGGATTTTTCAGAACAAATATTGACTTAATTTTGAATGTAATATAAAATAAAATCGGTGATATTATGTTAATAGATATAGAAAATTTAAAACTGCTTGATATTATAAATGGTGTATCAATTCAGAAGCGTACATTTAAAAACAGATTTAGTAATGCCTTTGTTTTTAAAATAAGCGGCGAAAGTATCTATGAATTTGAAAACAGAAGTTTATTATTAAAACAAGATGAAATGCTATTCATCCCAAAGGGCTCATCCTATTGTGTAAACCGTATTTCCGAGAAAAGCGAATATGTTCTTATTAACTTTAATACCGATGCTTTCTCTGACATGGCAGAGGTGTATTCCCTTGGCAAATACTCTGGACGATCCTATATTTACGAACACTTGGAAAAATTGTGGCTGTTTGGTGATAAATCCGAAAAATATAAGTGCTATTCTGTTTTCTACGATGTTTTAGCATTTATTTCAGCAAAAGAAAAAACACAATATTCTTATGCGAAGAAATTTAAAAAGATAGAATGTGCCATAGATCATCTTCATTCAAATATATTTAATTGTGATTTAAAAGTTGAAGATTTGCACGTACTCTGCGGTATATCAGATACATATTTTAGGAGAATTTTTAAAGAAAATTTCGGAGTGACTCCGCAGGAATATATCTTTAATAAACGAATGTCTCGGGCAAGAAAAATTATAATCAGCGGAGATTATAATTCAATCGGTGAGGTGGCTTTATCCGTTGGCTATAGTGACGCACTTTATTTCAGCAAAATTTTTTCAAAAAAATACGGTATTTGTCCCTCGGAGTATCTGCAGAAATTTTGAGTTTCATTTGCATAAAACAAGGATATTGCTTAAAGCATCACGGCAAACAGCAATTGGTGATCTTTTTTCTTTGATGCACCTTCAGTAGACGGCGTTCTACCTTGCTCTTTAAAAAGTTCCTTTTCCAAGCATTGATCAACAAGCCCTTTGCGGTGACCCGAAATTTTCAGTTGGTCGACGGTGCGCCCAACCAAAATTTCGACCGCTGCAGCCGAACACCGTTGCCTTCATCTGCCCCTGGCAGCGGCAACGGAATTCGACCACCAACTTCGCTGAACGCTCAGTCGGTGAGTAAATGAGTTTTAATCAGCGGCTCCAAGGCCAAGCCTTGGAGATAGACCAAAGAAAAAAGACCATCATACGATGGTCTTTTGTTTTGGCTCC
>JAZSBU010000139.1:0-8365 GCA_045602565.1 Eubacteriales bacterium | reverse complement strand
AACCCTATCCCCATTCGGGTGTAGCGTTTTTTAATTGTCGCGTCTGAATAACCGGACTTGACCCAACCACCTTCGGTTTCCTGAACCGAGTTTCTGCCTTGGCAGAAAAGTCGGGCTCATAACTTGAACGCCGCCACCCCGCTGCCGGGGGCAGATGAAGGGGTGGCGGGGTTACCGCAGCGGTCGAAATTTTGGGTGGATGCCCCGTCAGCCGCCCAAAAATTTCGGGCTACCGCAAGGCGCTCGTTGATCAACCATTTCAATTACGCACCATCTTCAAAGAGCGGTAGTCTCTGCAACCTTGCAAGTCCTTCCCCGCAACCATAATTGGAAGCCAGTATTGATACACTGTGTATTTGTTCTGGTTTCCAATTATTTTTATGTATTTCTATTTGTATTTGTGGTAAATAGTTAGAATTAAGACTCTGTAGGTGCTGACAATCAGCTTCCACAGAACCTTTTATTTTATAAAATTTAACGATCGGTCATAAGGGTGGGCATTTCTGGCTAAAGGGGTGTACAAATGCCACAACACAAAGAACTATCCCCCATGCTCTTCTTGCAATTTTTGCGACCTTGTGATATAATAAATTATAACAATATGCAGGAAAGGAAAGTGAGCAATGCCTATTCTTATTGCGATAATTGCATTAATAGTTATTTTCAAAATCATACCCGACCAGAAATATAAAAAACTGCAGGCCGC
Organism: Eubacteriales bacterium; assembly: GCA_045602565.1. Lineage (GTDB taxonomy): Bacteria > Bacillota > Clostridia > Oscillospirales > QAKW01 > QAKW01. The sequence goes on along the minus strand of JAZSBU010000139.1, from coordinate 7,659 downwards.
GGTATTGCAAGAGTTAGGTTTTCCAAATTGGGATGTCGTCTCATATTATGATGAGCATGTAACAGTAAAAAGCAGACAGGCTTTGGATAAGTATGATGACATAAAATACTTCAAGGAAGACAGCCAAAACCTTGCTAAGGCAGAAAGCGTTTTCGATAGGAAATCTAACATTACATCAATTCTGAAAAATTTTCTTGAGAACAATGAATATAAATCAAACTCGCAATATAAATGTCTTGTAAAACAGATTGATACTGTGTTAAACAATGCTAGCGCATTTAGGGTTTGTGTTCGTTACATATCATCTGCCGGCAACAATTTAGGATCAAGAGAAATAATTGTAAACAAATACGTTTTAAATAAGTTTAAGAACGATCCCTCTTTGTTGATGAGTAAGGCAGAATACAATAAATTATTGAAAGAACAGCAAAAAGAGGCATTAAGCGAGAAACAGCATGAATATTACGAAAGAGTTAACGGTATTATAGCATACGCAAATGAAAACCGAGAAACTCTTGTCATCAAAAGTAGCCAAGGGCAGTTGGATAATATGATTGCACAGTTGTTTGATAGAACAGTGAATAGCATCAAGAAAATAAAAACGATTGATAGCGAAGAATGGAGTATCATTGATGAATTCGTAAATCGTATCAACAGAAATATCTTACAAGTTGTCAATGACAATAAGAGAATTCTAGAGTATTACGAATCGCCTGATTTTTTAAAAATCAAAGACACTTGCGAAGTGTTAATGAGCACTCAAAGAGAATTCAACGAATACATTACGAAAAAAATAGAAACCGTCTCTCAACTATTTGGTACCAGAGTGGTTCGAAGTGAAACAATCAATGATGATGAATACAGCTATATTCGTCCGTACAAAAAGTCGATTACACCTTTCACTGCTGAAGTCTCTGCCACAGTATTTGCAAGTGCAGAAAATAACCCTTTAGAGTATGTGATAAAGAACTTCTATCCTAACAAAAAGATGTACCCAGAGCAAATCCAGAAACTCTATCGGCTTGTAGAAGAACTTGAAACCTTGAGAGATGCAAAACAGATTATCGAAAACTATAAGGCAGAATATCAACAATATCTTGGTGATGTCCCTGCTTTTGTAATGGAGAATGACGAAGCGGGATTCTATTCCAGACTTGGGTTTGCAAACATTGACGAGAGCGTGCTTACCGTAGAGTACAAATTCGTATACACTTCTGGCGGTGGTATGGCGCAACGATCGTTTGCTGTCCCAATGACAGAAGAAACTATTGTCGAATTGATCAATGCCTTAGAGAGCAAACTTACAGCAGCAGCTTTTGCAAAAGAACAACGATCCTTGATGACAAAAAAACTGCGTAATTTCATTAAAGAACGAGATAATTTTACTTGCTGTACTTGCCAAAACTCTACCCATGTCGAGCCTAACCTCCTGCTTGAGATAGATCATATTATTCCTGTAGCTAAGGGAGGTTGTACCACAGAAGATAACCTTCAAACACTTTGTTGGAAATGCAATCGGGCAAAAAGCGATAAAATTATTTGAGGACAGAGGACACAGAGCACGGTTCTGTGTGTTCATTGGCGGAAACCTTTTAACGATTCTTCGCACCTTTTAACAATAGGTCATACCATTTAACGATCCCTCGTACTTTTTAACAAAAGGCTACAGGAACGTGCATTTGGTAGCAAAACAGATTACTAGTTACATAAAAACGCTATACCCATTCGGGTGTAGCGTTTTTTAATTGTCGCATCGGAATAACCGGACTTGAACCAACGACCTTTGTTTGTGCGCTCGACTTTCGCCTTTGCGAAAAGTCGGGCTCATAACTTGCACCAACGACCTTTTTATTTGCAAAAAAATATAGCAATTATGGAAAAACTGTGATATACTTGATTCATAAACCAAAAACGAAAGGACATTTATTATGCGAATTACTTTTTTAGGGACCAGTTCCGGCTCACCCGCCCCCAATACGAAATGCTCCTGCACACTCATTGAGGTCGGGGCTAAAAAATACATCATCGACGCGGGCACCCTTATTATAGAGCAAATGGCCAACCGAAACATTAACATTACCGATATCAGCGCGCTGTTTATCACCCATATGCACCGCGACCATACCGACGGTCTGCCCTCTTTTTATCTGCGGTTGCTCCACCCCCGCTTTGCTGAAAAGCCTGCTCCCGAAATTTTTCTGCCCCAAAATCCCATGCAACCGACCATCGACGCGCTGAACGCCTGGCGGGCTTGCAACGGAGGGGTAAATCCGCCTAAGCGCCCTGTGAAATTCACTCAGATCAAGCCCGGTGTTATTTTCGACGACGGTGTACTTAAAGTCACCGCCTTGCCCACCAAACATTCCGAGATTTTAGATGCCTACTCCTACATTCTCGAAGCCGAAGGCAAGCGGGTCTTCTTCTCGGGCGACTTCAGCAGCAAACCTGTAGAAGAGTTCCACTACGAAATTCTCGAAGAGCCGCTGGACCTTGCGGTCTGCGAGCTGGGGCACTTTACAGCGGATAACTACGGAATCATTTTTGCAGAAAAGCCACCCAAGCAACTGATCATCACCCATATTTCCAAGAAAAAAATCGCGTCTGCTTATGAATTTCTCAATGTTTGCGAATTTCCTACCTTGCTTGCCCACGATGGTATGGTTTACGACGTATAATTCTAAGTCCTCATTCCCTTTCAGGAATGGGGACTTTCTTTTTAAAAACGTAAAAAAAGATTGAAAATGAGCAGTTGTTCATTTATACTTAAATTAAGAAACCATAGGAGGTATTCTATCATGTTCAAACGATTCACTGCATTTGGTTTATGTTTACTTTTGCTTATGAGTGCATCATGCTCTAAAAAGCCTGCAGAAAAACCTGCAGAAGAGCCCAAGGAGCAATCGGAGCAGCAAGTACAGGAACCTGCCAAGCTCCCAAGTTCCCTCAACCCGCTGACCGGTCTTTATGAATATGATGGAATTTTAAATATTCGTCCGGTGGCGGTGATGATCAATAATGACGTGCGTGCGCAGGATGTCCAAGCAGGTCTGCCCCAGGCGGATATTATCTATGAAACCGAGATCGAAGGCGGCGAGACCCGCTTGATGGCGGTATTCCAAGACGCGCAAAAGGTAGAAAATATCGGTACCGTCCGCTCTTGCCGCTATGCCTATATCGATCTGGCGATGGGGCATAATGCTGTTTATGTCTCCCGCGGATACGACGCGGTATATGCAGGTCCCCATTTGGGTGGGGTTGATTATATCGACCTTCATGAGGGGAACTATGGCTATCGGCCGAACAACGGACTTGCTTTGGAACATACCCTTTATACCAAAGGTGAAAAACTTTGGAGTGGTGTCAGTTCGAAGTTTAAAACCACTCTGGAGAATGTGAAGCCTTGGCAGACCTTTGCCAAAGAAGGCGAAAAGGTGACCCTTGCCGGCGGCAAAGCCAATAAAGTAACGGTGGCATTTTCCGGCAACTTTAAATCCGTCTTTATTTACAATGAGCAGACCGGCCTATATGAGCGCAATTTCAAGGACCGCGTGCCCACCGAATATCTCACCAAGCAATCCACCAAGGTGAAAAACGTCGTTGTCTGCCTGACCAAGATCGTTGATTATCCCGATGGAGTCCATCGTAACATCGCCTTGGAAGGCGGCGAGGGCTATTATATCACCAACGGCACTTTCCAAAAGATCAAATGGAGCAAGGGGGATACCGCCTCTTCGCTGAAATTCACCCATGAGGACGGCTCGGAATTGGTTATGAGCGCAGGCAACACCTGGGTCTGCCTTGCTTCTTCCAACTATTCGGTTCCTACTTTTGAATAAATATAAAAATGAAACAAAATCAAAGTCAAATACTAAATGAACGGGCCGGCATTGGTCCGTGTATGGATGTGAAGGCGCACAATCAAGTATTGTATGCCATCCAAAACAGAAATCAATTTCAAGATGGTCGGCTATGTGTCCTGCGGTCCGATCTTTCGGTCATAGCGGAATATATCGGCATCGGAAATGCGCGGCAGATCGAAATTGTGGGCAACATTGCAGTCATCACCGCGAGAGAAAGCGGCATCTGGCTCTTCGATCTTTCCGAAGAAAAGCCCCTTCTTCTCAGCCATTTTCAAACCGTTGAATTTGCTACCGGAGTGGCGCTGCGCGGCAATCTTGCCTGCATCAGCTGCCGCAACTACGGCGTTCAATTAATTGATATTTCCGATCCGAAAACTCCTGTTCATATCAGCCTTATCCGTATGGGCGAGGTGCAATCCGCCACTGTGAGCGGCAATATTCTGTATTGCGGTGTGTGGGGAGAACAAAAGGTCACCGTTGTGGATATCCAAGACCCTGCCAATCCCTCCATTCTTTCGGAAATTCCCTTGCAAGGACGCGGGGACGGGGTATGCGTTCACAAGAATATTTTATATGCCGCTACCGGTCAGCACGGCCGAGGGCTGATCAATCTCAACGACAGTAACGACCCTGCCTTTGGAAACGGAAACGGAGTCGAACTTTTCGATATAAGCGATCCTACCAAACCCAAGCGCATCAACGGTGTTCTCTTTGGGCGCGGCTATAATTCGGCCATTGATATGTGGGAGGCGGCGCTCTACGGCGAGACACTGGTGGTCAATAATCCCGATTTCGGTGTCTACGGTCTGGATCCCACCACGCTGGAGCCTAAATTCCAATTCCTTCCTCCGCCGGCAGAGCGTACCGATGCTGTTGCAGGGGTGACCGCCATCGGCAAGGATCTCTTTATTGCCACCGCCCGCGGCGATCTTTTTGCGGCAAGAGGGCTTGAAATCGGGGAGCAACACCCCAACTGCACCGAACCGATCGCAATGAAGCCGCAACCGTTCTCCTGCAAAGGGTACGGTGCCAAACCGGAAGTGATCTACAGCGGGCCCTTTATGGTGCGCGCCCTTGCGGAAACAGACGAGGCGCTCGCCCTCGCTTGTGTGGAAGGCGGCGTCCATTTGCTCAAAAAGGATACCTTAGAGCTTGCTTGCGTCATTCCTACCGAGGGTTTTGCGCAGGATATTAAGTTCTGCAACGGCAGACTCTATGTAGCCGAGGGACAAAGCGGTGTGGAGATCTTCGAATTGACAAAATATCAAGCCAAAAAAATCGGTCAATTCAAAGAAGATCGGCCCATCCTTCAGATTGCGGTCAGCAAGACCGGCGCCTTTATGATGTGTGGATTTTATGCCGGACTGAAAATGTATGATGTAAAAAATCCGGCCGATATAAAAGAACTGTATTCCTATAAGACCAAAATATTATACGGAAACAATTTTGCCGCACAATCGCTGGAGGATGGAACCATGGTCTTGTTCTGCCATCGGCAAGGGCTGATCTATTCCAATCCGGAGCAGGGCGATGATCGCTTTTTCAGCATAGAATATGTCCGCAAAATCGGCGTCTGCGGCTACGGTGCCGGAGAAGGCATTGCCACCGACGGCAAACGAATTCTCTATACGCTTGACGGCGGCTATGTTCTTCTTTCCAAAGAGCACTCCGACCCCTTTTTGATCGATACCCTTCCCTGCCATCGGGCGCAGAACCCTTTTTTAGGTCTTCTCACACTGAGCGGGGATCGGATGGTCGCGGTCAACCGTGCGGTTGGAAAGGTTTATGTTCTGGATGTAAAAGAACTGTCTTCCCCCCGCCTCATCGCCGAATTATCCACTACCGCATCGCCGTATAACGCGCTCTTCTTAGGGGACCGTATTCTGCTCCCCGGCGGAAGAAGCGGGCTTATATCGCTTAATGTATCCGATTGATTCCGAAAGGCAGTATCAACGATTCTCCCCCTCTTTTGAATAAGGTAATCCTTGAAATATAGGATTTACTATGATATAATTTCGAAAAACAATTCCATAAGGAGCCCAACCAATGAAAAAATTAGAAGATATTGTTTACGGTGAACATCCGCAGGAGCATCTTTTGGATGTATATTTACCCGATGATAAGGTGGAGAGCGTCTTTGTCTTTTTCCACGGCGGCGGCTTGGACCACGGAAGCAAGCGGGGTGCCTATAAATTTGCCCCCTATCTTTCCGAACGCAACATCGCGGTCGTTTCTGCCAACTACCGTATGTATCCCGACTATGCCTTCCCCGACTTTCTTTATGATGCAGCCAATGTGGTCCGCTGGACCTATGATTATATGGCCAAGGAACACAATTGCGATAAGATCTATGTCGGCGGCAGTTCTGCCGGCGGATATATTTCGATGATGCTCTGCTTCGACCGGCAATATCTCGGCTCGGTCGGTTTGAGCAATAAGAATATTGCCGGCTATCTGCACGATGCCGGTCAGCCCACCGCCCACTTCACCGTTTTGAAGAATAAGGGCATCGACCACCGCCGCATCATTGTGGACGAAACGGCTCCGCTTTATCATATCGGTTTGGAAGAACAATACCCGCCGATGCGGTTCATTGTCTCCGATAACGATATGAAAAATCGCTATGAGCAGACGATGCTGGTCTTATCCACCCTCAAGCATTTTGGCTATGAGAACTACGACCACATTGTTATGCACGGCAAACACACCGAATATGTGGGCAAATTTGATGAGAACGACATTTCTGTCTTCGGTCAGATGATCGACGATTTTATTAAGAAAACCAAAGAATAAATCAAAGGAGAACCACTATGGATTGGGAAAAAGAACTTTACCCTGCCCCCGATGAAAAGCCGCTGGATCGGCTGGTGGAGGGCTACAGCAACACTTCGATCTTCCGCAAGATCGCCTTTGTCGGCGATAGTTTATCTTCGGGCGAATTTCAAACCAAAAAGCCCGACGGATCCTTCGGCTTCTACGATATGTATGAATATTCCTGGGGGCAGTATATCGCCCGCAAGAACGGGCTGACCGCCTATAATTTTTCCAGAGGCGGAATGAGCACCAAAGAATATATCGAATCCTTTGCGGAAGATAAAGGCTTTTGGTCCCCCGCCCTTGCTTGCCAGGCTTATGTCATCGCCTTGGGTGTCAACGATATGAACCATATCGAAGAGCACGGAACGCTGGCGGACATCCATCCCACCGATCCTTCCAAAAATAAACCCACCTTTATGGGCTATTATGCTGCCATCATTGCGCGGTATAAAGAGATCGCGCCCGATGCCAAATTCTTTTTGGTCTGCCGCCCCGATAATGATAAGCCCTACACCCCCGAAGAGCGGGAGCGCAAGCTTTTGGGCGTCAATCGTGTCATCCGCGAGCTGGCATCCTATTTTGACAATACGTATCTGATCGACCTTTTTACCTATGGGCCCGTTCACGATACGAAATTTAAAGAGCGTTATTTCCTCTTGGGGCATATGAACCCTGCAGGATATCTGCATATCGCGAAATTGGTGGATTCTTATATCGACTATATTATTCGCCATAACCCCGACGATTTCCGCCATGTCGGATTTATCAATACAGGGATTCCTTATTAAATAACAAACACGCCATCGCTATGCGATGGCGTCTTTGCTTTTATTGGACCCATTTTATAAAACGGTAACTATCTAAGATACGGAAATACTGCGCCAGCCGCTCATAGAGCGGATGGGCCTCTTCACCGAATTTTTCTTCGACCAGCTTGCCCAGCGCGGTGATATCCTTTTGCCCATCCAGCAAGGGCCAGACA
>JAZSBU010000138.1:0-14939 GCA_045602565.1 Eubacteriales bacterium | reverse complement strand
CCCCATCCGGGATTCCGTGGCCCGGATCAATTATATATAAAATGTTGTTTGCCGAAACGTGTTCGTCGGAAAAATATTGAATTTGTGATGCGACCAAAGCAAACACAGCGCAGATTGAAAAAACGATAGTAATACCTTTGATTTTTCTAAAAAGCATCTCCATCACCTCTTCAAACTATATGTAAAAACGGTGTGCCATTATGACACACCGTTTTTGGTTTATTTTTTATCAATATATCTTTTGTATAACAAAACGATCTTATCCAACAAAATAAAGTTTTTATAACCTGCAATATAGGCGATCCACGGAATGAAGACCATCGGTATATAGGTCAGGCCCATAATTAAAATCTGATGGCTTTTGAATATGCCCGCAAGAGGCCAGGTCCAATACATATTTAAAAGCATATAGTAGAATGCATATACACCATTATTGGAAATGATATAGATGATCAACAAGGCAATCAATGGAATTATTGTAATTCCGCCGGCCAAAAGACCCATGAACCAATGGCCGCGATATGAGGGATCTTTTTGGATGCGGTGAATATCTTTGAATCCTGCTTTAAATCCGGAATTATATGTAACATATGCGTAAAACCCAAAAGAAAAGATAAATGCCAATAAGTATCCCAATCGACTGTTATCAAAAAGAGAGGCAACGCAAAGAACGAGCATAAAGCCCGAAATGATTCCTACAAATTGATCCAGAAAAAGAGAGCCGACAAACTTAAAAAACTTTTTCATTTAGTACTCCTTATAGCGTAATTCTTTTAAATAATTCAAATAATAGCTAAATGCGCTGGGAATTGCAATTTCATCAAGCAATTCTGAGATGGTTACCCATTTATATTGATTATCCGCTACATTGACATCGATTAAATAGCCGAACATTTGCCATTCAATATGAGAAAAAATATGCGTGGAAGAACCGATGGGTACGATGCTCTTACCATATTTTTCTTCAATAAGGTCATTTGATAGATGCCCTTCAACATTGGGGAATTCCCACATTTTTGCAAGAAGCCCTTTTTCAGGGCGGCGGTTCAAAGCAATTTTATCATCAAAGCGAAGAAGTAAGATTGTACGATTTTCGATCTTTCGTTTTTTCTTAGGCGCTTTATATGGAATTTGATCGGTTAGTTGGTTTTTAAATGCGAAACATAATCCGCTTAATGGGCACGATTTACAATGCGGTTCGCCGTTCGGGAGGCAAACGGTCGCGCCAAGTTCCATTAAAGATTGCGTAAATTCCGAAGTCTTTCCGGTTGGATAGATGGCTCTTAACGCTTCGGTAAACTCTTTTTTTACAGATTCGGATGCAATGTCTTCTTTGGAGCCCAGCATGCGGGATAGTACTCTCAGAACATTCCCATCGACCGCCGGTGTTGGAGCGCCTAATGCAATGGAACAAATTGCGCCGGCGGTATAGTTTCCCACACCGGGGAGTTTCAACCATTCGTCAAAATCTTCGGGGAATTTGCCTGCTTTGACGATGGATTTTGCTGCTTTTTGCAAGTTTCTTGCGCGGCTGTAATATCCCAAACCTTCCCAATGTTTCATCAAGAGATCTTCCGGCGCGGCTGCGAGCGCTTCGACCGATGGGAAGGTTTCCATAAATCGCAAATAATACGGTATGACAGGATCGACTCTGGTTTGCTGGAGCATAATTTCGGATATCCATACCCTATACGGCGTTGGATTATGACGCCACGGCAGATCACGCTTATTGGAATCATACCATTTTAGAAGCGGATCAACAATTTTATTCATAAGTGATTGATCAATATTCATAATAGCACCTAAACTAAATTAATACGAACATTATATATGAAAAATTCAAAAATATCTATAGATTTAACAAAAATTTAAAATCAAACAAAAATACGACAAAATTAAGTCTCAGAGTTTTTTATAATTTAATAAAAAACGAGGAGATTAAAATGATTAAAGTAGAAAGCAAGATGGATCAATTCCAAAACAAAATGATAGCTGCATTTTATTACATATTAAGGAGCGCGATTTCTTTTAGTTTGAGTTTTTTCTTATCGCAATGTGTTCTTTTTGAAAATTTTTCGCCGTTCTCATTGATTCTTTTTTCTGTGAGTTATAATATCGGATTGATACCGACGGTGTGCTATATAGGGGGAGTCGTCGGTACGCTGCTGACTCCGTTTGATTTGTCGTCGTTTAAATATATTACCGCCTTGACGATGATCTATGTTATATATGTGTTGTTTCAAAAATCATTTAAATTGATTAAGTACGATACAGCAGTTTTCACATCGGTGTGTTGCTTTGTTTCGGGATTCTTGTTTCTATTGGTAGGGCAATTAACACTGTTCAATGTTTTAATACTGGTTGGAGAGTCGGTCTTAATTTGCTGTTGCGTATATTTTGTTAATTATGCGGCAAGCGCGTTCAAAAAAAGCTGTTACCTTACTTCAAAAGAGATCATCGCCGCCTCGATTACTTTGGTTTTGATTTTTTGTACGTTGCATAATGTGTATCTTTTAAACCTAAGTGTCGCGAGAATGTTGGGAATATTTTTGATTTCGATGTCGTTGTACTGCCTTAAAATCAGCCATATCGTTGTTTTGGGATCGTGCATAGGAATCATATTATCGGCTGTGTCGAACGGCGGAGAGGTAATTTTTATTGCTATTGTCACGGCAACATTGGCAGGATGTTTGTTTTCTTCATTTTCCAATAAGTTTAGTATGACCTCGTTTATCATTATTTACTATTCAAGTCTCATATTTTTGGGGCGTTTTCCGTGGGATTACCGTTATTTTTTGGAGCCGGTGATTGCTTCGCTTTTGGTGTTGCCGATTCCCAAAACAAAGATTAGAAAATTTTTATCATCATATATACCTATACGTCAATTAAATGACGGAAAATCATCAAAGACAGAAGGATTATACCAGCATTGCAAAAAAGAATGTGGGACATTTTGCGATCATGCAAAACATTGTTATGGAAAAAACTCCAGCGAACTCAAGGTGATATTAAATAGTTTTGATGAACAATATAAAATAAACGGAAAAATCCTTGCGATCTCAGAGACTCTCCCCTTTTGCGTCAAACCCAATGCAATGGAGTGTGCAATCCAACGAATCATACAATCTAAAAATAAGAATGAACTCGGAGAAATGGTTGATCAGCTGAATTATATAAGCAAACGAATCGAGTCTGCTATGGATGAGGAAAGTATGATATCAACCAATAACAGTGAGTTAGAACGAAAAATCACTGAAGCATTAAAAAAAGACGGGATCGAAGCCAAAAGCGTTCATCTTTCAAAGGATAACCGCAATTTTCTAAACGGTGTTATCTCCATTGACGAACGCAAAATAAATGAAAACAAACAACAGATCAGAGAAGTGCTTGCCAATCAGATCCCGGCTCCGTTTACATTGGAATTTGAATCAAATAAAATCATATTGCGAGAAGTTAATCCGTATATGATCCAATGCGCCGCGCTTTGCAGAGCCAAAGACCAAGAGACCATATGCGGAGATCAAGCGATCGGTTTTTCTATCGATAAAAAAAGATATTGCCTGATTTTGTCCGACGGAATGGGATGCGGTCGTCAAGCCGGTGCTTATAGCGAGATGACTGTTTCGGTATTGAAACGTCTTCTTCAAGGCGGAATAAGTATTTCAAATACGTTGAATATCTTGCGCTCGGTCATTCGGTTTAACCCCAAGGAAACATTTTCCACATTGGATTTGTGTATATTAAATCTAGAGACCGGAATGGCAGATTTTTATAAAAGCGGTGCCTATGATAGTTATTTACTTAAAGAGGATGGGTGCGTCCGAATTGATGGCGGCGGTATACCGATGGGATTATCGGAGGATGAGCAAATCATACATAAACGAATTTCATTTTCTGAGGGTGATTTTCTTGTTATGATATCCGACGGATTAACGATTACAAATGAAGAAGCGGATGTATTGATGGAATGTAAACACGAAAATGCGCAAACATTTGCAAAAAATATTATGAGAACCTTTTCTCATAAACAAGATGATGATGTTACAGTGATGATATGCCAATTTATGAAAACACCAACATAAAAAATAAGAGTTCCATTGGAACTCTTATTTTTTTATACATTGAAACGGAAAAGAACAACGTCTCCGTCCTTCATAATATATTCTTTACCTTCGCTTCGAACCAAACCCTTCTCGCGCGCGGCTACCATAGAGCCACATTCGATGAGGTCATCATAAGAAACAATCTCCGCACGAATAAAACCGCGTTCAAAGTCGGAATGGATTTTACCTGCAGCCTGCGGTGCCTTGGTTCCCTCTTTGATGGTCCAAGCCTTGGTTTCCATCTCACCGCTGGTGATGTAACTGATCAAGCCTAAAAGATTATAGCAAGTTGAAATCATACGATCCAAGCCGCTATGATCAAACCCTAATTCGGCAAGAAACAACTCTTTTTCTTCTTCGTCTAATTCGCTGATCTCTTCTTCCATGCGGGCGCAAATGACAAGGACCTCCGCATTTTCTTTCGAGGCACGTTCTTCGACTGCCTCAATATAGGGGTTGCTTAATTTTCCGTTTTTGAAATCCTCTTCGCAAACATTAGCGGCATAAATGACCGGTTTATCGGTGAGTAAAGAAACACTTTTCATAATCTCTTTCTCTTCTTCGGTCAATTCGACAGTGCTGACAAAACGTTCCTGTTCCAACGCCTCTTTCAGCTTATCAAACAGTGCAACCTCGACTAAATGCTTCTTATCCCCTTTGGCCAATTTCGCGGCACGATCGCGTAATTTTTCGACCAATTCGATATCGGAGAAGATTAATTCAAGATTGATGGTATCGATATCGCGAATAGGATCGACCGAACCGTCTACATGGACGATATTGGAGTCTTCAAAGCAGCGAACAACATGGACGATTGCATCCACTTCGCGAATATTCCCCAAAAATTTATTGCCGAGCCCTTCTCCCTTGGACGCTCCTTTTACAAGTCCTGCAATATCAACAAATTCAATGATGGCGGGAACAATCTTTTTGGAACGATTCATTTCGCCCAAAACATCCAGCCGTTTATCGGGGACACAAACAACGCCGACATTGGGATCGATGGTACAAAACGGATAATTAGCCGATTGCGCTTTCGCGTTTGTAATTGCATTAAATAATGTACTTTTGCCGACGTTGGGTAATCCCACAATTCCTAATTTCATAGTTTTTCCTTTCTTTTTCTGTATGTATTTATGTTTTCCAGCAATTCGTATACTTCTAACCTGAATTTTTGGTAACGAATCGGATCATCCATATAGTGATCGTTTTTAAATAAATACCGATCGATCAATCCGTTCATGCGTTTGGGCGAATATCTGGCATGAAGTGTATCCAAAAGACGGTTATCTTGAATTGCATATTTTAATTGCTTTAATCGTATGGATGGATACGCCTCTGCTTCTCCCGGATATACCAAGGATAAACTGCCGGTAGGATATTGCCCTTTTAAATCGGATGCGTTGTATCCCATATGGAAGAATCGGGCTAATTCATATCGATATCCAAAGGCACCAAGGCATCTTAAGCGCACAGATGAAGATGCAACCGACGGATTTATCGGATCTTTGGGATCGGATATATCAAAGCAACCGTTTAAAAATGCAGACGGATCTTCTGAATATGCATCAATATCATGAAGATGAACGATCGGTGAGCCGACCAGACCTCGTTTGAAAAATCGAAATTCGACATCATAGTCTGTGATCCTGTATTTTTTAGCGCAATCATAAAAATGTGCGCGAAAATCTTGGTATGTCTTTTCGTTCCAAACCTGTGGCGAAGCGGAAAAGTGAAAACTGAAAATATAGCAACGATATTTTTCCAAATGCATTAAGAGTTTACGCAAAAACTTTCGGATAAACGATGTATAATACGTAGATAAAACCGTTTCATTTTCGTAAATGATCTGCTCTTCCCCATGAACTTGGACGATAAATTGTGCACCAAAAGGATGATCGAAGTCCGGAAGAAATACAGGAAATGTGAAGCGGGATATGCCTGTATCTATTGCTGTTTTGATCCATCGATCAAAGAGATCAAAGTTACATTCATATTCATCCCCGATCTTCTTGATGCTCACTAATTGAATAAATTTATCGGAGGGGTAGTTGGGATATTGAGGGGTAAAAAGCGGCACCATAATTTCGTTGACACCATGGTCTGCGGCTAATTTGAAATATTGATGTGCTATTTTCCAAAACACATCGCCAAACATCGCTACCCCGTGATCTTTTGCAATAAAAATCGGATCGATATATTCACAATGCCCGAAGAATTGCGGCTTTTTGACTATTTGGATAACATTCAAGTTCAATTCGCAGGTTGCCGATTCATCCTTGGTTGAAATCTTCAAAACAGACTTGGTTTTTCCGATATGCTCTGTGGAAACCGAAACCCATAGGACGATATAATTGCAACTGATGAAAAAGGAATCGTCCGAAGTGATCGGAATCAAGCAATCCGGCAAAACATCGGGCTTATTGGTCAGGTACCCACTCTTGGGGTCGTCTTGATAATGCGGCAGGTTGACATTGACGTATTTTTCTAAATACACCTGATAATCTCCGTCAAACGATAGTTCAAATTTGGCGGGGATTCCTTGGACGTTGTCGGTATAAACAACGACTTGATACCCTAATTCCTCTCCTTGCGACACGTAGTCGGAGGTATATGGAAGTTCGGGTTGAATGGTATCTGATGTGATTTTGCTATACGAAGGGTGTTGAATCAAATGGATCATTATTTATGCCCAAAGACCTTTGCTTTTAAGAGAATTTATTGTTTGATTGTGTTCCTTGAGGGTCTCGTTAAAATAAAATTGGCCGTTTTTATCGGTGACGAAATAAAAATAATCAGTCTTTGACGGATTTAAGACCGCGTTCAGAACATCAATGCCGGGGCAGTTTGTGGGACCAATGGGTAAATTGCTGCAGCTATATGTGTCATAAGCAGAACTCATATCCTTTGAGTAATGGGAAAGATTGGATAAGGATTTTGCATATTTTGTGGTGGGGTCCGATTGGAGTCTGGGATATATTTTGGAATTCAGTCGATTCCAAAACACAGAGGAGACGCCGCTCATGGATTCCTTACTGAATGCTTCTGCCTGGACAACGGATCCAAAGGTGATGAATTCATTGAGCGAAAGCTCTATTTTTTTGGCATTTTCAATCATCTCAGGGGTAACATACTCAGAAAAAGTTTGCAGCATTTTTTGGATGATTTCTTGCGGAGTGACCGTATCGGCGCGAAATTCATAGGTTGCAGGGAAAAGATAACCTTCTAATTTATATCCGATTTTGCTTTGATCGCGCTTCTTCAATTCATCCATAAAAGCGAAGTCATAATCGTAGCTATCGGCCGCTTTCAAAAAGTCGTCATACTTGCAAAGCCCGGCCTTGGATACGATGGTTGCAATGTCACACACCGTCTTCCCTTCGGGAACGGTAAATTTAACATAATTTAACGTTTCATTCGGGTGCATCAACGCTTCGCACAGTTGCTTATAAGACATATTGGCATTGAGGTGATAAACACCGTTGTACCAAACAAAATCGGGATAATTCTTATTAATATAATTCAAAAAACGAGCAGAAGAACAAATGATGCCGTTATCATATAATTCTTTGACAACCTCGTTTGCAAAATCGGTCTTCTCGATTTCCAAAACATAAGGCTTATCTTGCTGCTTTTTTCCATTCAGATCATAATAATAAGGAAGATATCCTTTGATCTTCGGGAGTGCAATAATAGCGCCGAGAACGATTATAAGAATCGATAAAACGATGATTCCAAGAATAACGACTTTCTTTTTCATTGAACACCTCGGTAGTTTTTTAATAAATTATAACAAAATATGATATGAAATACAATAGTTTTAATAATAAAAAACAGCCACATTCACTGTGACTGTTTTTATATAAATCATTCGCTAAAACCTTCGTATTTTTCTTCCTCTAATCGTTCGCCGGTCTCAGGGTCAAAACCATCGATCATATGTTTTTTGATCAAGGGTTGTACCATAAAGTTGATCAAAAAACCGCTAAACGAGAAGAATAAAAATCCATATACAAGAAATTGATAAGGAATGTTCAACAAAGAAACCATGATAAAGACTGCCAATAAAATGATCGCGGTAAAAAGGTTTCTAAAAAATCCGACCCAGCAAAAAATAAACGCGTTCTTCATCAATTGCTTGAAAGTCAGTCGAAATGTTACCATCATATTATAAACATAAAATCGCATAAATGACCAAACTGTAAAGGCGAGAAAAATCGCTGTCATACAAAGGATGGACATAACACGGCTGCTTATATTCCCGATGGCTAAAAAATCAAAAATCAAAAAGACAGTAACAATAAAATCAAGTGTTGCATAAAGGAATGCCTGCTTGAAATTTTTCTTTGCTGTTTCAATGAAATCGCCCCAAATAAAAGCGTGTTCTTCGCGCGCATAGTTGCGCAATAATTTTGTCACTCCTGCGGTTGCGGGGCCGATTGTGACGATTGGAATACAGGAAACAACAAACAACAGATTAATAAGAATCAGATTCCAAAATTTTCGAAAATAAATTTGAAAAAACAGGATAAAGCGCGGAGTGTATTGATCTTTTTGAACACCCTTTCCTTCGCGCATATAATCATTGAAAAGTCCCATTGTTATTCGCCTACCTTTACAGCTCTGGGATGGCAATTCTCATAGGTCGAAAGATATTTTGCCTTGAGTAATTTTGTATAAACTCTTGTGGAGTTCAGCGAAGAGTGCCCCATCATATCTTTAACCATATTGATATCTGCTCCATTTTCCAGCAGATGCGTGGCAAAAGAGTGGCGCAGGGTCTTGGGCGTGATATCTTTGGAAATATTTGCCAATGAGGTATATTGTTTTACAAGTTTCCAGAAGCCCTGGCGTGTCATAGCTTGTCCGCTGGTGTTGACAAAAAGTGTTTGCTCTTTATTGCTTTCAACCAACTGCGGTCTGGCTTGATTGATGTAATTTCTAAGCGATTGAACAGCCAACGCATAAATGGGAATGATCCGCTCATTCTCTTCGTGTTTATTCATCATTAAATATCCAACATCGAGATTGATATCGGAAATTTTCAAAGAAAGCAGCTCGGTGACGCGAATTCCCGAAGCATATAAAACTTCCAACATCGCTTTATCTCTCATCCCCTTGGCGGTCTGAGTATCGGGTTGCCACAAAAGTTGTTCCACTTCTTCGCCGGAAAGAACTTCGGGCAATTTGGCTTCGCTTTTCAGCCCTCTGATTCCGACCATCGGGCTGGCGGATATAATTTTTTTGGAAACCAAGTATTTGAAAAAACATCGCATGGTGGACATCGAGCGGGAAATGGTAGCATCGCTCTTATTGCAGTCTTTTAAAAAAGAAAAATAGGTTCTCAATAGTTCGTCGGAAACTTCGTTCCAAGAAGAAACTTGTTTTGCATCTAAAAATTGAATGAATTGCCGCAGATCGCGTTGATAAGAAGCGAGAGTATTGGCCGATGTTTGCTTTTTGGTCATCAGAAAATTGCAGAAATTCATATAAGTTTTTTCCACCATACTCCCCTCCTTTGCTAAAATAGATTAATAATAATCGGTACGATCTTCCATTGAAAAAAACTCATTAAAAATAAGATTGGCGTAATAATCAAGAAACGATATGTATGACTTAAAAATTCTCGATACAACGCCGAATGTTTTCCCCTACCCTTTAATAATTCGAAAAAGGAAATTGATAAACGGGCAGACGATACACAAATGAAATAACCTAATACTAATGAAAACAGATTTTGAAAACCAAATGCCGGTATGCTTATGAAGAAGCCGCGGAATCCATTTGAAATAATTGCGATAGATAAGATTGCTCCGATTGAAAAGCCCTTATAAAGCGGGAAAAAAGGCAGAAACGGAAGCCCGATAATGGTCATTCCCAATAAATACAACAAAAGAAAAAAACAAAAATGTTGAAAAAATATTTCGCCATATTCCAAGGAATCTACCGTTAAAAAGGTGGCAAAAGGAACATTGGATAGTTCATTAAAGGATAGTATAACTCCTATAACGCCTATAAAAATACCAATTAAATATAAAACGGCATAGATGCGAATTAACGGAATTTCGTTGATAAAATCGTTTTTAATCTTTGACATTAAACGGCCCACTATAATCACCTCGATAAAAGGTATGAGAGTTTGTCCGTCATTATGTCAAAAAAATTATGTAAAGAAATACGCTGCCAAATTTTGAGGGCAGCGTATTAATTTTAACTTAAAATAATGCATAAATCAAGGAGAATTTATCAGTTTATCAATTTTTGTAAAACCTGACAAAAATAATTATGTAAACCAACATAAAATAATTATGTAAACCATTGTTTTGCGCAAAAACCAACACAAGATATAGATATTCTTTTTGTAAACATATCCAAATACTGTTGTTTTTAGATTGTCAAGAACAAAATTTGAATTATCAAAGTAAAATCAAAATTTATGCAAAATGCCGATTATTCTATTTTTTAAACAGACTGCCCAGGATCCCCCCTGCTAACGCAAATACGATCAAAAATAAAATACCGATAAATCCATTCAATGTAAAATATCCGCCAAACTTCATGAACCCATTGCCGATGATTTTAATTAAGAATACCATTCCAAACATCATTGCCGCAGCATAGATCCCCTTTAATTTTGTTTGGACCGTCAGCAATGCTGTCGAGGTTATTAACCCGATTCCGGAAGCCATTACGCTTCCGATTTTCAAAAAATCCTCCGACAGTTTAGTTTTTAACACCAACAATACCGTTAAACTATCAATGCCCAATACGATCAGCATATAAATTAGAATACTGACAAAAGAAAAAATCACAACGCCAAGCGCTGTGATTTTTTTAGTAGATTCTTTGTTCATTTCAGCACCTCTTCATCGTTTTTATTAAAACATATGAGATGATGAAATGTTTTTATGCTATTATTCTTCGATCTTTGCGGCAATCGCCCATCTTTTGAAACGCAATTTGGTCTTATCGGAACCGGTTTCGATAACAACGGTTTCCAAATCTTTGGTGGAAACGACCTTTCCGACAATTCCGCATTCCATCAGAACCTGATCGCCGACCTCCAGGTTGTTTTGCATATTTTTGCGTTCCTGCTGGCGCTTCTTATCCTTTCTCGACATAAAGAATGTAAAGCCAACCATCACAACAAGAACCAAAATCATCGGCAACATTTGTCCAATACCTTCCATAGTAAACTCTCCTTTAAAATTATATTGTTTAAACTATATCAAAAAACGAAATTCTTGTCAACCTCAAATTCGGTTTCCCAATTTCTTTACTTGCTCTTCTTTCCACTCATAAAAGTCTCCCACTTCAATGTGGTGCCGAATTTGCTCCATAAGATTGTTATAAAAATATAAGTTATGCATTACACACAGCCGCATGGCGAGCATTTCTCCCGCTTTAAATAAATGACGGACATATGCTCTTGTGAAGTTTTTGCATGCAGGGCAATCGCAATTTTCATCAATGGGCCGTTCATCTAACTCATATTTTTTGTTTAATAAATTCATTACACCGTTGCTTGTAAATAAATGGGAATGACGTGCATTGCGCGCAGGCATAACACAATCAAAGAAATCCACACCTCGCGCCACGCCCTCTAAAATGTTGACCGGAGTTCCAACGCCCATTAAATAACGTGGTTTATCTTCCGGCGCATAGGGGATCACAGCGTCTAAAACGCGATACATCTCTTCTGCCGTTTCCCCCACAGCTAATCCACCGATGGCATAACCATCTGCACCAACTTCAACGATCTTTTTCATATGCTCGATACGAAGATCGGTATATGTGCTTCCCTGGTTTATGGCAAATAGCATTTGGGATGGATTGCAGGCATCTTCTTTTGCGTTTAATTTCTTCAGCGCTTCTTTGCTTCGAATTAACCAACGAACGGTACGATCCGCCGATTTTTTAGCGTAATCGTATTTTGCAGGATTTTCTACACATTCATCAAACGCCATCGCAATTGTTGAGCCGAGATTGGATTGAATTTGCATACTTTCTTCGGGGCCCATAAATATTTTGCGCCCATCAATATGCGATGCAAAGGTGACGCCTTCTTCTGTGATGTTTCGAAGTTTTGCAAGCGAAAACACTTGAAATCCACCGCTATCGGTTAAAATCGGACCGTTCCATCCGGTCATTTTATGAATACCGCCAAGCTTACGAACAATTTCATCGCCCGGACGTAAATGCAAATGATAGGTATTGCAAAGCTGTACCTGACATTTCAGATCTTTCAGATCCAGCGCAGAAACTGCGCCTTTAATAGCACCGCAGGTAGCCACATTCATAAAAACCGGTGTTTGAATGGTACCGTGTACGGTTTCAAACCGACCGCGTCGTGCATTGCCGACTTTTTTATCTAAATGAAACATTGGATTCACCTCAATCACAAATAAACATTGCATCACCGAAACTGAAAAAGCGATATTCTTGCTTGACAGCCTCGGCATAGGCAGACATAATTTGATCTCTTCCCGCCAACGCGCTCACAAGCATCATCAACGTACTCTTAGGGAGATGGAAATTCGTTATCAAAGCATCTACCACTTTAAATTTATATCCGGGATAAATGAATATACTTGTGTCACCCGATGTTTGAACACATTTTCCGTCGGAATCAAAGCCGCTTTCCAACGTTCTTGTTGCTGTTGTGCCCACAGAGATAACACGCTTGCCTGCTGCCTTGGCTGCAGCAATCATTTCAATGGTTTCTTTGGGAATGGAAAAGTATTCCGAATGCATAATGTGGTCTGAAATCTCGGTTACTTTCACAGGGCGGAAGGTTCCTAACCCCACATGAAGTGTAACCGTTGCCACTTCAACACCTTTAGCGCGTAATTTTTCCAGCAACTCAACCGTAAAATGCAGTCCGGCGGTAGGTGCCGCAGCAGAACCCAACTCGCGGGCATACACCGTTTGATATCGATCTTGTTCGTTCAACTCCTCGGTTATATACGGCGGGAGCGGCATTTTTCCGATTCGATCTAAGACCTCATAGATCGAAGTGCCGTTATGAGTAAAGCGAATTTTACGCTTACCGTCGTCCAAAAGCTCCAAGACTTCACCGGTCATGATGCCATTGAAATCGAGCTTTTGACCAACCCGCGCTTTTCGCCCCGGTTTTACCAAGACCTCCCATACATTTTCCTCTATCGCTTTTAAAAGAAGAACCTCCACAGCACCACCGGTTCCTACTCGTTTGCCATAGATTCTTGCCGGAATTACCTTGGAATCATTGATTACCAATAAGTCGCCCTCATTCAGATAATCAACAATATCATAAAAATGCTTATGTTCGACTTCGCCGGTATTGCGATGCAAAACCAAAAGGCGAGAATGATCTCTGCGATCCAACGGAGTCTGAGCTATCAAGTTTTCGGGCAATTGATAATCGAAATCGTAAACTGTCACTATAAATACCTACTTAAAATTAAATTTGAATCAGAAAACACTATCTAAACATAAATTATAATTGGAACAAGAAAATATTTCAATAGATTTTTATTATTTGAGGTACAACATGTCCACAAAACTATTTACAGGTGCAGCCACGGCACTGATCACACCATTTCAAAGCGATGGAAGCATTGATTTTGAAGGATTGGAAGAATTAATCGAAATCCAAATTAAAAACGGAATACAGGCCATTGTTATTGCAGGAACGACCGGAGAGGCAAGCACTTTATCTTTTGAAGAATATAGCTTGTTGATCTCAAAGTCTGCATTCTATATTAATCATCGTGTTCCATTAATAGCAGGAAGCGGAAGTAATAATACCGATGTGGCAATCAAACGGAGTTTAGAGGCGCAAAAAAGAGGCGCAGATGGGCTTTTAATTGTGACACCGTATTACAATAAAACCACGCAAGAAGGTTTGATTCGGCACTATTTATCCATTGCCGACCGCGTAAGGATCCCAATGATTATGTACAACGTCCCCTCGCGGACAGGAATTAAAATAGAACCTCAAACAATGAAAAAAATCACCGAACATTCAAATGTTATCGCATTAAAAGAAGCAAGTGGTGATATCTCGGCCTTGGCAGATATTCGTTCCCTTTGCCCTGATCTTGCAGTGTATTGCGGAAATGATGACCAGATTGTTCCCTTTTTATCCCTTGGCAGCTGCGGAACGATCTCAGTTATATCAAACATACTGCCTAAGGAAATTCAAAATATTCACAAATTATTTTCCGAAAGACAAAACGAATCAGCCGCAAAGGAACAGCTCCGATTTCTTCCGTTGATCCGTGCCATATTTTCGGAAATAAATCCAATTCCGATTAAAGGAATTATGAATAACCTGGGGCTTCCGGCAGGATCGCCCAGATTGCCTCTTATACCGTGTTCCATTGATTGCATTGAAAGAATGAAGCAAGAATTGAGCATTTTGGATATTTGCTAAAAAAATAATCCCTCAAGAAGATTCTTGAGGGATGGTGCCGGTGGTGGGACTTGAACCCACACGTCATTACTGACAACGGATTTTGAGTCCGTCTCGTCTGCCAATTCCAACACACCGGCATTTATCGAACGCATCTATTATATTCTATATCAATAAAAAAATCATGAGTTTTTTTCATAGTTTTTAAAAAAGATGCGCAGTCATGCATTTTCAGACTGCGCATCTTAAAATTAAATGGAAATTATATCGCTCATACCATAAAGATCCATCGGGAATTCTTTCTTCATAGACAAGGCCTCGTGAAGATAAAAATCGACCAACGCATCATTTTTTATGCCGACAACACGGTTGCTCTTCCCTTCCGCAAGAAGTTCGACAGCAAAATTACCATATTGGCTTGCAAGAACACGATCACGTGA
>JAZSBU010000137.1:0-6928 GCA_045602565.1 Eubacteriales bacterium | reverse complement strand
CGACAAATACGGATATTTATATTTTTCAAGCAATTTTTGAGCAAGAACCGTTTTGCCTGTGTGCGATGCTCCGGTAATTAAAATAATCATAATCTCACCTACAAATTCTTATTTATCGACCGATTGTATTATAGCACAACTTAGCCGATAAATAAAGAAAGCATATAAAAATACTTAAAGTTTTTTAAAACCGCAGATACTGCGGGAGGGGCGACCCCTCCCCTACATCGTTTCTTGCATCCTTCGGCTATATAATGATATGCCAAAGGCGAAAAAACGGAAAAGACATAAAAAAGAACCTGCCAATGCAGGTTCTTTCCTATTATTGTCGGTCTGCGCCGATTTCAACGGTTTAATCTTTGAGTTCGACGATGGTGATGCCACTATCTCCTTCGCCGTATGCTCCGAGGCGGAACGATTTGACTAACGGATGGCTCCTTAGGAACTGATGCACCCCGGCGCGGAGGGCACCGGTGCCTTTGCCATGAATGATGGAGACGGAATGGAGATGGTCCAGCAGAGCGGTATCGAGGAAGCGATCGATCTTCTCTTCGGCATCGAGGATGGTCTCGCCGCGGAGATCCAGCTCAGTCTTTGCCATGGAATGACCTTCCCCACGCTGAATTCTTGCGGTGGACTTTTTCTCTTTGGGCTCTTCCTTGGGGGCAAAGAGTTCGGTTTTGCTGATCTTGAGGCGGATGCCGCCGCAATCGACCTGCACCTGATTTCCCAAGAGTGCCAAAACGGTGGCGTTGCGGTTCATCTTTGCCACATAGACCCGCATACCGACCTTGAGTTCGCCTTGGAGGGCTTCGCCCTTGCGGTCGGGGGCGGCATCGCCGCCGATATGGTCCAGCAGTTTTGCCGAGCCGCTCTTGATGCCGCTTTTCAGCGCCTGGGCGGTGGCTTTATCCAACTGCTCTTGTTTTTCTTTGAGTTGCTTTAAAAACTCATCGGCTTGGCGGCGGGCATTTTCCACCAAGGTTCTGGCTTTACGCTGAGCATCGGCGACCTCGCGGTCGGCACCTGCCATCAGTTTTTTGCGTTCTTCCGCCAGAGCATCCCGCTCTTTTTTGAGCGCCAATCGGTCTTCGCCCAATTTAGCGAGTTGGTCTTCATATTTATTGCGTTCTTGCTGCAGGCGGTCGATCACCTTTTCCAACTGCTGATCCGATTCCCCGAGTCGCCCTTGGGCATCGGCGATGACCTCTTCGGGCAGGCCTAAATGCTTGGAAATTTCAAACGCATAAGACTTGCCGGGGATGCCCATCTGCAACCGATAGGTCGGCTTTAAATTTTCCAGATCGAAGGCAAAGGAAGCGTTTTGCACGCCTTGGTGGGTCAGCGCATAGGTTTTGAGTTCGCTATAATGGGTGGTCGCCGCCACATAGCAACCCATCCCCCGCAGCCGCTCGATAATGGAAACCGCTAAGGCAGCGCCCTCCACGGGATCGGTGCCGTTGCCCAGCTCATCAAAGAGCACCAGGCTTTCGGCATCGCTATGCTGCATAATATTACGGATATTTTTCAGATGGGATGAAAAAGTCGAGAGAGATTGCTCGATGGACTGCTCGTCCCCGATATCTGCATACACCCGATCGAAGATATAGATCTTGGCTTCTTCGGCGGGGACTAAAAAGCCCGCCTTTGCCATCAAGGTAAGCAAGCCGAGGGTCTTCAAAAAGACGGTCTTACCGCCGGTATTGGGGCCGGTGATGACCACGGTATCCACCCCGTCGCCCATACGGATATCCAGCGGTACCATCTGCTCTTTGGGGATCATAGGATGGCGGGCGTGGCGGATATCGATGGTCTTATCTTTGGTCAGTTCGGGCGGGCAGGCATTGGCATCGGCGGCATATTTTGCCTTGGCAAACACCATATCCAGCGAAACGATAGTACGATAGGATCGGAGCAGGGGTATTGCGATTGCGGTGATCTTCTCGGTCAATTCTTCCAAAATACGCGCGATCTCCGCCTTTTCTTCCGCTTCTAATTTACGGATCTGGTTATTCCCCTCCACCACGAAAAAGGGCTCGATAAAGAGGGTTCCGCCGCTATTGGAGGTATCGTGCAAAAGGCCTTTGACTTCGCCGCGGTTATCGGCGCGGACGGGGACCACATACCGATCATAGCGCAGGGTCACGATGGGCTCCTGCAAGGATTTTGCCACCTCGGGCGAGCGGATATATTTTTCCAAAGCGCTTTTGATACCACTTGCGGTATTCGCAATTTTTCGGCGGATGGATGCCAACGCGGGCGAGGCATCATCCGCGATCAGTTCTTCAGTAATAAAGGTGCGATCGATCTGCTCATAGAGTTTTTGGTCTTCATACAGTTGCTCAAAGAACAAATCGAGCGAGGGGGTATCAAAATTCTTATCCCCATAATAACGCAGGAGATCTCTGCCTGTTTTGAGCAGGCTGCCCGCCGCCATCAGCTCGCGGCTGCCCAAGGTGATGCCTTTTTCCGCCTTACTTATGTATAACGGCAGGTTTTCGGATAAGCGGTTTAAAGGAAAGCGGGGGCTGCGCTCCAAAAGTCGCATTGCCGCCGCGGTCTGCTCGATCTGGGTTTGGGCGCAGGCGCGGTCGAACAAGGGCAGCAGTTCGCGCAGTCGCGATGCCGCCTCTTCGGTGACACAGCGGGATGCCGCTTGCTCCAGCACCTTGAAATATTCCAAAGCGCCCAGCGATTTTTTATAATAAAATAAATTTCGGTTACTCATTTCATTTCCTTCCACATTTCCAACGCCGAGGAGCGAAGTTCCAGATGATAAAAGAGGAACGCCTCGGTCAGTTTGGAAAGCAAAACTAATTCCCCCTCGGGAATATTAAAGCTATAGGCTTTGGACGCAGGCTGATTCAAAATATGGGCGACCGCCGCCACCGTGGTATTGGTGACCGGAACAGTCTTATGGGGCATGACGCAGGTATTGCAGAGAATACTGCCATCCTCCAACGCAAAGTGGGCGCCCTCATGTTCGCAGGGAGTGAGCACGGGGCAATAGCCCATCAACTGCATTGTTTTGAGTTCAAAGACACTTTTGATCAGCAAGGGGGCACGCCCTTTGCCGAGCAGATAAAGACCGTTCAGCAACAGCGAGAGCAGTACACCGGTATCCCGCGGCTCACCCTTGCAGAAATGGAGCACCAGCTGGGCAAAATAACTTGCCAGGAAAGTATTCTCCATCTGCTCCTTGAGCGCGTGGAACGGCTCTTCCAGCGAAAAGGAATTGAGCAAATAATTCCCGCCCGCGGTCTCATAAAGCACCCATTCGCCGTAATAGAATTGGTCGTATTGCATTTTCTTGCGGCTGACCTTGGCAAATACCGAGATACAGCCCATCTGCTCGGTCAGGACGGTCAGCACCTTTTCATCGTGTACCGTTTGCCCCATCCGCAGCAGGATCCCTTTGACCTTGCGCGTCATATCCGTTTTCCTTCTTATTTTCCAGCGCGGTATAGCGAAGATAGGCTTCTACGCTACCGGATTCAATAAATTCTTTCCACGCTTCATGTTTTTCCATTACTATCACCTCATTGATAGTTTGTCTTTTGACAACGAAAAAAGTGATAGCAATAAATGGTTTTAATGTTATAAGATTACTCCTGAGAGAATCCTAAAGAATCCAAAAGGCCCGCGTTATTTTCCCAATCGCGTTTGACCTTAACGAAACATTTCAAAAAGACTTTTTTGCCGAAATGCTGCTCCAGCTCTTCGCGGGCGCGGCTACTGATTTCCTTCAGCTTGGCTCCGCCCTTGCCGATGATCATTCCCTTATGGGATTCCTTGGAGCAATAGATGACGATATATATAGAAATTAAATCATCCTCTTCTTCAAAGGCATCCACCGCCAAAGCGACACCGTGGGGCACTTCCTGCCCTAAAAGGTACAGCATCTTTTCCCGCACTACTTCGCAGGAAAAGACCGCTTCGCTTTGATCGCTCAATTGATCTTCGTCAAAAAAGAACGGCGATTCTTCGGCGCGTTGCTTGAGTTCCTCAAGCAAGATCTCCACCCCATCGCCGGTTTTGGCACTTAAGGGGATCACCGCATCAAATTCAAACTCGGCGGTAAATGCCGCGATCGCCGATAAGATCTTTTCCTTGGGAATGGCGTCCACCTTATTCAAAATCAAAAAGGCGGGAACACCCATTGCTTTCAGCCGCGCCAGCATCCGCTTTTCCGCTTCGTTCGGTACTTTGGCTTCGGCGACAAACAGCGCAATTTCGGTCTCATCCACTGTATCGCTCACAGTCTGCTCCATTCGCTTTCCCAGCCCCGATTTACCGGTGATAAAGCCCGGCATATCCAAAAAGACATACTGCACATCGTCTTTGGTCAAAATCCCCGTGATACGCGTGCGGGTGGTTTGGGGCTTGGGCGAAACGATGGAGATCTTTTCGCCGATAATTTGATTGAGCAAGGTGGATTTGCCCACATTGGGGCGTCCCATCAAGGTTGCAAAGACTGTTTTGGTTGACATAATTTATTTTCCTTTTTTATATGTTTTCTTGCAAAAGACGAAAATTAAAATAATGGCGACATACACCGCCAGCAAAACAGCGTGGTACCACACGCTGAAAAATGCAACGATTGCTTGGAAGACCGCCACGTCCCAAAAAAGATGGTATGCCAGCACCAGCGATCCGACAGCAAAGATCAGCACCGCGGCCGCGGCAGAATCTTTAGCGCGGCGGATATGCTTGGAGGGTTCCAATGTAATTTTATTATCGGTTTGCTCGATGGCAGTATTGAGGCTTTCCGATCCCATCACCAAGCAGATCTGCAATGCCAAAAGGCACCATTCCAGCGAGGAAAATTCATAAAAGAGCGCCGCCGCCAAGCAGACGGTGAGCGCCGCAAAGCAATGGATGCGGAAATTGCGCTCATAGGCAAGTTGATAGCCGATGCCGCGGAATGCGTAGCAAAAACTTTTTAAAAAACTTCTCATCGTGTCAGCCCCATTCCTTTCAGAATCTCTTCCTGGCGGGCAAACATTTCTTCTTCCTCTGCTTTGCCCAGCTCGTGATCGTAGCCCAGCAGGTGCAACACGCTATGTACCGTCAAAAAGGCAATCTCCCGCTCCGGCGAATGACCGTATTCTTCCGCCTGCACTTTGGCTTTTTCAAGGCACAAGACCATACTTCCCAAAAAGATCGCTCCGCCCGGAATCTCCGGCTCGGCGCTGAAGGGATCTTCTTCCATCGGGAAGGAAAGGACATCGGTGGGGCGGTCAATGGAACGCTGCTGCAGGTTGATCTGCCGGATCTCGTCCATCGATGCAAACAGCACTTCCACTTCCGCATCTTCGGGAAATCGCTCGTATTCCAAAGCGGCGCGGATCGCCTTTTGGATCAGCTCTTCATATTGGGGTTCTTCCATAGAAACGATTACATTCATTTTTTCTTTCCTTCGTTACTCTTTCTTTCATACGCGTCCACGATCTTTTGGACCAGCGCGTGACGGACGATATCCTTCTTTTCAAAGCGATGGATCCCGATCTGCTCTATATCTTTCAAGATCTTCAGCGCGTGCATCAGCCCCGAGGGCTTGCCGTCCAGATCGATCTGGGTGGGGTCGCCGGTGACGACGATCTTGGAATTGAAGCCAAAGCGGGTCAAAAACATCTTCATCTGCTCAATGCTGGTATTTTGCGCTTCGTCCAGAATAATAAAACTGTTATCCAGGGTTCTGCCCCGCATATACGCCAGCGGCGCAATTTCGATGATATTCTTTTCCATATAGCCTGCCACCGTCTCAGGTCCCAGCATTTCAAACAACGCGTCATAGAGCGGGCGGAGATAGGGATCGACCTTATTTTGCAAGTCGCCCGGCAAAAAGCCCAGCTTCTCCCCTGCTTCCACCGCAGGGCGGGTCAACACGATCTTTGCCACCTGCTTGGATTTGAGCGCGGCTACTGCCAGCGCCACCGCAAGATAGGTCTTGCCGGTACCTGCCGGACCGGCACCAAACGTGACCACATTTTTATGGATACATTCCACATAGTCTTTCTGAGCAATGGTTTTGGGTTTGATCGGCTTACCACGAGTGGTGATACAGATACATTCATCCAGCGCCTTGACCACATTGGTACCTGCATCTTCCCTTGCCAAATGGATCAGATACCGCACCTTTTGGACATCGATCAACTCGCCCCGCGCCGCCAAGGAAAAGAGATTTTCCAAAACGACCGCCGCCATTTCCACATTGGCTTCTTCCCCGCTCAGCACCAAATGCTCATCGCGGTTGATCAGCCGTATATCCAATTCTGTTTCCAAAATCCCCACATTTTCATCAAACGCGCCAAAGACATTGGGAATTAAGGCTATTTCCGGATTTTTGAAATTCTTTTGCATACACTTCACTCGATCGGCAATTCGATACCGATCTCTTCCTCACAATAGAATGTTGCGCTTAAAATCAGCGCATCGTTGGTGATGGTTTCCTGCACATCGCGTTTATAAATCACTGCATCGGCCAATCGGTCGGATTGATAAAAATCCAAGCGGCTTTGGGCAATCTTGCGGGCTTCTTGCTCCGAGCGTTTCAGCACCGTCGGCTGAATCTCCTCGGCGGTGATGATCTCCCAGCGAATGGGGAACGCAAACGCACCGATACGCAATGGGTATACCTTTACCATCGTATCATATTCATTATAGCCGAAAGTTTCTTTAAAATAAAGAGGAATCTTCCATTTCCCCAAAGAAATTCGATATTTTTTCTGCTTTTTTCCTGTTTTTTGCCAAACCCTTTCCTTAAAAGGGACTTCCACCTTGATTTGGTGGCGGGTTTCCGCCCGAACGGTTGCAACGCAATGGGTTAAATGGCGCACCCCATAGGAATCGGTCCAATCCCCGGTTACCAAAAGATCCCCTGCCGAAACGGTATCACCGACCTGCACACAGCGGGAGCCGGCATAAT
>JAZSBU010000136.1:0-3491 GCA_045602565.1 Eubacteriales bacterium | reverse complement strand
AGGCGTCTTTGAAGAAATGCATGGTACCGCGGCAGTCGGTTGCATCAGCAATACCGATCCTCAGCCGCTGCTGATTCGCGCCAAGGGCGGGACTTTTGCCCTTTGCACCACCGGGATCGTCAATAATGCAACTGCACTGATCGATGAATATCTGGAAAAGGATGGCGGCCATTTCGATTCGATGACCGGCGGAAAGGTCAATACCACCGAACTTCTGGCGGCATTGATCAGCCGCGAGGAAACCTTGGTTCAAGGAATCAAGGCGGTCCAGCAGGCGGTGGACGGAACGGTCGGGATCGTTCTTTTGAAAGACGACGGAACCATCCTTGCCGCCCGCGACAAAATGGGGCGGTTGCCGATGCTGATCGGTAAGCGGGAGGATGGCTATTGCGTCACTTTTGAATCCTTTGCCGCGATTAAACTCGGCTTTGAAATCATCAAGGAACTCGGTGCCGGTGAAATTGTCGAACTTTCACCTGTCGAGATGAAGATTTTGGTCGAGCCTTTGCCCAAGAAGAAGATCTGTGCCTTCCTTTGGAGCTACTATGGCTATCCCACCGCCACCTATGAAGGGGTCAATGTGGAAGCGATGCGTGTGCGCAACGGTGCGCTGATGGCAAAAAGCGACCGCGAAAACGGGCTGGCGCAGGAGATCGATTACGTCTGCGGAATTCCCGATTCCGGCGTTCCGCACGCCATCGGCTATGCCAATGAAAGCGGCATTGATTTTGCGCGGGCGTACATTAAATATACCCCCACTTGGTCCCGCAGTTTTACCCCCAATAAGCAGACCGACCGCAATCGGATCGCCAAAATGAAGCAGATCCCTGTCCACGAATTTATTCAGGATAAAAAATTGATGCTTATTGATGATTCGATCGTGCGGGGGACGCAGATTCGCGAAACGGTTGAATTTTTGTATGAAAACGGTGCCAAGGAAGTGCATATGCGCTCCGCTTGCCCGCCGATCCTGTTCCCTTGTAAATACCATAATTTCAGCCGCACCGCTTCGGAGATGGATCTGATTGCGCGTAAGCTGATCGCCGAATTTGAAGGGGACGAGGGGATGAACCATATCGATGAATATCTGGATGGTTCCACCGAGCGCGGAAAGAGATTGCGCAATACCCTTGCCAAGCGGTTTGAGTTCGCTTCGCTGGATTATCAATCGCTGGAGAATATCATTAAAGCAATAGGCTTGCCGGAATGTGAGCTTTGCACTTATTGCTGGAACGGAAAGGAATAAACGAATGAAAAATTCAATGTCTGAAAGTTATGCGGCAGCAGGCGTAGATATTACTGCCGGCTATAAAGCAGTGGAACTGATGAAGAGCCACGTTGCCCGCACCAAGACCGCGGGCGCCGATATTGATATCGGCGGCTTTGGCGGCCTTTTTATGCCGGACCTTGCCGGAATGAAAAAGCCGGTTTTGGTCAGCGGTACCGACGGTGTCGGAACCAAACTGAAGATGGCATTTTTGATGGATAAACACGATACCGTCGGCATCGATTGCGTGGCGATGTGTGTCAACGATGTCATCTGCTGCGGCGCAAAACCATTGTCCTTTCTCGATTATATCGCTTGCGGCAAGAACTATCCTGAAAAGATCGCTCAGATCGTCGCAGGTGTGGCAGAAGGCTGCGTCCAGAGCGGCGCGGCTCTGATCGACGGTGAAACTGCCGAAATGCCCGGTTTTTATCCGGTGGATGAATATGACCTTGCCGGTTTTGCGGTGGGTATCGTTGATGCCGAAAAGGTGGTCGATAATAAATCGATGAAAGCAGGCGATGTGGTCATCGCACTGCCCTCCAGCGGCGTTCATTCCAACGGTTTCTCGCTGGTACGTAAAGTGTTCGACGTGGAGAACGCCGACCTTAAGACTCCTGTTGCGGAATTGGGCGGCAAATCGGTGGGTGAGACCTTGCTGACCCCCACCAAGATCTATGTAAAACCGATGGTTGCTCTCTTTGAGCAGGTGAAGGTAAAGGGTGTTTCCCATATCACCGGCGGCGGTTTCTATGAAAATATCCCCAGAAGCATCCCCGATGGTCTGGGTGCCAAGATCGATAAGAGCGCCGTTCGCGTTCTGCCGATCTTTGAATTGCTTGCTAAGGTAGGCAATATCCCCGAAAGAGATATGTTCAATACCTTTAATATGGGTGTCGGTATGAGTGTCGTTGTCGCTCCCGAAGATGCCGATCGTGCGATCGAGATATTGAAAGCCAACGGCGAAGATGCTTATGTCATCGGCTCCATCGTTGAGTCCGATGAAAAGATCATTTTGGAGTAAGCCGATGGGGAAGACAAAGATTGCTGTCCTGGTCTCGGGCGGCGGAACCAACCTGCAGGCGCTGATCGATAGTGTCGCAAGCGGTGTCTTGCAGAGCGGAGAGATCGCGCTGGTCCTTTCCGGCAACCGCGATGCCTATGCATTGGAGCGGGCGGCTAAGGCAGGGATCGCCACCGAGATCGTGGTCAAAAAAGAATGTGCTGATCAGGCAGATTTTGAGCAAAAGATCATCGCCACTTTGAAAAAATACGGCATTGAGCTGATCGTTCTTGCCGGCTTTATGAATATTCTGAGTGCGGATTTTACCGAGCGGTATCCCGAGCGGATCATCAACGTTCATCCGTCGCTGATCCCCTCCTTCTGCGGCAAAGGCTTTTACGGTCTTCGGGTGCATGAGGCGGCATTGGAATACGGCGTGAAGGTGACCGGCGCCACCGTTCATTTTGTCAATGAAATTCCCGACGGCGGAAGAATCATTGCCCAAAAGGCGGTGGAGATCCAAGCGGGGGATACCCCCGAGATCCTGCAAAAGCGGGTGATGGAGCAGGCAGAATGGATCCTGCTTCCCCAAGCTGTCGAAACCGTTTCGGCGGCGATGTTGAAAGGAGAAACGATATGAACATCTATGACATTAAATCGATGGGCGAGCGCATCGAAGGAAATAGCTATGTAGGGCGCGGCATTGTTTTGGGCAAGACCGCCGATGGCAAAAAGGCCGCTGCCGCTTATTTCATTATGGGCCGTAGCGAGAACAGCCGCAACCGTATCTTCACCGAAAAGGATGGTGCGGTGTTTACCGAGCCCTTTGATTCCTCCAAGGTGGAAGATCCTTCTTTGATCATCTATGCCGCCTTGCGTCGGTATGAAAATAAACTGATCGTTACCAACGGCGACCAGACCGATACCATCTATGAAGGTCTGAAAAAAGGCGATAGCTTTGCTACCGCGCTGACCACCAGAGAATTTGAGCCCGATGCTCCGAACTTAACGCCGCGTATCAGCGGTATGATCACCTTTGGCGAGAATGATTTCACCTATAAGATGAGCATACTCAAGAGCATTGATGAAGTCGGCTCTGATTGCTGCCGCTACAGCTTCACCTATCCCGCAAAGGCAGGTCTCGGCCACTTTATCCATACATATGTCGGCGATGGCAACCCCATTCCTACTTTCCAGGGTGAGCCCGAGAGAGTTATTATT
>JAZSBU010000135.1:0-10419 GCA_045602565.1 Eubacteriales bacterium | reverse complement strand
AGTCCTGTCACTCGGACCATAAAAAAGAAGTTCTCTTTCGAGAACTTCTTTTTTATTTTCTAAGTTGCTGCTTGAACCTGCGGCCTCTTGGTCGCCATCCCCGAGCGGTTGCTCTTTATTTGCCTCGCGCAAATAAAGGCGAGCGAGTGGGGGCATCCGCCGCTTTTAGCCGCAGACGGCTTTGCCGTTCGCGGCTACAGGTTCAAGTCCTGTCACTCGGACCATAAAAAAGAAGTTCTCTTTCGAGAACTTCTTTTTTATTTTCTAAGTTGCTGCTTGAACCTGCGGCCTCTTGGTCGCCATCACCGAGTTTGTATGTAGACCTAACAACTTCTTCAAGTTGCTTATATTTTTCTAAAAAGATTTCAGAATTCCTCAAAAATATCACTCCTTGTTTATTCAATGAATTCCTCAACTGCGCCAGTCAACACATGGCTTTTGAGCGTGATAATTTTCCCATCTCGTCCAAACACCCAAACATTAACCGCCGGCTGCTCATACCATATATCTGTATCTTTTTCACCGTAATGATTTTTATAATATTCACTTAAGGATTCGTTTAATTTATCTTTCGTTAGCATATTTATTTTCTCCTAAAGACACAAAGGAATTGAAATTATGTCACTTTCCATAGTAGGTTCAATTATATTAGCCTTCGACGAGTAACCGTCACGCAAGGCTCCATAATAAATCTTAAATTCTACTGTTCTATTGTTCTTTTCTTGATCGGGAACTTTATTTTCATATACGAACGGGAAAGTTTTCATTTCTTTTTGTTTATCTGATAGGATTGTTGGAGGTAGTTCATCTCGATTTAAGAATCCACCAACCGAAACATTCTTCATAGTAATATAAAGTCGTTTATTTGACTTGTTTTCAAATATAAAAGTGCCAGCCTTAGCATATCCGCCTATGAGATAACAATTACGTTCCCATTTCACAAACGAAATGCGTATGTTTTCGTCCTCGAAAAAGATATATGTATCCTGCTTAGCCTTTTCAATTTCAATTTGATTTACTGTAAGTTTGGCGTACCTCGTAAAAATCTGTTTGATTCCTATATTCTGAAAGTCAATATCTAACAAAAATTCTTGCCCTATTGGTTTAATCACAATGATATTTCCTATACCAAAGGAATCGTGCAAAACAGTTTGTCCCACTTTGTAGGGAGACTTTATCTTTACATTCGATTGACGTAAAACCGATGCCGAATCAATCTGTGCCTCTTCAAGGGCCTCTAAATATTCTTCCTCTGTTTCATAATCTTCCGGATCAATGTTATGATCAAAATCATAATCGTAGTTTTCTCGCCAATAATATTCATTATCCTCTTCGCCGGAGGAAGTTCCTCTTGTATAGTCCATTGACTCGTTACAATCATCCAAGAAATCGTCTGAAACATCATCGTTAAATCTCTCGCCGCTTTCAGACATTACCTTCATATCCATAAAAGAATCGAAAGCATCGTTTTGTCCGTTTCCATTCCAATCGTAACCCGACATAAAGTTCCCCTCCTTTCATTTATCTGGATTATGCCCATCCCATATTCAGTTTACAGCAATATATGTCCCATAAAACGGACTCTTCTTTAAAAATATACCCTGCTGTACTCATAACGGAAAGCAGCGTATCTGTATTATGAAATAACAGCACAGAGTTTTAGCCACATCACATTTTTAATCAAAATACCCCTTATAGCATATTTTCAAGCTACTTTCGGGGAAAAGATGTGCATACAGATCGATGAAATAATCATCGGTCATACTTGCGATATAATCGACGACCAGCTGATTGGGTTCGGTTTGTTCATAGGGGGTCGTTCGTTTATAGTGTGCCTTATTGACATAGGCGATATGGTGGGTAAAGACGGGCGAAGTTTTATGCTCATTCACCAGATCGTCCAGCAGTTTTTCATACAGTTCCCGCATCATCGGGCGGACGGTTTGCTCTAATTCCGCCTTGACCTTATCGTTTTTATAGATCAGGTCATAGTTATCTTCCTTTGCCTTTTTCAGCGCATCAAAATGCACCGCATCCATTTTGATATAGGGTTTTCCATAGCTGTTTTCGATAATATTCACAATAAGGTTATTGATAATTTCGGCATTATAGGTCCCGATGGCGCACTCCTCATAGGCATCGGTTTTGAGAAGTTCTGCCTTTTCCGCATCCTGCCGATCCTTGCCGAGATAGGCAATGATATCCGAGATCCGCATAACGCACCCCTCCAGCGTTGCCGGAACGAGCTTACGGACATTCTTTTTATCCACATAGCAGGCTTCGATCTGCCGATCCAATTCTTCAAAAGAGTCCAGCGGTCGCGGATGATATTCCAACAGTTCCATTTCCCCATCGTGGGCGGCGATACCATTGAGAGTCTGCAGGGAAATATTATAGGGAAAGATCCGATCCAGCACCCGAACCGAATGGATATTATGGCTGAAATGCCTGCCGGTATGCTCATATAAAAGCTCGTCTAAATAGCTCTCACCCGCGTGTCCAAAGGGGGTATGCCCGATATCGTGACCGAGGGCGATCGCTTCGATCAGATCAAGGTTCAGCCCCAAGGCTTTGCCGATGGTGCGGGCAATGCGGGACACCAGCTGAACATGAAGGCCGCGGCGCGTGATATCATCATTTTTATAGAAAGAAAACACCTGCGTTTTATCGGCATACCGATTATAATAGGGGCAATGGATGATCTTATCGATATCGCGAATAAAGGCGGTGCGGATCAGATTCGCCCGATCTTTTTCGTTATCGCGGCGGAGCACCTTACCTTCATCAAACGCCATCTTTGGCAACGAGCCGTTTTCCATATTCTTTTTCATCGTCGCCGCAAGGGGCTCCGACAGTTTTTCATAATTGAGCACTCTATCACCTCGTTTGATTTCATTATACTGCAAATTTCTTTATTTCTCAAATAAAAAATCAAGGATTCCGATGGAATCCTTGATTTTGTTATTCTTCTTCAGGTTGCTCGATCTTGATGATGGCTTCCTGCACTAATTTTTCATCGGCAGCGGTGACGGTGACGGAAATTTTTTCATATGTAAACTCCTCACCCACCGGCGGGACAAAGCCCAACTGCTCCACGATCCAGCCGCTAAAGGTGGCGGCATCGCTTCCCAGATCGAATTTCAGTTCGCGTTCGACCTTGGTCAGTTCTGTATCGCAAGCGATCTTATAGGTATCCTCCTCTAATTCGACAATATCCGAAGGGGATTCTTCCAATTCGCCGATCAAAAGTTCAATGAGGTCTTGGATGGTAATAATCCCGTCCGTACCGCCGAATTCATCGATAACAATGGCAAAATGGACTTTGCTCGATTTCATCTGGCGGAACAGATCATCGGTCTTTGTGAAAACAGAGACAAACAGCGGTTCATCCACCGCTTTTTCCATCACATTTTCGATGCTTTGGTCTTCCAAGCGGAAAAACCGACGGGCATCCAGAACGCCGATCACACGGTCGACCGTTTCGTCGCAGATCGGATAGAAGGTATGAGAACTTGCAGAAATAGACGCTCTCCATTCTTCAATCGTTTCTTCTTTCCAGAGAATGACCATCTCGGTTCGATGGGTCATTGCCTCCCCGACCGTCAGATCATCGAATTCAAAAACGTTTTGAATGATGCTGTTCTCTTCCTCATCGATGATCCCCTTTTCGGCGGCATCATCCGCCATCAAGGTGATTTCTTCTTCGCTGACTTCACTATCTTCTGCGTTGGGATCAATCCCCATTAACCGCAGAACTCCGTTGGTGGAGCAGGTCAGCAACCACACCAGCGGCGCAAAGGCGACAGAAATAAACCGAATAGTCCCGGAAAGACCCAGCGCCATCTTTTCGGCTTTACGCATCGCCACCCGCTTGGGCACCAATTCGCCGAAAACCAGCGTGATAAAAGAGAGCAAAATTGTGATAACAACGACCGAGATCGCCTCGAGGGTTGCGGGGGAAATCGGGACAAGTTTACTCAACCAGCCCACAATCAACTCCGAAAAGTTTTCAGCCGCAAACGCACTTCCCAAAAATCCGGAAAGGGTGATGGCGACCTGAATGGTGGCAAGAAAACGAGCGGGGGTGGATTTGAGTT
This sequence comes from Eubacteriales bacterium, assembly GCA_045602565.1. GTDB lineage: Bacteria > Bacillota > Clostridia > Oscillospirales > QAKW01 > QAKW01. The sequence goes on along the minus strand of JAZSBU010000135.1, from coordinate 6,322 downwards.
TCTGAAGCTTTGACGCCTTTTTATTCCCCTCTTCCGCCAACTTTTCCAGCTTAGCGTCACTTATAGACAATACAGCGATCTCTGCGCAGGCGAACACAGCATTCAATGCAATCAGCGCAAACTGCAGCAGGATCTGCCAAAATAATACTTGATTCATTTGATTCTCCTTAATAAAATTCATTGATCTAATCGGTGATTATAAAACAATTCAAAGCCAATCACCGACGCATTTTACAAAGGAGAAAACAGCGCATAAAAACACGCATACCGGCAGTGGTGTTACTATCGCCGTCGTCGGTATCCATAAAGCAAAAAACCTCCATTCTTATTTACTGAAAGGTATTTTAACAAATTAAATATAAAATGTCAAGTATAGGAACAAGAGAAGATGAACCAGCAACATCAACGGCAAACCGATGCGAAATTTATTGTGCCGCGTTTTATGGCGGAACACCTTCATTCCTAAAAGCGCACCGACCGAACCGAAAAGAAAAGCGCACCACAGCAAGAACCTCTCCGGAATACGCCAACGCCCTTTCTTTGCTTTATATTTATCCGCACCGAACAAAATAAAAACGATGCCATTCCATATTAAAAGTATGTAAAATAAATCCATATTTTGATCCTTACAAAATGGGAATGAATATAACTTTACTTATTGTTTCTTTGCGGTGTTGATGGAGGCAATGAGAATTCTACGAATTGTACCACACTGATTATACAATTCTTTGGCAATTTCTCTGTCAACTAAATCAGATTTTACAAACAATTCGAGCCAATATTCAGTTTCATAACACTCTTTGAGCGATATTTGAAGTTTAGCGATAAAATCAGGCTTCCCGTGTGCATAATTTGCTTCGTGGATATTAGCGCCTATGCTTGTTGCAGAACGTTCCAACTGATTAACAAGAGAATAATGTCCCTTTATATTTTCACAAAGTTTTATAGCCTTTACGGAAAAGTCCATTGATAAATCGATAAGTTTATTTTCTTTCAAAATATCACCTCTGCAAACATTATAATATTTAATGAAATATCGCTACACAATATGAAATAATCCTAGGCGGATTATGAAATTTTCTACTAACACAGAAAATGAAATAAAATTCGCCTCTTAACCATTTGCAAAGCAAATATTTCATACGTGTAACGTATTTCATAGCAACGCTATTTCTCTCGCCGCTAGGCGAATTTCATTGAAAAAGCGACTTGTAGAAACAAGTCGCTTTTTCTGGTGGGCCATCGGGGACTCGAACCCAGGACCAACCGGTTATGAGCCGGTAGCTCTAACCAATTGAGCTAATGGCCCGCGTTTGCGGCTTGACTATTTTAACACAGCCGATGGCAAATGTCAAGAATTCTTCGTCAAGCCGCTATTTTTATGTGTAAAGTAAAATTGCATTACATTAGAACAATCCAGTAATGATGCCGTTTTCGTCCACATCGATCCGCTCGGCGGCAGGACGTTTCGGCAGACCGGGCATTGTCATAATATCGCCGGACAACGCGACAATAAAGCCCGCGCCTGCAGAGATTTTGACATTGCGAACGGTAACGGTAAAGCCTTCGGGTGCGCCCAATTTAGTGGGGTCGTCGGAGAAGCTATACTGCGTTTTTGCCATACATACCGGCAGATTGCCATAGCCCAACTCGGTCAGGCGATCGATCTGTTTTTGGACAGCGGGCAGAATATTGACACCGACTCCGCCATAAACTTTTTGAACGATCGCTTCGATCTTTTCGGGGATGGTGGTATCATCTTCATAACTAAAGGTGAAATCGCCCTGCTCTTCTTCGCAAAGGCGAACCACTTCGCGTGCCAAGGCTTCGCCGCCCTTGCCGCCATCTGCCCAGACGGTGGAGAGGACTACATTTACACCGAGTTCCTTACATTTTTCGATCAAGAAATCGATTTCCGCATCGGTATCGGTGGGGAAACGGTTGACCGCAACCACGCAAGGAAGCTTATAAACGTTTTTAATATTCGATACATGGCGCAGCAGGTTGGGAACACCACGCTCCAATGCGCCGAGATCTTCATTATTTAGTTCGGTTTTCGCTAATCCCCCGTGCATCTTCAATGCGCGGATGGTGGCAACCATAACAACCGCATCGGGAGTAAGACCTGCCATACGGCACTTAATGTCCAAAAACTTTTCAGCGCCCAGATCTGCACCAAAGCCTGCTTCGGTGACCGCATAATCGCCCATCTTCATTGCCATCTTGGTGGCGATGACCGAGTTACAACCATGGGCAATATTGGCAAAGGGACCGCCATGAACAAAGGCAGGTGTTCCTTCCAAGGTCTGAACCAAGTTCGGCTTGATGGCATCCTTCAAAAGAGCCGCCATGGCACCTTGAGCCTTCAGCTGACCGCAGGTGACCGGTTGATCATCATAGGTATAACCGACGATGATGCGGGAAAGACGCTCTTTCAGATCCAAAATGCCGGAAGAAAGGCAGAGAACTGCCATAATCTCGCTGGCGACGGTGATATCAAAACCATCTTCTCTGGGCACGCCCTGCATACGACCGCCCAGACCATCGATGACATTACGGAGCTGACGGTCGTTCATATCCACGCAACGCTTCCAGGTAATCTTTTTAACATCGATTCCCAGCTCGTTGCCTTGCTGAATATGGTTATCCAACATGGCGGCAAGCAGGTTATTGGCGGCACCGATGGCATGGAAATCGCCGGTGAAATGAAGGTTGATATCCTCCATCGGAACGACCTGCGCGTACCCGCCGCCTGCAGCCCCGCCCTTGATACCGAAAACAGGGCCCAAGGAAGGCTCACGCAAAGCAACGGTAACATCCTTACCGATGCGGCGCAGACCATCGGCAAGACCGATGGTGGTGGTGGTCTTACCCTCACCTGCGGGGGTGGGGGTAATGGCAGTGACCAAGATCAATTTACCGTCGGCTCTCCCCTCTTCGTTGAGAAGGGAGAGGTCGATCTTGGCTTTATATTTGCCATAGTGCTCCAGATAGTCTTCGTCTACATGGGCTGTTTTGGCAATTTCGGAGATGGGCTTCATTTTGCATTGCTGCGCAATTTCAATATCCGTTAAATAAGCCATAGTTTAAATGCTCCTTATTTTTTGAAATATTCGACCGCAGAACGGAACATCTGCATATCATATTCGCCGATGACATTCTTATAAAGATCCTTACCGATACGCTCGGAATGGCCCATCTTACCGAAGACACGACCATCGGGAGAGGTAATACCTTCGATCGCAAAGCAAGAATCATTGGGGTTGAAGAGAATATCGCTGGTGGCATTGCCATCGAAATCGACATACTGGGTGGCAATCTGACCGTTGGCGGCCAACTTACGAATCAATTCTTCATCGGCAAGGAAGCGACCTTCGCCGTGAGAAATGGGAACGGTATAGACATCACCAACATTGGTTGCTGCCAACCAAGGAGATTTATTGGAGGCTACGCGGGTACGCACCAAGCGGGATTGGTGGCGAGCGATGGTATTAAAGGTCAAGGTGGGGCAATGCTCATCGGTATCGATGATCTTACCATAAGGCACCAAGCCCAATTTGATGAGTGCCTGAAAACCGTTGCAGATACCCAGCATCAAGCCATCGCGGTTTTCCAAAAGGTCGGTAACCCCTTCGCGAATGGCGGCATTACGGAAGAATGCGGTAATAAACTTACCGGAGCCATCGGGCTCATCGCCGCCGGAGAAGCCGCCGGGAACAAAGATCATCTGCGCGGTCTTGAGTTCATCGGCAAACTGCTCGATGCTACGGGAGATGCCTTCGGCGGAGCGGTTATTGATGACCAAAATTTTGGCATCCGCGCCTGCATCGCGCATCGCTCTTGCACTATCGAATTCGCAGTTGGTGCCGGGGAATACAGGAATCAAGACCTTGGGAGAGGCCACCTTAATGGCGGGAGCGACCCGCTCCTTGGCTTCATAAGAGAAGGTTTCCATCGGTTGCTCACCGTGGGTTATATTGCAACTATAGAGGCTCTCTAACTTATCTTCATAGATCTTTTGCAGTTCTTTGAGACAAACCTTGGCATCCCCTTGAGAGAAGGTGCAATCATCGGTAACGGTACCGATTAAGATGCCATCCAATTCTTCGGTGCTTTCGACTAGGAATCCGCCGTAGCAATAACCAAAGAGGGCATCCATCGAAAGATCCTTTTCAAAGGCAAAGCCCAAGCCTTCGCCAAAGCCCATCTTCATGACCGCTTCGGCAATACCGCCCAAGCCTAAGGTATAGGCAGTCACCGCCTTTTTGCTCTGCAGCAGGTCATAAACCTTATCATAAACTGCCAACAGAGAAGCAGTTTCGGGCAGGTGATCTTTATTATAGTCGGGCTTGATCAAATAGACCTTATTGCCCGCTTTCTTGAAATAGTTGGGAACGATCTCAGCGGTCTTACCGGTGGTGACTGCAAAGGAGACCAAGGTGGGCGGAACATCCAATTTTTCAAAAGTACCGCTCATAGAATCCTTACCGCCGATGGCGGCGATCCCCAGATCCTTTTGGGCTTCAAAAGCACCCAAAAGCGCAGCCAAGGGCTTGCCCCAACGCTTAGGATCCTTACCGGGACGCTCGAAATATTCCTGGAAGGTGAGATAGACATCTTCAAACTTTGCACCGGTGGCGATCAGTTTGGAAACCGATTCCACAACGGCAAGATACGCGCCGTGGTAGGGGCTCTTTTCAGCGACAAAGGGGTTATAGCCCCAAGCCATCAACGAGACATCGTCGGTATGCTTTTCTTCCATCGAAATCAGCTGGACCATTGCCTGAACGGGGGTCTGCTGATGCTTTCCGCCGAAGGGCATCAAAACGCCGCCGGCGCCGATGGTGGAATCGAAGCGTTCGGAAAGACCGCGCTTGGAGCAAACATTCAAGTCGCCTGCCAACGCCTTCAATTCTTCGGCAAAATCCGAACCGACCTGCTTTTTATAGCAAGCGGGAGCGGCAGGGGCAATATCAATATGCTTTTCAGCACCGTTGGAATTTAAGAATTCACGGCTGATATCGACAATGACCTTGCCATTCCATTCCATCACCAAGCGCGGCTCCGCCTGCACCTTGGCGACAACGGTGGCTTCCAGATTTTCCTGATCCGCCAATGCAATAAAGCGATCCACATTTTCGGGTTCGACAACGACTGCCATACGCTCTTGGGATTCGCTGATTGCCAGTTCGGTACCGTCCAAACCGTCATATTTCTTGGGAACGGCGTTCAGATCGATATGCAGACCGTCTGCCAATTCGCCGATGGCGACCGAAACACCGCCTGCACCAAAGTCGTTGCAGCGCTTGATCATACGGCAGGCTTCATAATTACGGAACAACCGCTGCAGTTTGCGTTCTTCGGGGGCGTTGCCCTTTTGGACTTCTGCACCGCAGTTTTCCAAGGATTTTAAGGTATGGGATTTGGAAGAGCCGGTAGCACCGCCGCAACCATCGCGGCCGGTTCTGCCGCCCAGCAGGATGACAACATCCCCCGGAGCAGGGCCCTCGCGGCGTACGTCCCCGGCAGGAGCCGCGCCGACGACCGCACCGATCTCCATTCTCTTGGCGGCATAGCCGTCATGGTAGAGTTCGTCGACGATGCCGGTGGCAAGGCCGATCTGGTTGCCGTAGGAGCTGTAGCCGTTGGCCGCCGTGGTGACGAGCTTGCGCTGGGGCAGCTTGCCCTCCATGGTCTCGGAGAAGCTCTTCAGCGGGTCTGCCGCGCCGGTGACGCGCATGGCCGCATAGACATAGGAACGGCCGGACAGCGGGTCGCGGATGGCGCCGCCGATGCAGGTGGCGGCTCCACCGAACGGCTCGATCTCCGTCGGGTGGTTATGGGTCTCATTCTTGAAGAGGAGCAGCCAGTCCTCGTCTTTGCCGTCATGATTGATGGTCATCTTGGCGGTACAGGCGTTGATCTCCTCGGACTCGTCGAGTTTCTCGAGCTTGCCCTGCTTGCGGAGCACTTTCGCTGCCAGGGTGCCGATGTCCATGAGATTCACGGGCTTCGTGCGGCCGATGCTCTCGCGGTCGGCAAGATATTTGTCATAGGCCTCCTGCAGGAACGCGTCCTCGAAGGTGACCTTGTCGATGGTCGTGAGGAACGTGGTGTGCCGGCAGTGGTCGGACCAGTAGGTGTCGATCATGGGGATCTCGGTAATGGTGGGGTCTCTGTCCTCGGACTTGAAGTAGTCCTGGCAGAACGCGATGTCGTCGAGGACCATCGCCAGGCCCAGGACCTTGACCAAGTCCGCCAGCTCTTCCCTGTTCTTCGCGATGAACCCGTCCAGAGTCACAACGGTCTCCGGCAGTTCCAT
>JAZSBU010000134.1:0-2407 GCA_045602565.1 Eubacteriales bacterium | reverse complement strand
ATGGTCCAAAGTTGGCAATATATTGGCGGATCCTGGTATTACTTTAACTCTTCCGGTGCAATGCAAACCGGTTGGTTGAACCTCGGCGGCACATGGTATTACCTTGCAGGAGGCGGTAATATGACAACGGGTTGGCAGTATATTGGAAACAGTTGGTATTACTTCCACAATGGCGGTAATATGGCAACCGGTTGGTTGAACCTCGGCGGTACATGGTATTACCTTGCAGATAGCGGTGCAATGCTTACAGGGTGGCAAACCCTTGGTGGCACTCGGTACTGCTTTGATGCAAGCGGTGCATGGATCGCTTAAAACGGTTTTGCAAAAGCCATTTTGTTATTTGGGAATAATCAAATATCCTCTTTCGGTGTAGGATGCCACCCATTTTGGCCCCGACTCTACCTGCACCCGCGGTCAAGTGGTCACCTTCCTTTATCAGAAAGAAAATAACAAATAAACAAAAATTTTGCAGGGTTTCAAACACTGTGAAAATTTATGGGATTATTCTAAAAAAGTGTTGACAAATGAAAAGATCGGTGGTATACTGATTGCAGAATTTAGAATGATTCCAAAAACGGAGGACCAACGATGACCAAGCAACGTGCATTGATCCTGCGGTTGATTCGGGAATCCAAGCAGCATCTGACGGCGGATCAGCTTTATCAGCTTGCAAAAAAAGAATTGCCCGGCATCGCGCTGGCGACAGTTTATAATAATCTGATTCGCTTGGCGGAGGAAGGGGAGATCAAAAAGATTACCTTCTGCGGCCACACCGATTGTTATGATAAGAGCAATATCCCGCATATTCATTTAATATGCGATGGATGCGGAACGGTTTCCGATCACCCTTCGGAGGGCTTGATGGAAGAAATGCAGCAGCGGCTGGGCTTTCCCATCAACGAATATGAATTGGCAGTGCATTATACCTGCCCGAAATGTCAATAATAATTTTAAATTATAAAAAAAGGAGAAACACTATGGAACTGAAAGGATCTAAAACCGAAAAAAATCTGATGACTGCATTTGCAGGCGAAAGCCAGGCGAGAAATAAGTATACCTACTTTGCTTCTGTCGCCAAAAAAGAAGGCTACGAGCAGATCGCGGCCATCTTCCAAAAAACTGCCGATAACGAAAAAGAGCACGCAAAAATGTGGTTCAAGGCTTTAGGTGAGCTCGGCGATACCGCCGCCAACCTGCTGGCCGCCGCCGAAGGCGAGAACTATGAGTGGACCGATATGTATTCTACCTTTGCCAAAGAAGCCGAAGAAGAAGGCTTCACCACTCTGGCATATCAGTTCCGCGCTGTCGCCGCCATCGAGAAGACCCACGAAGAGCGTTATCGCGCCCTGCTTTCCAATGTGGAGATGCAGAAGGTCTTTGAGAAGAGCGAAGAGACCATGTGGGAATGCCGCAACTGCGGTCATCTGGTGATGGCCAAGAAGGCTCCGGAAGTTTGCCCGGTATGTGCACATCCCAAGTCCTACTTTGAGGTAAGAGCTGAGAATTACTAAGAATCGATGAAATGGGCGCCTTTTCCGTCGTGCCGCACCTCGGCATATCATTATATAGCCGAGGATGCGACCCAACGAAAAATCCATCCCATTTGATCGATTTAACCAAAAGAGTGCAATGGGCGCAAATCGCCTAATATAAGAAAGAACCTGCCTTGGCAGGTTCTTTTTTTGTTTGGTCGATTTTGGGTAAATGTATCAAAAATTTATTGATAGAAATACATTTTTCGGCATATACTCTATTGACAGCATAATATAATGATAGTATAATTGTATACAATCATACGAGTATTTCCCGAAAGGAGAACACAAAAATGCCGGAATTATCCCATATCAGCAATCTGCTGGAAGATGAAAACTATAAATACGATCTGCAGGATGTGGCAAACCCCAACCTGTATCGGGATCTTTATACCTATAGCGAGATCCCCAAGGTGACCTTCAACCATCGCCGCGTTCCCATCGAGATGCCCAGAGAGATCTGGATCACCGATACCTCCTTGCGGGATGGAATGCAATCGGTGGAGCCCTATTCGGTGGATCAGATCGTAAAGATCTATAAGCTGCTCTCTAAATTGGGCGGTCCCTTTGGTATCATTCGGCAGACCGAGATGTTCGTTTATAGCGAAAAGGATCGGGAAGCTCTGCGGAAATGCCAGGAGCTGGGGTTGAAGTTCCCCGAGATCACCACCTGGATCCGCGCCACCAAGGAAGATTTCAATTTGGTCAAGGATTTGGGGATCCGCGAGACCGGTATTTTGGTCTCCTGCAGCGATTATCATATCTTCAATAAACTCAAGATGACCCGCCGGCAGGCGATGGATCAATATCTGGCAACCGTGGCGCAGGCCTTTGAGGCGGGCGTGATGCCCCGCTGCCATTTAGAGGACATCACC
>JAZSBU010000133.1:0-5535 GCA_045602565.1 Eubacteriales bacterium | reverse complement strand
TTCCTGCATTTCTTCGATGGTTTCCGAACCTCTCATGAGCTGCAGAAGATCGAGATCTGGGATTATGAAGATTTGAAGGACATGCTGGATATGGACGCTGTCAATGAGTTCCGCAAGAACGCATTGAACCCCGAGCATCCTGTTCTGCGCGGTTCTGCCCAGAACCCCGACGTTTTCTTCCAGGCACGCGAGGCTTGCAATAAGTATTATGATGCCCTGCCTGCAGTTGTTGAAGAGTATATGGACAAGGTCAATGCCAAGATCGGCACTAACTACAAGCCCTTCAACTACTATGGTGCAGACGATGCTGAATATGTCATCGTTGCCATGGGCTCTGTAAACGATACCATCGAAGAGACTGTTGACTACCTCAACGCAAACGGCGCTAAGGTTGGTTTGGTCAAGGTTCGTTTGTATCGTCCTTGGTCCACCAAGCATCTGCTTGCCGTTCTGCCCAAGAGCGTGAAGAAGATCGCTGTTCTGGATCGTACTAAGGAGCCCGGCGCTCTGGGCGAGCCTCTGTATCTGGATGTTGTTACCGCTTTGGCAGGTACCGAGTTTAAGGATGTTCAGGTTGTCGGCGGCCGTTACGGTCTCGGCTCTAAGGACACTACTCCCGGTTGCATCGCCGCTGTTTATGAGAACCTGAAGGCTGCTGAGCCCAAGAACAGCTTCTCCATCGGCATCGTTGATGATGTTACCAACCTGTCCCTGCCCACCGTGGATATCCATACCGCTCCCGAAGGCACCATCTCCTGCAAATTCTGGGGTCTGGGTTCCGACGGTACTGTTGGTGCAAATAAGAACTCCATCAAGATCATCGGTGACCACACCGATAAGTATGCTCAGGCTTACTTTGCATACGACTCCAAGAAATCTGGCGGTGTTACCATCTCCCACTTGCGTTTTGGTGATACCCCCATCAAATCCACCTATTTCATCTCCAAGGCAGATTTTGTAGCTTGCCATAACCCCTCTTATATCGATAAGTATGATATGGTATCCGAAGTCAAGAAGGGCGGTTCCTTCTTGCTCAACTGCCCCTGGTCTGTGGAAGAGTTGGATGATCGTCTGCCTGCAAACGTTAAGAAGTACTTGGCAGACAATGATATCAACTTCTATATCATCGATGGTATCAAGATCGGTCGTGAGATCGGCTTGGGCGGCAGAATCAATACCGTTCTGCAGTCTGCATTCTTTAAGATCGCTCAGGTAATTCCCGAAGCGGAAGCCATTCAGTATATGAAAGATGCTGCTACCTATTCCTATAGCAAGAAGGGTCAGCACATTGTTGATATGAACCATAAGGCAATCGAGGCCGGTGCAAACAGCGCTGTTAAGGTCGAGATTCCTGCTTCTTGGAAGAATGCTGTTGCCGAGGAAGCTAAGGTCACTGTTGAGTGCGACAGAGCAGATCTGAAAGAATATGTTGAGAACATTCTGGTTCCCGTCAACGCTCAAAAGGGTGATTCTCTGCCTGTATCCGCCTTCGAAAAGTATGTCGATGGCCATATGGAGCAGGGTGCTGCTGCTTTTGAAAAGCGCGGTATCGCAGTGGATGTTCCCCAGTGGATTCCCGAAAACTGTATCGAATGTAACCAGTGCTCTCTGGTTTGCCCCCATGCTGTTATCCGTCCCTTCGTTCTGAACGCTGAGGAAGTTGCAAACGCTCCCGAAGGCATGAAGACCAAGAAGATGATGGGTAAGGGTCTGGATCACCTGACCTTCACCATGGGCGTTTCTGTTCTGGATTGTACCGGTTGCGGCAGCTGTGCTGCGATCTGCCCGGCGAAGAATAAGGCTCTCGTTATGAGCGGCTTGGATTCTCAGATCGGCGAGCAGAAATACTTCAACTACAACTATAAGAACGTTGAAGAGAAACCCGAAGTCAACGAAGTATTCAAGATTGAGACCGTTAAGGGTTCTCAGTTCAAGACTCCCTTGCTCGAGTACTCCGGCGCTTGCGCAGGTTGCGGCGAGACTCCCTATGCCAAGTTGATGACTCAGCTCTTCGGCGATCGTATGTATATCTCCAACGCTACCGGTTGTTCTTCCATCTGGGGCGGTTCTTCTCCCTCCACTCCCTATACTGTGGATAAGAAGGGTCACGGTCCTGCTTGGGCAAACTCCCTGTTTGAAGACAACGCTGAGCACGGTTTGGGTATGTTCTTGGGTGCAACTCAGTTGCGCGAGAAGGTAACTGCCGAGATCGAAGAACTCTATAGCTTCACCACCATCGATAGCCTCAAGGCTGCCATCGACGAGTGGAAGGCGACCTACAACGATACCAAGACCAATACCGCTGCTACCGAGAAATTGGTTGCCGAGTTGGAAAAGGTTGATTGCTGTGAAAAGGGCAAGGCTGCTGCCGCTTCTATCCTGGCTCAAAAAGACTTTATCGCCAAGAAATCCATCTGGATCCTCGGTGGTGACGGTTGGGCTTATGATATCGGCTTCGGCGGTTTGGACCACGTGATCGCTTCCAACGAAGATGTCAACATCCTGGTCTTCGATACCGAAGTTTATTCCAACACCGGTGGTCAGGCTTCCAAGTCCACTCCTTCCGGTTCCATTGCTCAGTTCGCTGCTGCCGGTAAGGTAACTAAGAAGAAGGATCTGGGCGCTATCGCTCGCTCCTACGGCTATGTCTATGTAGCTCAGGTTTCCATGGGTGCTGATTATAATCAGTGCGTCAAGGCTTTTGCTGAGGCGGAAGCTTATCTTGGTCCTTACATCACCATCGCTTATCCTCCCTGTAACAACCATTGTATTAAGGGCGGTATGGGCACCTCGATGGAAGAATCCAAGAAGGCTGTTCAGTCCGGTTATTGGCAACTGTATCGCTTCAATCCCGATCTGGCTGCCGAGGGCAAGAACCCCTTGACCTATGATTCCAAGGAGCCCACCATTGCTTATCGCGACTTCATCATGAACGAAGTTCGTTATAACGCTTTGAGCCGTGCAAACCCCGAAAGAGCTGAAGTTCTCTTCAGCGCCGGTGAAAAGGCCGCGACCGAAAAGAGAGAGAACCTCAAGAAACTCTCTGAAATGTAATATTTAATCAGGCTTGCCTGATCTCAATAAACCCCTCTGCCCTCGGGCAGAGGGGTTTATTATATCGAGTTTGCCGTAAGGCAAACATATCGAATTTTTGCACGCAAAAATATATCGAGTTGATGCATCGCATCAATATATCGACGAGATTTTTTGTTTTTGACAAGTTATTCCTTTTATGTTAAAATACATTAAAAGGGGGCTTTATTATGGATTTTGTTAAATTTGTTGAACAAGTACCGAATATCACTATTGCAAAAAGAATAGCATCTGCATATGTTGCGGATTATAGAAGACTCGAACTTGAAGAAATTAAAACCTTTTTGGTTAAGACTGCAAAGCAATATACATCGTACGAGAATATTGCAAATCGATTGGAAGAAATCAAACTTGATGGTAATAGAGCAGTTAGAATTATTGCTCCCATTTTACTGCGCGATTTTTTGCTTGATCAAGATGATTTTATTTCTCCATGCAAAGAAACTGATGCCGCAATTTTGAATTATGAGAAATCTATAGTTGATGAATCCAACAATTTCGAAATTGGGAAAATATCAAAGGATTTAGCACTATTCAAGCATATGCTTGATACGGCATGGGCACTTAACGATGATATTACTATCGATGAGAAGAATCTTTTGGAAGCATTAAGAAAATATTTATCCATTTCCATTAGAGAACAACAAATAATTGAGGCGAAATCAGGGAGATTTCCTAATCCACAAAATGTACTGCATACCTTCGATGATATTGAAACGACAAGAAAATTACTGCAAAGCAAGGGCTTGTTAGTTTGCATTAAAAACTCTGATGGTGTTTTATGCGATATGATTCCTGATGATATCGCTTGTGAAATTAGAAAGTATTACAACATTGAAATTCGTTCTTTTGGCTATGAAAAATTAGTCGATTATGTCATCAAGAAAACAAAAAAACAATATTTGATCGACATTGTTAATAAAGCAAGCAAGTACTATGAAAAGGCAAACATTGAAATTTCTAATAATCCGACTGTAAATGAATTGAAAGGAATTATTTTGAAATCCATTCAACCGTCAAATTTAATTGCGGGATTTTCGGCTAATGATGGCATGAATGTAAATGATCTTTACGATTGGTGTGGTGATCTTGGTCTAATTGTTTCTGGCACCAAAAAGGTATTGATTGATAGAATTTTGAATTATTATGACTCCATTCGCCGAATTGAGTTAAAGACGGAAGATACAAGAGAAAAATTGGTGGCTGTTTTTGATGAACTTGCTCATCGCGATTTAAAATTCCTGCGTGCAAACAATATTATTGAAAAAGATTTGCAATGCGAGCATTATTTTGAAGATGCAACAAATTACATTTTTGAAAAAATGTTATTAAACAAACCGCTAACATTGACCGGAACGGACCATCCCGATGGAAAATTATCTTTTAAAGATAAATATATAATGTGGGATAATAAATCAAAAGAAAGCCCAGTAAATCTAAAAGATCATATTCAACAATTCGATCGTTATATTAAAAACTCGGAAAAAGATGTGGTTGTATTTATGGTTATTGCTCCTGAATTTACACAACAAAGTATACAAGAGTGTGTTGATTATTCATTAAATAATGATACTCAAATTCTGCTTATTACAGCAAATGAATTAAAAACAGTAGCTGAAAATTGGAGCAAGAAACACGCAGGGGAAATGTTCAACCTGGGTTATTTTAAGCAAAATGGACGGTTTGCTCTTAAACTTTTAAATTTATGATTTAGTTTTGACGAAGAGGGGACAATTTGTCCCCTCTTTTTTCGCAATTTTATTAGGAAAAACCTTGACAAAGAAAAAATGCAGGTCTATAATAATTATATTATTTTTATAGAGAGGAGCAGAAATAATGCTTAAAAATTTCAATCGATTTTATTTTAGCAGTACGGACTTTCTGTGTGCCTCTTCTTGCGAGCGCTAAGCGCCGCTTTTATAGGATCAGAAAGCCCGCGATTCTCTATGCTTTATTTGGAGCAAGAAGAAGCGGGCTTTTATTATTGAATTTGAAGGAGTATGAAAACAATGGATCTTTCACCGAAAATGATGGAGCTGGGCAAAAAAAGCTCGGTGATCCGCGAAATTTTTGAATACAGCAAGCGCCGCAAGGCGGAGATCGGCGCCGAAAATGTCTTTGATTTCAGCATCGGCAATCCCAGCGTTGCCGCGCCCGAAAAAGTCAGCGAGACGATGAAAAAACTGCTCAATGAGATGGATCCCGTTCTGCTCCATGGGTATACCGCGGCGGTGGGTGATCCGGCGGTTCGCCAAAAGATTGCCGATAATCTCAACCAAGAATATAATGTGGGAGCAACGCTGAATCTGATCTATATGACCTGCGGCGCTGCAGCATCACTGACCATCTCCTTGGCGGCGGTTACCAATCCCGGGGATGAGGTGATCGTATTTGCACCCTTTTTCCCCGAATACCGCGTTTTTGCAGAGCACGCGGGTGCTA
>JAZSBU010000132.1:0-7748 GCA_045602565.1 Eubacteriales bacterium | reverse complement strand
CCGCGGGGGAGGTATCCATCCGATCGCCGATGGTCTTGCCGTTATTAACAATGTTGCGATGGGTCAGCATAACCCCCTTGGGCATGCCCGTGGTGCCCGAAGTGTATTGCATATTGCAGACATCGTCGGGTTTGACCAACGCCGCCAGCCGCCGCACTTCTTCTTGGGGAACGCGGTCGGAGCGGTCCATAAAATCGTTCCATTCCAAGGCACCCTCCATCTCAAAACCGACGGTGATGACATTACGCAGGAAGGGCAGATTTTTGGAATAGAGCGGCTCGCCCGCCTTGGTATTCTTCAGTTCGGGGCAAAGCTCTTCAATGATGGCTTTATAATCGGAATCGCGGTTATTTTCCACCATCACCAGCGTATGGGTATCGGATTGGCGGAACAGGTATTCCGCTTCGTGGATCTTATAGGCGGTGTTGACGGTGACCAGAACCGCACCGATCTTGACCGTCGCCCAGAAAGTGATGAACCATTGGGGAATGTTGGTCGCCCAGATGGAAACATGGTGACCGGGTTTGACCCCCAACGAAATCAATGCCGCGGCTGCCTTATCCACATCGTCGCGGAATTGGGCATAGGTGCGGGTATAATCCAGAGTGGTATACTTAAAGGCATATTGGTCGGGGTAGCGGGCGACCATCTCATCCAATACCTGAGAGAAGGTAATGTCCAAAACCTCGTATTTTTTCCAGGGAAATGTACCGCTCTTATCGCGGTTATAAAAGATCTCCCGCGGCTTTTCGGCGGTGGGCAGTTTGCCCGAAATGTAGCTGACAAAATGGGTCAGAACGATATCGGGATCGGTGATTTCTTCGTTCCAATCCGCCGCTAAATACCCTTCATAGTTCAGCGAGCGCAGGGCGTTCATAAATTCGATGACCGGCAGGTCGCCTTCGCCCAAAAGGACATTCTTTTCGCCCTTGCGGTCGCCGATACGGACATAGTTGATGTAAGCGCCCAAATTCTGAATGGTGGTATCGGCATCCTCCCGCGCATCAAAATAGGTGGCGCGGATGTTCCAGCAGGCACCCACATGGGCAGAGCCGAAAAGACCGATGGTCTCCAAGACCTTTTTGGTCTCGGCATAGGCACCGACCGTCTCGATCAGCAGCATCACACCCCGCTGCTCCGCCTTTGCAATGGCGGGGGCGCAGAGGGTCTTTAAGGTTTCGTCCTCAATATCGCCGATGCGGATTACCGCGCCGACCGCGCCTGCGCGGGCGGCTAAGCTGACGCATTTTTGGATGCTTTCGGGATCGGTCTTTGCGGTGATCACCTCGGGATAGGTCAAGACCGAGACGCCGATGTGCCGATTGATCAGCTTGCGCTTGGCGGCAGCGTTCATTGCCGAATTCAAGATACTGTCGGCATGGGCTTCCCGCTCGGCCAAGGGGTTATCGATTTCAAATCCGTCGAAGCCGTATTCCGCGGTGAGATTGCAAAGGCGGATATAGCTTTCGGCGGGTACATTTTTGGTTGAAAAAGCGAGTTTCATAGTAATTAACCCTCGTATACAATCTTATTCAAAGCGTTGACATAGGCACGGATGCAGGCACCGATGATATCGGTGGAAACACCGTTGCCGGAATAGAGCTTGCCGTTGGCGCGCAGGCGAATGAGGGCAGAGCCCACCGCTTCGCGGCCTTTGGTGACCGCTTGGACCTGGAAATCATCCAGCTCATAATGGTGGCCGACGATCTGCTCAATAGCGTGGAAAGCGGCATCGATGGGGCCGTCGCCGGTGGAGACACCGGTGAACTGTTCGCCGTTCTTTTCTAAAGTAAGGTTGGCGGTGGCGGTGATGATATTACCGCTGTTGACCACATAGTTGACCACATGGAAGGTGGAAGGAACCTGCATGGCGGCAGAAGCGATGATGGCCTCCAATTCCCGCGCACCGATGGTTTCTTTTTTGGCAATGACCCGCTTGAATTCTTCGTAGATCTTGCCGTTATCCTCGTCGGAGAGATCATAACCCAGCTCTTTGGCGGCGGTGCCGATCTCGGCTAAAGTGCAGGACTCATCCAGCATGGCGCCGGTGTCTGCCTCCTGCAGGGCAGGGGCGGTCTCGGCGGGAGCGCCGTCGGCAAGAATATTGCCGATCAGGTTATGGATGGCGGTATGATCCAATGCGACGGTGGCATCCAGCGCATCCTTTTTGGCGCGGAAGATATCCGCCAAGGTATCGGCACGCAGATAATCGGCGGAAGCGGCGGTCTTGATGCCTGCAGCACCGGCGTTGATGGCGGCAATGGCGGAGGCCGCTGCCATCGAAAGGGCATCGTTGGGTTGGATATAGATCGCCAGATCGCAAGCGGTCTTCAGTTCGCCGATCAGCTTGGTATAATCTTCGGGGAAGAAGATGCCGCTGTCGTCGCAGAGGGTGATAGCGGTGGCACCGTTTTCAGCGGCTACTTTGCAACATTCGGCAATAAAGCCTTCTTCCGCGCGGGTGGCATCCTTGGCGACCAATTCCACATTCGGGCAGAGCGCCTTGGCTTCTTTGCAAAGGGCGGCCAGTTTTTCCAGCATCTTGGGTGCCTTTAAATGATAGGTATATTCCATCTGCACGGTGGAGGTGGGCAAAACGATCTGGAGAATGGGGTTTAGGGTATCCTTCACGCAATCCCAAGCCGCGGCGGGGTTTTCACCGCAATCGATGGCAATGGATGCGTTTTTCATCGCGGTGGCGATGGTACGGCAGATGACCGCATCTTCCTTTTCGTGCACCAGCGCGGGCAATTCGATGGTATCCACCCCTGCGGCATCCAGCCATTGCGCGATATTGAGCTTTTCCCGGAAGGAAAGAGCGGTTTTGGCTTCGGCGCAGGCACGCAGTGTTGCATCGGAAATCATAATCTTCTTCATATCTTCAGATCCTTTCGAATGAAATTACAAAATAAAATCCCGCAAAGAGATTTCTCTCTTTGCGGGATGATCAAAAACAAAATTGACCACGGTACCACCCGGCATTGCTCCCCAAAGGAAGCCACTCAGCAGGCTCTATCAAGCCCTTGGTCTGTTACGGGACCGCCCGGAGTTTCTTACTTTTGTTTCGGAAACCCTGCTCCGATAGGAGACCGCGCCTGCTCTGCCCACCGCCTCGCACCCACCGGCGGCTCTCTGAAGGATCAGATCTGCAAACGCTTAATATCATCATAGCATTTGTAAATTAAGATTTATTCTAAACGAAGAAAAAGGGATTGTCAACCCTTTTTCAAAATTTTTTCCGCATTTTTATAAGCAATTTTTTCCTTGTCGGCATCCTTTAAGGGTAGTTGCATAAAAAACGCCGCTTCTTCCGCAGGGTCCCAGATGGGAAAATCGCTGCCAAAGAGCACCCGATCGGCACCGTAGGCATCGATATAATGCAGAAATTGCTCTGTACTCATCATTTGGCGGGAGCTGGAAAGGTCCACCCAGCAATTTTTGGGGCCCAGCAGAGCCACCGCTTCATCAAAAACACTCCAACCGCCGAAATGGGGAGCAATGACCTCCAAACGGGGGAAGAGATCCATCACCCGCTTTAAGCGGCGGGGATGGGAATAATCATAGCGGTGATCGCCGGTATGGGTGATCAGCGGCAGCTTGCCTTGCATATAGTCGTAGACCGGGAGCAAGCGTTCGTCATCAATATTGAAAAGTTGGGTATCGGGATGGAGCTTGATACCGTGCAGCCCTGCACGGTAGATAAACTCTACCTCCTCCATCAGCCCGTCCATCGCGGCGTGGACGGTGCCAAAGCCGTGGAACTCTTGATGGGCGGATGCTTCGTGGATGATATTTTCATTGATCTTTCGCACCTGGTCGGGGTGGAGAGCCACCGGCAGAACGGCAAATTCGGCGATACCGCCCGCCTTGCCCCGCTCCAGCAGGACCTGCGCCGAGCCGTGAAATCCGCCTTCGCCGAATTCATAGAATTTGCGAATGGCGGCGGTCGCCTTATCGGCGATGGCATCGGGATAGATATGGGTATGGAAATCGATTATTTTCATAGGGTTCACCTTCTTTATTTTTAAACTTTACCACCGAAAAAACTACTTGTCAACCCGAAGAATAAAAAATAGCGCAATCTTCAAAATGAAGACTGCGCTATTTTTGCGTTATTTATTCATTCATTTATTTTTGGTCAATGTTTTGATAACAAACAAAGTGCCGATGGTGAGAACCAAGGAGACACCCAAAACGAGATAAACGTTCTGCACAAAGCCTGCCAGCAGGTAACCGACCAGGGAAATACCCGCCACTGTCAGCGCATAGGGAAGCTGGGTGGAAACGTGGTTGATATGGTTGCACTGCGCACCTGCCGAACTCATAATGGTGGTATCGGAGATGGGGGAGCAATGGTCACCGCAGACCGAACCGGCCAAGCAAGCAGACATCCCGATGATGCCCAAGGAGCTGCCCACAGGGAAGACCGCCAGAACGATGGGGATCAGAATACCGAAGGTGCCCCAGGAAGTACCGGTGGAGAAGGAGATGCCGCAAGCCACCAGGAAGATGATGGCGGGCAGGAAGCTTTGCAGGGCACTTGCGCCTGCCAAAGCGCTGCTGACAAATCCGTCGGAATCCAAAAGACCGGTCATATTCTTCAGGGTGGTTGCCATAGTGAGGATCAGAATGGCGGGAACCATCGCGATAAAGCCCTTGGGAACGCAAGCCATCGCATCCTTGAAGGAGATCAGGCGGCGGGCGATGAAATAGATCAAGGTAACAACTAAGGCAACCAGACCGCCTAAAGGCAGGCCGACGGTAGCATCGGTAGCGGCAAAGGCGTCAATGAAGTTGGCACCGAAATTGCCTTCCGCGCCCACATAGAACAACGCAAATACGCAGATAGCGATCAGGATGATGATGGGGAGCACCAGATCGAATACTCTCGCCTTGGGAGAGCCTTCTTCCAACTCCTCAACTTCGCCTTCGTGGCGGCCGGAGGTGAAGAGATCGCCGTTATCGGCATTCATTTCGTGCAGCTTCATCGGGCCGAAATCAAATTTCATCAGGGTGATGGCAATGATGAAGACAAAGGTCATCAAAGAATAGAGGTTATAGGGAATTGCCTGGCAGAACAAAGCGATACCGTTTTGCCCTTCGGGAACATATTCCGAAACCGCAGCCGCCCAGGAAGAGATGGGCGCGATCATGCAGACCGGGGCGGCGGTGGCGTCGATAATATACGCCAGCTTGGAGCGGGAGATCTTCACCTTATCGGTCACCGGACGCATCACCGCACCGACGGTGAGGCAGTTGAAATAGTCGTCGATGAAGATCAAAACGCCGAAAGCAAAGGTCGCCAGCGCGGCACCGACCTTGGTCTTGACGTGCTTAGCCGCCCAGTTGCCGAAAGCGCGGGAACCGCCTGCCTTATTCAGCAGAGCAACGATGGCACCCAGCAAAACCAAGAAGGCAAAGATGCCTGCGGTGCCGGAAACGGCATCGATAAAGCCGGTGGTGGTCACCGAATCAATGGTTTTTAAGGGGTTGAAATTGGTGGCCAGCAGACCACCCATCAGGATGCCCACAAACAAAGAAGAATACACTTCCTTGGTGATGAGCGCCAGACCGATCGCGACGACCGGCGGGAACAGGGACCAAAGCGTACCCACCGGAGAGGTAATGGAACCGGTAAAGGCGCAAAGGATACCGAACGCAACGATAAACGCAACGATCAGCAGCTTGGGGAGCAACTTTTTGAATTGCATAAGAATTTCCTCCTATATAAAATAATGTACAAAATAAAAAACCTGCAAAAGATCGACTCTTTTGCAGGAAATTTCCTCAAAAAGACGGCACTCCGTGATGCTTCATCACGACAGTTCGGCGCATATTTTGCGCCGACCCAGCAATTGATCCTATGGGGAAAGAAAAAATTGCTTCGGCAATATTCCCTTTCGCGCGCCTTATTTTGACCCCTGAAAGAGCGGTACTGATGAATATTGCGCCTCCGATCTATGAACGAATGGTATCATAGATTATATAATTTGTCAACAAAAATCGAAGATTTTAAAGTTGATCGCTGCAAAAACCGATGGCTTTGCCTAAAATGCGGATATGATCCAATTCCTCCCCCACATAGATGAGCGGCGCATACCGCGGGTTTTCGGCGTTGAGGGAAAGTTTTTGCTCCTCGGGATAATAATAGACCCGCTTCAAGGTGGCGGTGTCATCGATGACCACCGCGGCGATCTCGCCGTTCTCCACCGTCGGCTGGCGGCGGATAAAGACCAGATCTCCATCGGCGATTCTTGCCCCGATCATACTGTCGCCCTTGGCGCGCAGGCAAAAATCCGCCTGCTCCGCACCGCCGAAGATGCTCTCTTCTTGGTTGGTGAAGATGGGTTCGCCGCAGGCGATCTCGCCCAATACCTTGAGGGTCTTGGGCTTGGGGGTTCCGCCTAAAAGGGTATCAATATCGATAGAGAACAGCGCGGCAAAGGCAGTAAGCGCGGCAAAGCCCGGCTCCCGCTCGCCTCGTTCATACATATTGATGCTGCTTTTAGAAAGCCCCACCTTGGCGGCCAAGGCACTTTGAGAAAGCCCCCGCTCTTCTCTTAATTGACGTAAGCGTTTGGCAAATGTCATGGAAATCACCTCAGTGTTATTGTACACTTTTTGTGCTCGATTGTCAAGATTGGGGATTGACAAATGAGAAAGTCGCTGGTATAATGGGCACATAATGTGCTCGATAGCGCAGAGAAAACTGCATTGTGGATGCCGACCGCGATCTGCTTGAGCGGAAGGCAGCAGTTTTTTCTGTTTGAAAAAGGCGTTCCTCCCAGGGCGAAAAACCGCGTTTTTTGCCACCCCGCCGCCTTTGGAAAAAATTTTTTCATATGGAGCATTTTTCGACAGCATCTTTGGAAATAAATTGCTATCATTTGAGCAAAAGGGGCGAAAAAACATCCGTCCCCACGGAATTTGAGGAGGAAATACATAGATGAAAGAGATGTTTGAAAAATGGACAATGGTACTGCTGCAGGCAGACGAAGAAGCGGCGGCGCTGAATAAAGAACGGTTTGCCGCATTGGGTTTTGATGTGTTGGGTTGTTGCAGTAACGGTGCCGATGCGGTGCGGGTGCTTTGCGAGATGCAGCCCGATATCGTTCTGATGGATAGCTTTTTGCCCGGCCGCAGCGCCCAGGACATTCTGGAGGCTTTAAAGGAAGTCAATTATCGGGAAGACGCCGTTTATGCGGTGCTCTCGCAAGTGCCCAACGATTATATGGCGCAAAGGGTGATGCAGGCAGGGGCCGATCTCTTTTTGGTTCCGCCCTTGGATTATCAATTTATCCGCGACCGCCTGAAGGTGTTGTTGGATAAAAAGAAGGCGGGATTGGAGCCGGTCGATGAAGGTAAATTTGAGCTGGAGCGTTATGTGGCAGAATTGATGCATGAAGTGGGTGTTCCTGCCCATATCCGCGGCTATGATTACATTCGGGATTCCATCCTGCTTTCGCTGGAGGATCGCAATATGCTCAAAGCCATCACCAAGGATCTGTACCCGACCGTTGCAAAAAAGAATAAAACCACCGCCTCCCGCGTGGAGCGTGCCATCCGCCACGCCATTGAGGTGGCGTGGGGCAGAGGGGATATCGATGTCATCAATGCGATCTTTGGCTTTACCGTAAAGAGTTCCAAGGGGAAGCCGACCAACGGAGAATTCATCTCCATGTTAACCGAGAGAATTCGTCTGGACCGAAAAATTGCAGTATAAACCGTTGAAATCGGCGCAGACCGAC
>JAZSBU010000131.1:0-14505 GCA_045602565.1 Eubacteriales bacterium | reverse complement strand
GTGCGCTTACGCAGGCGGATGTTGGTGGGGGTGATCTCGATCAGCTCATCGGGGGCGATGAACTCGATGGATTCCTCCAGACTCAACCGCTTGGGCGGTACTAAGCGCAACGCTTCGTCCGACCCGCTGGCACGCATATTGGTGACGTGCTTGCGTTTGCAAACGTTGACGGCAATATCATCGCCCTTGGGGTTCATCCCCACGATCATTCCTTCGTAGACGGGAACGCCCGCTTCAATGAAGAGCGCGCCGCGTTCCTGGGCGTTAAATAAGCCGTAGGTGACCGATTCGCCGGTCTCAAAGGCAATCAGCGAACCGCAGGAGCGGCCGGGGATCTCGCCCTTGAAGGGCTCGTAGCCGTGGAAGATGGTGTTCATCACGCCCTCGCCGCGGGTGGCGGTGAGAAAATCGCTCTTATAGCCGATGAGTCCGCGGGCGGGAACCAGATATTCCAGCTTCATCCGCGAGCCGTTGGGCTCCATCGAAAGCATCTCGCCCTTGCGGGAACCGAGGCGCTCCACCACCGCGCCGACGCAATCGTCGGGAACGTCGATATAAACGTGCTCGATGGGTTCGCATTTTTTGCCGTCGATCTCTTTATAAAGAACATGGGGCATCGAGACGGCAAATTCATAGCCCTCGCGCCGCATCGTTTCGATCAAAATGGAAAGGTGCATCTCGCCGTGGCCCGCTACCTTAAAGGTATCGGCAGTCTCGCCCTCTTCCACCCGCAGGGAAACGTCCTTCAGCAGTTCCCGCATCAGCCGATCGCGGAGATGGCGGGAGGTGACAAACTTACCCTCGCGGCCTGCAAAGGGGCTGTTGTTGACCATAAAGTTCATCTCCAAGGTCGGTTCGCTGATCTTGACGAAAGGCAGCGGTTCGGGGGTATCGGCGGCGCAAAGGGTCTCGCCGATGGTGACATTTTCGATGCCCGAGAAGCAGACAATGTCGCCCACCTTGGCTTCAGTGATGGGGACACGGTTTAACCCTTCGATGGCAAACAATGCCTGGATCCGCCCTTTGCGGATCTCCTCGGGATGATGATAGTTGCAGATCGCCAACTCTTCATTTTGGCGGATGACTCCGCGCTCCACTCTGCCGATACCGATCCGACCGACAAAATCATTATAGTCGATGGAGGAGACCAGCATCTGCAGGGGCTCTTCATCCTCGCCCTCGGGGGCGGGGATCTGCTCTAAAATTTTCTCAAATAAGGGGGCAAGGTCGGTGCCCGGTTGGTCGGGGGTGACCGATGCGGTACCCTCTCTACCGGAGCAGAAGAGGATGGGGCTATCCAGCTGCTCGTCGGTGGCGCCCAGCTCGATCAAAAGTTCCAACACTTCGTCCACCACTTCCAAGGGGCGCGCATCGGGGCGGTCGATCTTATTGACGACGACGATAATTTGGTGCCCCATCTCCAGCGCCTTTTCCAAAACAAAGCGGGTCTGGGGCATGGCACCCTCAAAGGAATCCACCAATAAAAGAACGCCGTTGACCATCTTTAAGATCCGCTCCACCTCGCCGGAAAAATCGGCGTGGCCCGGAGTATCGACGTTATTGATCTTGGTTCCGTTCCAATGGGCGGCGGTATTTTTAGCCAGAATGGTAATGCCGCGCTCCCGCTCCAGATCGTTGCTGTCCATCACCCGATCGGCAACCGCTTGATTATCGCGGAAGACACCGCCCTGCTTGAGCATCTCATCCACCAAGGTGGTCTTACCGTGGTCGACGTGGGCGATGATGGCAATATTTCTTAAATCTTCTCTTTTCATCCTAAACCTTCTTTAATATAAATTCGTAACAGAAAAATTATAACAGACTTATCATCAAAATACCATATATATTTTTGCCAAAATTACGCATTTTTTGCCCCCGAAAACCAAACAATATATAAAAAGGAGTGAAAAATGAATGGTCAAAGGCAAGGATTTAATGATATTTTTAGCGATTCCGCTTTTGATGGTGGCGGGAATCTTTTTTCTCGGCGCGGGCGGCAGCACTGCCGATCCCACCGGCTACGATTGGTATTTTCAGCCCAATGAGGAGCATCTGCAACCGCAGGTGGCAAAGGAAGTGGACCTCAGCGGTCATTCGGTGCTTTATTGCGGGGAGGGGCAGACCAAAAAAGTCTCCATCACCTTTGATGCGGGGTTCGATAAAGGGACCCACGCGCCGATCTTGGATACCTTAAAGGAAAAAGGGGTGACTGCCACCTTTTTTGTGGATGGAAATTTCTTAAAGCAGAATGAAGAGATCATTCGGCGGATGGCGGCGGAGGGGCAGATCATCGGCAATCATAGCCTTCATCATCCCGATATGACCAAGCTGACCGATCTTTCCGCCTATCGCACCCAGGTGGATGGTTGGAACGAGATCTTAAGGGGCTACGGCATCGAGCCGTCGGGATATTTCCGCTTTCCGCAGGGGCGGTTTTCGGCGCGGGCGTTGGACTATAATGAACTTTTGGGATTGAAAACCGTTTTTTGGAGTTTTGCCTATTACGATTGGGTGGAAAACGATCAACCCGATCCCGAAGCGGCACTCCAAAAGATCATGAGCCGAATGCACAACGGCTGTATTTTGCTGCTCCATTCCACCTCTCAAACCAACGCGCAGATCTTAGGCACGCTCATCGACAATCTGCGGGCGGAGGGGTATGAGATCGTACCGCTGACGCAAATAAAAACGGACATCACCTCATAAGAATTTATGAGGTGATTTTTTAATGCAATTTTCAGATCTGTTTGCCACTCCGCTCTCTGCCGCTGTGGCGGTGGCGGCGCTGGGGGTTCTCTTTGTCAACGGTTGGACTGATGCGCCCAATGCCATCGCCTCGGCGGTGGCGACCAACGCCCTTTCGATGCGGCAGGGGGTATTGCTGGCGGGGGTAATGAACGCGTTGGGCGGCTTGGCGGCACTTTTGATCGGGCAGAAGGTGGCGCAGACCGTTTATTTTATGGGCGATCTTTCGGCCGATGGCGCGGCATTGGCGGCGGCATTGGCGGCGGTGATCCTATGGGCGGTGGCGGCTTGGCGGTTCGGCATCCCCACCAGCGAGAGCCACGGGCTGATGGCAAGTATTCTGGGCGCGACCGTTGCCTTGGGCGGTGCGGTATCGATGGTGGCGGTCTGGCGGATGGTTTCGGGGCTGGTCCTTTCGGTGACCTTGGGATTTTTGGGAGGGCGGTTTTTTAGTTATTTTCTCGGCAAACTGCGGGCACCGCAACGGTTTTGGCAGGGCGGGCAGGTGGTATCGGCGGGGCTGATGGCCTTTGCCCACGGCCTGCAGGATACCCCTAAATTTGCTTCGGTCTTGCTGCTTTGCCAAGGGATGCAGGGGGAGTTTGAACTGCCTTTTTGGTTGATGCTTTTATGCAGCGGGGTGATCAGTTTGGGTACGCTATTGGGCGGCGGCAGGATCATCCGCAAGGTGGGCGGCGCGATGGTGCAGATGGATCTGCAAAGCGGCTTTGCCGCCGATCTGGCGGGGACGTTCAGTTTATTGCTCTCCACCTTTCAAGGTCTTCCGGTCAGCACCACCCACGCCAAGACCTGCGCCATGATGGGGGCGGCGGGGAAGGTGGACCTTAAAATTGCGGTATCGATGTTTGTTGCTTGGGTTCTGACCTTTCCCGCCTGCTTTTTTTTGAGTTTTTTTCTGACGATGCTATTCACAATTTAAAAAAATTGTGCTATACTTTTAAAAACATATAGAAAGTAAAATGAAGTATGAAAATAATATGGAGTCAACGTAAAACGTTAGCGCTTTGTATCAACCGCCAAGGCGAGCCGGAGGTCCGCGCCCCTTACGGTTGCCCCAAAGCGGTGATCGAGCGGTTTATCCAAAAGAACCAAGCGTGGATCGAACGCCGATTGGAGGAACAAAAAAATCAAAAGCAGTATTCTGCCGAAGAAATTGCCGCATTGCGTAAGCGTGCCAAGGAATATCTGCCCCAAAGGGTGGCTTATTACGCCGCGCAGATGGGCGTGGCGCCCACCGCGCTTAGGATCACCTCGGCACGCACCCGCTACGGCAGTTGCAGCGGCAAGAACAGTATTAACTTTTCTCTGTTTTTAATGGAAAAAAGCGATCGGGCGATCGATTATGTGGTGGTGCACGAGCTGGCGCATATCAAGCAGCATAACCATAGCCCCGCCTTCTATAAGGAGATCGAAAAGATCCTTCCGGACTATAAAGAAAGAATGAAGGAATTAAAGCAAAAATGATCAAAAAATTTATCTCATACTATAAGCCCCATTGGAAGCTCTTTTGGGCGGATATGTTCTTTGCCACCCTGGGCGGCGGGATCGCATTGATCATCCCATTGCTGGTGCGGCTGATCACCGGCGATATCATTAACCGCCCCGATGCCTTGAAGTGGATCTTAATTATTGCGGCGGCGATGGTGGGCTTGATCGCGCTGGAGGCCTATTGCTCTTATTTTACCGCAAACTATGGGCATGTGATGGGCGCCAAAATGGAATATACCATGCGTGCCGAACTTTTTGAGCATTATCAGAAATTATCCTTTAGCTTTTATGATAATCAAAAGGTCGGGCATTTGATGAGCCGCATCGGCAACGATCTTTTCGATATTGCCGAGTTGGCGCACCACGGACCCGAAGATATCTTCATCTCGCTGATGAAGCTGGTCGGCTCGCTGATCATTATGATGAGCCTGAATTGGAAACTGGGCGTGGTTGCTCTGCTGATTTTGCCCATAATGATCTTGTTTGCCGCCAAATGCAATGTGAAGATGCGCTCAGCGTTTAAGCGCAGCCGCGAAAAGATCTCGGAATTCAATGCGGGGATGGAGGATAACCTTTCGGGCATTCGTGTGGTCAAATCCTTTGCCAATGAAGGGGAAGAATCCAAAAAATTCGCAGTGGTCAACGATGGACTGCTGGAGGCTAAAAAATTTGCCTATCTCAATATGGGCATCTTCCATTCGGGCTTGGGTGCGTTCACCACCTTTATCACCATCGCGGTGCTGGTGGCAGGCGCAGTGTTGATTACATACAAGCAGTTGACGGCCACCGATCTGGTCACCTTTGTTCTTTATATCAATAACTTCACCGAGCCGGTGCGTAAGCTGATCAATTTTACCGAGCAGTTTCAAAACGGCGCTACCGCCTTCGGTCGTTTCCGCGAGATGATGGAGGTTCCCATCGAGATCGTGGACGAAACCGATGCCATCGCGCCGCCCCGCTTTGAGGGGAATGTTTCCTTTGAGGACGTCTCGTTCCACTATCCCGAGCACGAAAAGGTCGTTCTCTCCAAGGTGACCTTGGATGTGCGCGCCGGCGAATATATCGCTTTGGTGGGCGAATCGGGGGCAGGAAAATCCACCCTTTGCAATCTGATTCCCCGCTTTTATGAAGTGAGCGACGGTACCATTAAAATCGATGGGGAGGATATCCGTCGGTATACCTTAAAGGGTCTGCGGGATCAGATTGGTATGGTGCAGCAGGATGTCTATCTCTTTGCAGGGACGGTGATGGAAAATATCCGCTATGGCCGCCCCGATGCAACCGAAGAGGAGATCATCGAGGCTGCCAAAAAGGCCAACGCCCATGAATTTATATTATCGCTCCCCAATGGGTATCATACCGATATCGGTCAGCGGGGCATCAAGCTTTCGGGCGGGCAGAAGCAGCGGCTTTCCATCGCTCGCGTATTTTTGAAGAACCCGCCGATCTTGATCTTCGACGAAGCCACCAGCGCGCTGGATAATGAGAGTGAGCGGGTGGTGCAGGAGAGCCTGGAGGTGCTGGCGAAAGACCGCACCACCTTTGTTATCGCCCATCGCTTATCCACCATCCGCAATGCGGATCGGATCTTGGTACTGACCGAAGAAGGTATTGCAGAACAAGGAAGCCACGCTGAATTGCTGGAGAAAAATGGAATATACGCCGAACTTTACAACATGCAATTCAGCTAAACCGTTGAAATGGGCGCATCTTCCGATTTTCGCCCTTCGATGTATCGACATACGTCTTCAGTTCGAGAAATCGAAACCTGCATCCCATTTGAACGGTTTTAAAGGTTTAATTAGAAATATAAGATAAGTGACGGTTTGAAACGAAGTATGATTGTTGCCATTATCGGATCCCGCGATCTCTGGGTCGCGGATTTTGAAAAATATCTGCCCGAGGGGGTAGAGGAGATCGTCTCGGGCGGTGCCCGCGGCATTGATACTGCTGCGCGAAAATATGCACAGGAAAAGGGCATCAAGCTCAAGGAGTTCTTGCCCGACTATGCTACCCACGGAAACCGCGCACCCCTTTTGCGAAATTTGGAGATTATTGACTACAGCGATTTGGTCCTTGCTTTTTGGGATGGGAGCTCCCGCGGCACTAAATTTGTCATCGACCAGTGCAAAAAGAGAGGGAAACCTTGCAAGATCTTTTTAAAAAAATAAAAAGTGCAATTCCCGCAAGGGAATGCATTTTTTTGTTTCTGAATATTTTAGAAATAAATGATAAACCTTATTTTAAAGGAGTTATAAATATGAAAATAGCATTTTTTGATACCAAACCCTATGATAAAGAATCCTTTTTGAAATTTGCCGATCGGGCGCAGTTCAAATTTTTTGAAACCAAGCTCAATGAGGATACGGTGGATCTGGCACATGGCTTTGATTCGGTTTGTGCCTTTGTCAACGATACGATCGATGCCAAGGTGATCGATCGGTTGCAGGCGATGGGGGTTACAGTATTGGCGCTGCGCTGCGCCGGCTTTAATAATGTGGATATGAAGCACGCCAACGGTCGGTTGCACATTCTGCGGGTGCCCGCCTATTCTCCCTATGCGGTGGCGGAGCATACGATGGCATTGTTGCTGACCTCCATTCGAAGAATTCATAAGGCGTATATCCGTAGTAAGGATTTTAATTTCAGCTTGGCGGGACTGACCGGCTTTGATCTGCACGGCAAGACCGTCGGTGTCATCGGAACAGGGCGGATCGGGCGTGTTTTTATTGATATCTGCCGCGGTTTTGGGATGAAGGTCCTTGCCTATGATAAATATCCCGCCGCCGATGCGGGGCTCGATTATGTCCCGCTGGAAACGCTGCTCAAAGAGAGCGACATCATCTCGCTTCATTGCCCTCTGACCGAGGAGACCCACCATATGATCGATGAAGAAGCTTTAAATCAATGCAAGAGCGGGGTGGTGCTGCTCAATACTTCCCGCGGTGCTTTGGTGGATGCCGAAGCGTTGCTGCAGGCGATCAAATCCCGCAAGGTGGGAGCGGCGTGTTTGGATGTTTACGAAGAGGAATCGGAATTCTTCTTTGAAGATAATTCGGGGCATATTATGGAGGATGATACATTGGCGCGGTTGATCTCCATGCCTAATGTCATCGTCACCTCTCACCAAGCGTTTTTGACGCAGGAGGCGTTGGAGAATATCGCTCGGACAACGATCGAAAATCTGGAAAGCTTCTTTGAGAACGGTCAATGCGAAAACGACCTTTGCGGCTCTGCCGATCATGGGAAATCGGGGAAATGTTTTTGATTTATACTATTGATTATTAAAGCGGATATTTGTATAATAAAAGAAGAATATTCCCAAAGAGGTGAAACCAATGGAAATTACCAAAGATATTAAATACATCGGCGTCAACGACCATCGAATCGATCTGTTTGAGGGGCAATATGAGGTCCCCAACGGTATGGCCTATAATTCCTATGTCGTTCTGGATGAAAAGATCGCTGTGATGGATACCGTCGATGCCAATTTTACCCATGAATGGCTGGATAATCTGCAAAATGCCTTGGGCGGCAGAGCCCCCGATTATCTTATTGTCCAGCATATGGAACCGGATCATTCCGCCAATATCCATAATTTTGTCAAGACCTATCCCGATGCCAAGATCGTATCTTCTGCCAAAGCCTTTGCGATGATGAAGAACTTTTTCGGAACCGATTATCCCGAAAAGCAGATCGTTGTGGGGGAGGGGGATACCCTTTCGCTGGGCAAGCATCAGCTTTCCTTTGTGGCGGCGCCGATGGTCCATTGGCCGGAGGTCATTGTGACCTATGATGCCACCGATAAGGTGCTCTTCTCTGCCGATGGATTTGGAAAGTTCGGTGCGCTGGATGTGGAAGAAGATTGGGCGTGCGAAGCCCGCCGCTATTACATCGGCATTGTGGGTAAATACGGCGCGCAGGTGCAGAATCTGCTGAAAAAAGCCGCAGGGCTGGAGATCGAGATCATCTGCCCGCTCCACGGTCCTATCCTGACCGAGAATTTGGGGTATTATCTCAATCTTTATAATATTTGGTCCTCCTATCAGCCCGAAGAAGAGGGGATTATGATCGCCTATACTTCGGTCTACGGAAATACCAAAAAAGCAGTGGTGCAGTTGGCGGAAAAGCTCAAAGCCAACGGCTGCCCCAAGGTCGTGGTCAATGACCTTGCCCGCTGCGATATGGCAGAGGCGGTGGAGGATGCCTTCCGCTATAGCAAGCTGGTGCTTGCCACCACCACCTATAATGCCGAGATCTTCCCCTTTATGCGGGAATTTATCACCCATCTCACCGAGCGGAATTTCAGCAACCGCACCGTCGCTCTGATCGAGAACGGCAGTTGGGCACCGGTGGCAGCCAAGGTGATGCGCGGGATGTTTGAAAAGAGCAAAAATATTACTTTTGCAGAAAATACCGTCCGGATCCTTTCGGCACTCAACGAGGAAAGCAAAGAGCAGATGGATGCGCTGGTGCAGGAGCTTTGCAAAGAGTATCTGGCGCAGCAGGATTCCACCGCCGATAAGAACGACCTGAAAGCTCTCTTTAATATCGGCTATGGTCTGTATGTGGTGACCTCCAACGACGGAAAGAAGGATAACGGCCTGATCGTCAATACGGTCACCCAGGTGACCGATGCCCCCAACCGCATCGCGGTCACCATCAATAAGCAAAATTATTCCCATCATATCATCAAGCAGACCGGCAAGATGAATATCAACTGCTTATCGGTGGATGCGCCTTTTGCGGTATTTGAAAAGTTTGGGTTTATGAGCGGGCGGAATGTGGATAAATTCGCCGATTGCGAACCCTTGCGGTCCGATAACGGCTTGATCTTCCTGCCGCGGTATATCAATGCGATGATGAGCCTGAAGGTGGAAGAGTATGTGGACCTGGATACCCACGGAATGTTTATCTGCTCGGTGACAGAGGCGCGGGTGCTTTCCGATAAGGAAACCATGACCTACACCTATTATCAGAAGAACGTCAAGCCCAAGCCCAAAACCGAAGGTAAAAAAGGCTATGTCTGCCGCATCTGCGGGTTTGTCTATGAAGGGCATCCCCTGCCGGAGGACTTTGTCTGCCCCTTATGTAAACACGGCGCTGCCGATTTTGAAGAAATTAAGTAAAGGAGAAAATGATATGGAGAACAGATTTTTTATTTGCGAGCATTGCGGCAATATCGTTGGGATGATCCACGATGCTGGTGTACCGATGATGTGCTGCGGTCAGAAGATGACCAAGCTGGAGCCGGGTACCAAGGAAGCGGCGGTGGAAAAGCATATCCCCGTCGTTACCTTTGACGGCTCGGTGGTCAAGGCTGTGGTCGGCGAAGTGACCCATCCTATGACCGAAGAGCATAGCATTACCTGGGTCTATCTGCAGACCGATCGCGGCGGGCAACGTAAGGCTTTGAAGCCCGGCGACGAGCCCATCGTCACCTTTGCGCTCAGCGATGAAAAGCCCATCGCCGTCTATGCCTATTGTAATCTGCACGGCTTATGGAAAGCCGATGTGAAATAATTTTTAAAGGAGAATGAACAATGAAATACGAATGTACTGTATGCGGCTGGGTCTATGATGAAGAAGTCGGTGCACCCGATGAGGGAATCGCTCCCGGCACCAAATTTGAAGATTTGCCCGAAGATTTTGTTTGCCCGTTGTGTGGGGTAGGCAAAGAGGATTTTTCGGAAATCTGATCTAAATGAAATGAAAAATCCCGCGCATTGCGCGGGATTTTTTCCAAAAGGAGAAGAATATATGAAACTTGTTCTGCTTACCGCGCTGGGCGTGGGCGGAGCCACCGTTCTGGGCGCGGTTTTGGGTTTTCTCTTTCGCAATCTTTCTCGAAAATTTTCGGATATTGTTCTTTCCTTTGCGGCGGGGGTGATGCTGGCGGCGGCGGTGATCGGGTTGATTT
Organism: Eubacteriales bacterium; assembly: GCA_045602565.1. Taxonomy (GTDB): domain Bacteria; phylum Bacillota; class Clostridia; order Oscillospirales; family QAKW01; genus QAKW01. The sequence goes on along the minus strand of JAZSBU010000131.1, from coordinate 4,331 downwards.
TGCCTTCGCTGGAGAGCGGCGGGAAATATGCGATCCTGATCGCGGTGGCGGGCATCTTCGCCGGTGCGCTCTGCTTAAATCTTATCGATCAATTGGTCCCCCATATGCATCGGTTGGTGGGTCCCGATCGGGAAAGCCATCCCGATGCGCGGTTGAATAAAGTATTGCTCTTTGTCTTGGCGATCGCCATCCATAATCTGCCCGAAGGCCTGGCGGCGGGCGTCGGTTTCGGAGCGGGGGACACCACCCAAGCCTTGGTCATCGCCGGCGGCATCGCTCTGCAGAATATCCCCGAAGGAATGGTGATCATCGCGCCGATGCTGGCGGCGGGGCTGACCCCCGGCAAGACCTTTTTCATCGCCGCGCTCACCGGATTGGTGGAGGTGGTCGGTACGGTAATCGGCTATTATGCGGTGCATCTGGCAACCTTTATCTTGCCCTTTGCCCTTTCCTTTGCCGGCGGGACGATGCTTTATATCATCAGCGATGAAATGATCCCCGAAACCCATGCGGGCGGCAATCAGCGCGGCGCAACCTATGCCTTATTGGTCGGTTTTTGCCTGATGCTGGCGGTGGATTTTCTATTATAAAAAAGATCCGTGAATTTCACGGATCTTTTTCTTCTAATCGTTTGATGTGTTGTTTTAAGATGATATTTATATACTGGGAAAGGGAACGGTCATCTAATTCGGCTTGTTCTTTTAATTTCGCTAAAATGTCGCTGTCGATCGTTATGCTTATTTTATCTTTCAAGGGCTTCATTTTATCACCTCATAAATAGTATAAGAAAAAATATTAAAAAATATTGACAAGTAGCATAAAGTAGTATAAAATAGGACAAAACGAAGACATAGAAGGATCGCTATCGTGTTACACGCCGATCCTTCGGATGATTTTTTTGTCATTATTTGTATTACGAATGATATTGACTTTTATTTTATTTGTAATATAATATAAAACACAAAAATGCAGATCATTTTGATTTGCAAAAGAAAAGGAGAAAGGAACTATGAAGAAAAGAATTTTGTCCATTCTGTTGGCTCTTTCGATGCTTCTGACCTTGGTTCCCTCTGCCTTTGCAGATGGGTTGAGCGAAGGCACGGTCGCAACGATCGGCGAAGCGGAATTTACTTCCCTGCAAGAAGCCATCGATGAAACTGCTAAGGAAGAAGGTACCTATGAGATCAAGTTGATCCCCGGTGTGATTGAAGAGAGTGTCACCATCGTCCAAAAGTCGGGCGTGTATCTCACCATCACCGGTGCAGAAGAAGGTACTACCCTGAAGGGGATGATCACCGTAGACGGTCAGAGCGCGCAGATCGCCGACCAATCTCTGACCATCGATAATGTGGATGTAGAAGCTATCGGCGAATATTGCATCTATATCCCCGGCGGCAGTTCTCGCTACAGCAGAAATCTGACCGTCAAGAACTGCGATTTCACCGGCGCAGGCGCGGTTGGTATTAAGCAATCCACCGGCGGTTGCATCAATTGGTTGATCCGGAACTGCTCTGCGGATGAGACCATGCACAGCTTGATTCAGGTCGTTAATGTAACCGGTCTGGTGATCGATGGATGCACTGTTCGTTCCAAGAACGGTATCAATCTGAACAGTTCTTCCGACGTTGAGATCAAAAACTCCACCGTTGAGGTGCGCGGCTATGCGGTGCGTGCCGGTGTTTCCGGCGGTGCCAGCGGTGCCATCACCCTGACCGAGAACACCTTGAAGACCGATAATTCCGAAGGGGATGCGGTCGTTGTTCTCCGCGGTTCCGCTGTGACTGGCGTTGAACTGAATATGGAAGAGAACATTGTTTCCGGTGAAACTCATATCAGCGGAACGGTGGAAGAAACCGATATTACTGCCGATAATAACTATTGGGACGGAGAAGAGGATCCCATCGTTTCCGGCGCGCCTGTCGATGTCGGCTCCTACTATGTGGATGAGGAACTGACCGAGGCAGTAGGCGATCCCGATCTGGTTGTTGCTCAAATCGGTAATAAATTTTATAAAACCATCCAGGAAGCGTTCGAGGCGGCAAACGATAACACCATTGTTTTGCTGAAGTCTGTCGTTTTGACCGAAGAAATCACCATCCCTGCCGGAAAGAAGGTTACCATCGATTTGAACGGCAAGGTAATCTCCGGTGTTTCTACTGTTGCGGCTTCTTCTGCTGTAATCACAAACAACGGCGAACTGACCATTATGGACAGCAGCGAAGAGAAGACCGGTAAGATCACTTCTCAAGCGGAAAATCCCGACACCGAATGGGTGGCAGGTTTCCCTGCATATGCAAATAATACCATTAAAAACTCTGGTAAATTGACCGTTGAGAGTGGTACGATCGAAAATACCACCGAAGGCGGCGCTTGCTATGCCATTGATAATAACTCTACTGCTGCAGATGCTATCGTAATCATCAACGGTGGTGTAATTTCTCATACCACCAAGGTTGCAATCCGCCAGTATGCTAACAGCGCCACTTATGAGAACTCTGTAACCATCAACGGCGGTACTGTGGTTGGCGGATCCCGCGCTGTTTGGATGCAGTTGCCCGGTTCCAGCGCCAGCGACAAAAAGAAAGCATCTTTGACGGTGACGGACGGTGTTTTGACCAGTAAGGATGAAACCTATAATCTCGCTGTTTATGTGTATAGTTATGGCGATAGCGGTGCAAATACCAAACTTGATATTTCCGGCGGTGAATTCAACGGAAATGTTGCATTGAACGGTGCTGTTACAGCTACGATGTTGGAAGATGCACTTTCTGTTACCGGCGGTACTTTCAATAGCGATTATGGCATTTTCAGTTACAATGAAAATGATGAAATTGCAAAACCTGTCATTTCCATCACCGGCGGTACTTTTACTTCTGATTATTGCGAATTTTATGCAGAAGATGATGGTTATGTGTTCTTCAAGAATGCAGAAGGTACCTATAGTTTGATCGAAGCCACTCCCGAAGAGATTGAAGAAAAAGCAACCGTTACCTTTAATGTTACTCCCGCGGATGCGGTTGTTAAGGTAGAAAAAGACGGCGTGGAGTTCGGCGGTACCGACAATGCATATGACTTGCTCGGCGGCACCTATAACTATACGGTTTCTAAGGATGGTTATTACACGGTTTCCGGCAGTTTTACTGTGGCAGGGGAAGATCAGCCTGTCAACGTAACGCTGACCAAAATCGCATATTATACTGTCACCTATACCGACGGTGTGGAAGATACAGAGATCTTTGCCGATCAATCCTTTACCGTTGCTGAAAATACGACAACTCCCGCGTTTGAAGGAACCATCGCACGGGAAGGCTATACCTTCAAGGGTTGGGCTCCTGCGGTTGCTGCAACGGTAACTGCGGATGCAACCTATGTTGCAGTCTTTGAAAAGATTCCCGAAGAACCCAAAGATCCTATCGTTCCCGAAGAACCGGCTGAGCCTGTTTTTGAAGATGTTCCGGCAGATGCATACTATGCCGATGCAGTTGTGTGGGCGGCAAAGAATAAGGTTACCACCGGTGTGGAAGAGGGCGTATTTGCTCCCGAAGTAATGTGCACCCGCGCTCAGGTCGTCACCTTCCTCTGGCGCGCCGCAGGCGAGCCCAAGGCTTCCGCCGATACCGAGGTTTCCTTTGCAGATATTGAAGAAGGTTCTTATTATTATGATGCAGTCGTCTGGGCTGTAGAAAACGGAATCACCAACGGTGTTTCTGCTACCGAATTTGCTCCCGATGCCGTTTGCACCCGTGCACAGGTCGTTACCTTCCTCTGGCGCGCCGCAGGCGAGCCCAAGGCAGAGGCAGAGATGTCCTTTGACGATGTTGCAGAGGGAACTTATTATTACGATGCAGTTCTCTGGGCGGCAGAGAATAAAATCACCAATGGTGTTTCTGCAACAGAATTTGCTCCCGCAAACGAATCTACCCGCGCGCAGGCGATTACCTTGATCTTCCGCGCATTCAACTAAAATCGATGAAATGGGCGACTTTTCCGATTTTTCGGTCTTGACGTATCGACATACGCCTGCGCCCGAAGAAATCAAAAAATTCATCCCATTTGATCGATTTGTTCATTAAAAACTAAAAGCCCTGACCATCGGTCAGGGCTTTGTTTATTTTCTGTTTTTCTTTTTCTTCACCGAATAGCCGAAGGAGCCGACCTTCTTGCCCAGAGCGAAATACTGACCGTGGGCATAGGCGGCGAAAGCGCATTTTTCGGGGTGGAATTTGCCTTTTTCATCGATATACCGCTCATCAATGTTTACAGCCACAATATCGGCGATAAACATATCGTGGGTTCCTAAGGGGACGATCTCGGTCACCTTACATTCGATG
>JAZSBU010000130.1:0-18981 GCA_045602565.1 Eubacteriales bacterium | reverse complement strand
TTATCATAACAACTTCATTGAATCGGAATGGTGGGCTTTAAAGCAGATCTTCGATAAGAAATTGCTTTATAAAGGCTTTAAGATCGTTCCCTATTGCCCCCGCTGCGGTACTCCCCTTTCCTCCCACGAAGTTGCTCAAGGGTATAAGGCGGTCAAAGAGCGTAGTGCGGTCGTTCGCTTCAAGGTATGCGGCGAAGATGCCTATTTCCTCGCTTGGACCACAACGCCCTGGACACTGCCCAGCAACGTTGCCCTTTGCGTCAACCCCAACGAAACCTATTGCAAGGTCAAGGCGGCAGACGGTTATACCTACTATTTAGCCGAAGCCTTGATGGAAAAGGTCCTTTCCAAGCTGGGCGACGAAAACACCCCTGCCTATGAAGTTTTGGAAAAATATGTCGGCAGCGATTTAGAGCACAAAGAATATGAGCCGCTCTTCGATTATGTGAAACCCATCTGCGAAAAGCAGGGTAAAAAGGGTCACTATATCACCTGCGATAATTACGTCACTATGACCGACGGTACCGGTATCGTTCATATCGCTCCCGCTTTTGGTGAGGACGATGCCAATGTGGGCAGAAAATATGATCTCCCCTTTGTTCAGTTGGTCAACGGCAAGGGCGAATTGACCGAAGAGACTCCCTATGCGGGCATCTTCGTCAAGAAAGCCGATCCCATGGTTCTGACCGATCTGGAAAAAGCAGGGCTGCTCTTCGACGCTCCTAAATTTGAGCACGATTATCCTTTCTGCTGGCGGTGCGACACTCCGCTGATCTATTACGCGCGCGAATCCTGGTTCATTAAGATGACCGATGTACGCGAAGATCTGATCCGCAACAACAATACCATCAACTGGATCCCCGAAAGCATCGGCAAAGGCCGCTTCGGCGATTGGCTGGAGAATGTTCAGGATTGGGGCATCTCCCGTAACCGCTATTGGGGTACTCCCTTGAACATTTGGCAATGCGATTGCGGGCATCTCCATTCCATCGGCAGCATTGCCGAACTCAAAGAAATGAGCGATAATTGCCCCGATGAGATCGAATTGCACCGTCCGTTCATCGATGCGGTCACCATCAAATGTCCCATCTGCGGTAAGGAAATGCACCGTGTTCCCGAAGTCATCGACTGCTGGTTCGATTCCGGCGCGATGCCCTTTGCTCAACATCACTATCCCTTTGAGAACAAAGATCTCTTTGAATCGCAATTCCCCGCCGACTTCATTTCCGAAGCGGTGGACCAGACCCGCGGTTGGTTCTATTCCCTGCTGGCAATTTCGACCCTGATCTTTAATAAAGCTCCTTATAAGAATGTTATCGTTCTGGGCCACGTTCAGGATGAAAACGGCCAGAAAATGAGTAAATCCAAGGGCAATGCGGTCGATCCCTTCGAGGCATTGGAATCCTACGGTGCCGATGCTATCCGCTGGTATTTCTACACCAACTCTGCCCCCTGGCTGCCCAACCGTTTCCACGGCAAAGCGGTCATCGAAGGTCAGCGCAAGTTTATGGGTACTCTTTGGAATACCTATGCATTCTTTGTTCTTTATGCGAACATCGATAAGTTTGATCCCTCCAAGTACAATCTTAACGATTGCACCCTCACGGTTATGGATCGCTGGTTGCTCTCCAAGCTCAACACGATGGTCAAGACCGTTGATACCAATCTGGAAAACTATCGTATTCCCGAGGCAGCAAGAGCATTGGAAAGCTTTGTGGACGATATGAGCAACTGGTATGTCCGCCGCGGCAGAGAACGCTATTGGGCTGCCGATATGCCGGAGGATAAGATCGCCGCTTATATGACCCTTTATCACGCGCTGGTGGTTACCGCCAAGACCGCTGCTCCGATGATCCCCTTTATGGCGGAGAACATCTATCAGAATTTGGTTCGCAGCATTGATAAAGATGCCCCCGAAAGCATCCATCTTTGCGACTTCCCCGTTGTTGACGAAGCGCGTATTGATACCGCTTTGGAAGCGGATATGGAAAAACTGCTGAATGTTGTCGTTTTGGGCCGCGCCGCAAGAAACGGTTCCGGACGCAAAAATCGCCAGCCCCTTGCTTGCATGTATATCGAAAGCAATGAGGCGTTGGGTGATGAATTCATCGATATCATTAAAGATGAACTCAATGTCAAGGCAGTTTCCTTCAAGGAAAACCTGAGCGAGTTTATTGCTTATGAGTTTAAGCCCCAACTCAAGACCGTTGGTCCCAAATACGGCAAACAGCTGGGCGAGATCCGCACCGCTCTGGCAGAAATCGACGGTGCCGCCGCCAAAGCAGAGCTGGATGATTGCGGCGCAATCATTTTGAATCTGCCCGGCGGAACGGTTAAATTGGAGACCGAAGATCTTCTGATCAGCGTTGCCCAAAAGGACGGCTACTTTACCGCCAAGGATAAGGGCTACACCGTTGTTCTGGATATCCAACTGACCGATGAACTGATCCGCGAAGGCTTCATCCGCGAGATCATTTCCAAGATCCAGACTATGCGGAAGGAATCCGGCTTTGAGGTGATGGATCACATTGAGATCTATATCGCAGGCAATGAAAAACTCATCGCTCTGCTCCAAGAAGATTTTGATGAGGTCGCCGGAAACACCTTGGCCGATCAACTTCATATCAATGAAACCGCGCCTGAATTTTCCAAAGAATGGGATATCAACGGCGAAAAGGTTATCCTGGGTGTAAAGAAAATCTAACAATTAAAAATGGGAAGGTACAATGTACCTTCCCATTTTTTATTTTACTTCAAATCCAAGGTCTTCAATGATCTCAACGGCTTTTTCTTTCAGTGCCGCATCGGCCTCAAAGGAAACCGTCTTCTCTTGCAAGTTGATTTCAATATTTGAAATTCCCTCCTGCTGCTTTAAAGCATCCTCGACGCTATGCACACAGTGCATACACATCATTCCGTCGACCTTTAATATGATTTTTTCCATTTTAGTTCTCCTTATTTCATTTTAAACCGTTTCAACCGCAGGGCATTGGTCAGCACCGATACCGAGGAAAGAGACATCGCCGCCGCGCCCAGCATGGGGTTCAACAGCGGTCCGCCGAATAAATAGAGCAGACCGGCCGCAATGGGAATCCCCAAGGTATTATATCCAAACGCCCAAAAGAGATTTTGCTTGATATTGCGAATCGTTTGGCGGGAAAGTTCCATCGCGGTGGGAACCGAGGATAGATCGCTATGCATCAAGACCACATCGGCGGAGTCCATCGCAATATCCGTTCCGGAGCCGATGGCGATTCCCACATCCGCTGTCGCGAGTGCAGGGGCATCGTTGATGCCGTCGCCGACCATCGCCACCTTTTTCCCCTGCGCCTGCAGCGAACGGACCACATCCGCTTTATCGGCAGGCAAAACCTCTGCATAGACCGCATCAATTCCCGCTTGCTTGGCGATCGTTTCCGCTGTCCGCTTGGCATCGCCGGTCAGCATCACCACTTCGATGCCCCGCTGGTGCAACAGTCGAACTGCTTTGGTACTATCCTCTTTCAATGTATCTGCAATTGCGGCAATGGCCGCAAGTTTTCCGTCGACTGCAAGGAATACAGGGGTTTTCCCCGCTTGCTCCAATTGCGCCAAGGAAGCTTCGAATGTCGAAAGATCGATTTGATGCTCCCGCATCATCCGTTGGTTTCCCGCCATAATCGCCCGCCTATCGACTGTCGCCAACACACCGCGGCCGACTTCGGCTTGAAAATCATCGGCTTTCGGAATCGCAGCATTATTTTCTTCTGCATATTCGATGATCGCGCGTGCCAAGGGATGCTCCGAAGCACGTTCTGCCGCCGCCAACAACCCTAAAAGTGTTTCGCGGGATTGCTCCGACTCCACAATAAAATCGGTCAGGATCGGTTTGCCGGTGGTCAACGTCCCCGTCTTATCCAAGACGATCGTTTGGATGCGATGCAGCTGCTCCACCGCTTCGCCGTTTTTAAACAAAATACCAAGTTCGGCGCCCTTCCCGATCCCCACCATAATGGCGGTGGGGGTGGCGAGCCCTAAAGCACAGGGGCAGGCAATGACAAGAACAGACACTAAAATAGAAAGGCAAAATCCCCAGCTTTGACCGCCGAGCTTCCAAGCCAACGCTGAAAGAAAGGCAATTGACATAACAACCGGAACAAAATATCCCGAGACCACATCCGCCAACCGAGCGATCGGCGCTTTTGAGCCTTGGGCTTCTTCCACCAATTTGATCATTCCGCCCAATGCGGTATCTTCCCCGATCCGCTCAAGGCGCACTTCCAGCGTTCCGTTTTGATTGATGGCGCCCGCATACACCGCATCGCCCTCTTTTTTATCAATAGGAAGGCTTTCGCCGGTCAGCATCGATTCATCCACCGCGGAATAGCCACCAACCACAACCCCATCGGCCGCGATTCGCGCGCCGGGTTTGACGATCAGGATATCGGTCATTAAAAGCTTTGAGGTGGGGACCTCCAATTCGTTCCCATCGCGAATGACAAAGGTGGTTTTCGGCACCAACTGCATCAAATTACGAATCGCCTGCGAGGTTTTACCCTTGGAAATAGACTCTAATGTTTTTCCAAGCAAAATCAAGGTGATGATCACCCCGACCGATTCAAAATACAGTTCGTGTACCGCGTGGTGATTGCCTTGACTGATGCGAAGCAAAGAATAGATGCTATATCCAAAGGACGCAGTAGTGCCGACTGCAATCAAGCTATCCATATTGGGGCTGCCGCGAAACAACGATGCATATCCGACCGTATAAAACCGCCAGCCCACAATCATAGCCGCCAGCGCCAAAACCATTTGAACCGCCGCATACAGCAACGGATGGTTCTCCGGCGAAAGCATCGGCGGGACCGGCAATGAAATCATCGGCCCCATCGCTAAATAAAACAACGGAATGGTAAAACAAGCAGATAAAATGAGCTTACGGCGCATGGAACGCACTTTTTTCTCATTTTTATCGGTCTCCCCCGCGTTCTTTTTATGAGAAACCGCTCCGAATCCGGCGCGTTCCACCGCGGCCACGATCAATGGAAAACTTTTATTTTCCGCTTCCACCGTCAACCGTTCCGAAGCCAGATTTACGTGCGCTTCTTGCACTCCGTCGACCTTGCGTACCACACGCTCGATCCGCGCAGCGCAGGCGGCACAGGTCATACCGGTAATATCATATTCCTTTCTCATTTTCTCACCTTCTTCCCTATGTATTATACCACTTTACCGCTCTTTTTCAAGAAAAAAAGTCCTGCAAAGCAGGACTTTTTTCTCATTTATTCAAGATTTAAAAACTCTTTATCGACGGTTTCTTCCGCTAAGTTCTTGAAATAACTATACGATACATCGACCCCGTGGCTATTGCCCAACGCCTCGGTATATTCTCTGAACGGAATAATGCGAATATTGGAAAACCGCCCTTCATATTGATTGATCAACGGTTCAAATTTGACATTCTCGATGAACTTTTCTTCCCCTTTAAGGACAAATTCAAACTTAATGGCACCGCCCATCATATTCACCGGTTTATTCTGTGCTGAGATAAAATTGCCCAGCGAGTAAATCACCAAGGTATCATCGATATATTCCACCGGCTGAATGGTATGGGAATGGGTCCCCACGATCACATCGCAGCCTGCATCTGCCATAATCTGCGCGCTCTCTTTTTGGATCTGATTGGGTTGGGTCGCGCCCTCATCGCCCCAATGAACGCAGCATACGACAAAATCTGCCATTTGATCCGCCTTTTTAATATCGGCAACGATCTTGGCGCATTGATCCTTATAATCGGCTACAGGAACATAATATTCGCTATCGGAAGGAAGCGAAAGACCGTTGGTATGGAAAGTATAGTTTACAAATGCGATCTTCATTCCTTCTTTTTCAATAACCTTCACATTCTCTTCGCCCTTTTTATACATACCGATGCAGGTTGCTTCGGGATGCTCCTGAAAGAAGGCATAGGTATTGGCCACACCGCGCTCGCCTTTATCAAAAGCATGGTTGGTCGCCAGCGAAAAGACATCAAAGCCGAGATCCAGCATATCTCTCCCCAACTCTTGGGGCGAATTGAACATGGGATAGGAGGATACACCGATTTCTGTCCCGCCCAGAACCGTTTCTTGGTTGATATAGGCGATATCCGCCGATTCAATATCGGAACGCATCTTTTCATACATCGGCAGAAAATCATATTCACTGCCCGGTGCATTATTATCTGCCTGCCAATAAACGCAATTATGGATCAGATTATCCCCCACGCCGAAGAAGGAAACCCGCTTTTCCGCCGGAGGTTCCGGTACTTCGGGAGTCTGCTGGGTGGGTTGCTCGTCCTTGGGCGGCTCTGCGACATCGCTGGGATGGCAGCCGGCAAACAATAAGCAAATAACTAATAAAGATATAAAAATACGAAAATGTTTCATAATTCGATCACCCCTTAATATTGAGTATAACAAATATCTTCCGTAAAATCAATTCAAAAGAGCGTTTTTCCAATAAGCAATCAGCCGCTCCAACGACCAAGCCGCATTGGCAGGCGATGTGGAAGGGAGCAAAACCGCCTCGATCCCTGTCCGGCGCAGAAGATAGCGGTCATAGTATTTTTTAGCGGCCGTTCCGTTGACAAAGATTTTTCGAATTCGGCTATGTTCCAAAATCGGCGAAAGATCATTGGCGCAAGCATTTTTGATGGTACTATCGGCACTTCCTTCGATCTCGCACGAAGCAATGACATCCCAAACAGCCACCTTATTTTTCAGCAAGAACTCTTTTTTCTCTTGAATGGATGTTGGCGTCGGGTTCTCAAAAACCGCCGCCAAAACCTTCCAAAAGCGGTTTTGCGGATGGCCGTAGAAAAAGGCTTGCTCGCGGCTTTTGACCGAAGGGAAGCTGCCTAAAATCAATAGTTCAGATTCTTCATTATATAATGGCGGTATCGGGTGGACGATCATTTTTTAAACCTCTTTTTAAATATGAAAGCCCGCATTCCAAAAGAATGCGGGCTAAGCTTTTGAGAGTATTCAAAGGCCGGTTGAAAGATCAATACTTTCTCTTTCTGGCGGCTTCGGACTTTTTCTTTCTCTTAACGCTGGGCTTTTCGTAGTGCTCTCTCTTTCTGATTTCGGAGAGAACGCCGGATTTCGCACATTGTCTTTTAAATCTTCTCAAAGCACTATCCAAGGATTCGTTTTCCTTGATGCGGATTTCTGCCATTTGGTCTTCCCTCCCTCCGCTTTTACGACAGTCCTATAATTTTATAGGTACATCGGTTATTATACAAAACTCCAAACCAATTGTCAAGGCTTTTTTAATGCAATTCTACATTTATTTTTCCGTCGCTCATCGAGCAGCGGACCAAAGAGGGCTCATGGGCATATTGATCGATCATTTCCTGAGCGATTCGATCTTCCACTTCCCGCTGGATGGTTCGTTTCAAAGAGCGCGCGCCAAACTTACGGTCATAGCCATTTTCGGCAAGGTAATCCAGCACCGCGCTTTCCACCTCAAGATCGATCGACCGCAATGCAAGGCTCTTACGCAGATCGCCGATCATAATATCGGCAATCACCCGCACCGTTTCTTTACTCAAGGGATGGAAGGAGATCACTTCATCCACACGGTTGATAAATTCAGGGCGCAAGAATTTCAACAATGCGCGGGTCGCCCGCTCTTTTTCCAATTCTTCCGCCGAACGATTAAAGCCGGGGGCATTGGTGGTATCGGCGGTGGCGTTGGTGGTCATAACGATTACGGTATTTTCAAAATTGACCACCCGCCCCTGTGCATCGGTCAACTTACCATCATCCAGCATCTGGAGCATAATATTCAACACTTCAGGGTGCGCTTTTTCGATTTCGTCAAACAAAATGACGCTATAAGGCTTTCTTCGCACCTTTTCGGTCAACTGACCTGCATCGTCATAACCGACATATCCCGGAGGAGCACCGATCAGCTTAGACACCGAATGTTTTTCCATATATTCGCTCATATCCACGCGGATCAAAGCATCCACGCTGTCAAACAACGCAATGGAAAGCTGACGCACCAATTCAGTTTTACCGACACCGGTGGGGCCGGTAAAGATAAAGGAGGCCGGGCTGCGGGATAAGGAGACCCCCACTCTTCTGCGCTTGATGGCGCGAACCACACTATCGATGGCGGCATCCTGCCCGACAATGCGGGACTTCAAGACACCGTCTAATTGATTGAGTTTTTCAAATTCCTGCTGCTTGATCTTAGCGGCGGGAATCCCTGTCCACAGTTCCAGAACATAAGCAAGATGATCAAAGGTCAAAACCGCGTCGCCTGCGGCACCCAGCGTTTGAATCTCACTATCCAATCGACATTTTTCGCTATTGAGTTCCGCGATCTCTTTATAGGTTTCCTCCTTTTGCTCTTCTTCCGATAAAGCATTGAGCCGCGCTTCAATTTCGGTCAACCGCCGCTGCTTTTTGATCAGTTCATTTTGAGCCACATTTTCCAGCGATGCTCCGCTGCAGGCTTCATCCAAAAGATCGATGGCTTTATCGGGCAAAAACCGATCGGTGATATACCGTTCGGACATCTGCGCCGCCTGCACCAACAGTTGATCCGAGATCTCCACATGATGGTATTCGCCGTATTTTCCGCGCAGGCCCTTTAAGATCTCGATGGTATCTTCCAAAGTCGGCTCATCCACCAACACCGGCTGAAAACGACGCTCCAAAGCGGCATCTTTTTCGATATATTTGCGGTATTCTGCCAAGGTGGTGGCACCAATGACCTGAATTTCGCCGCGGGAAAGGGCGGGTTTGAGAATGTTTGCCGCATTCATTGTCCCCTCAGCGTCACCGGTCCCGACAAGGTTATGAATCTCATCGATCACCAAAATGATATTCCCCAAGGCAACCACTTCATTGATCAAATTCTTAATGCGGCTTTCAAACTGACCGCGGAATTGCGTTCCCGCAACCAAAGCGGTCAGATCCAGCAGGTAAACTTCTTTATCCAGCAATTTGGCAGGAACCTCTTCCCGCGCGATCCGCGATGCCAATTCTTCTGCGATCGCCGTCTTGCCGTCACCCGGTTCACCGAGCAAGCAAGGATTATTTTTGGTGCGGCGATTAAGGATGCGAATCAGCCGATTAAGTTCCACCGCGCGCCCGATGACAGGGTCCAATTCCCCTTTTCGGGCTTTGGCGGTCAGGTTGACCCCGTATTGATCCAAAATCTTGCGTTTTTTCTCTTTCTTTTTGCCTTTATCCGCCGTTTCTGCGCCATTAGCTTGATTGGGCGCAGCTTCCGATTGACCCAGCAACCGATTGAAAAACGACGGCAAGGAGGGGGCAGTTTGAGAGTCCAGTTCTTCCCCCGCCAAGCCGAGCTGTTCGCTCATCTGATCAAATTCTTCGGAAAATTGCTCGATGTCCTCATCGCTCATTCCCATTCCTTTAATCATTTCATTGACCTGAGGAATCCCCATATCTTTGGCACACTTCAGGCAATATCCTTCATTTACAGGGTTGCTTCCATCCATTCGCGAGACGAAGACAACCGCTGTTCTTTTTTTACATTTCACACAAAGCATTGATTACTCCTTAGAGAGAATATTAATAGCATTCCACTCTGAACTATAGATACACAAATTAAAAATTTCCATTATTGAAACAGATTCAAAATGGGATTGACGGCATTGACCCATTTTAAGATCCATGTATGTTCGATATCTTCCAAAGAAATGACATTATTTCCTTTTCCGAGCCCATATAAAATTGCGCCCAAGACCATTACCAAAAGAATTCCCCGCGCTATACCGAAGAGAACTCCGCCGAAATGATTGAGGGTCTTTCCAAAGGGCAACAGTTTAAAGATCGCATTCAAAAGCAGGCTTGCCACAAACAGCAGAGCAAAAAAGAGAAGGGTCAGACCGATCAATGCAATGACTTTGCTGATCGTCGAGCTGATCGGTGCAACGATATCCGAAATCAATTGCTCTCTCGCTGCTGCCGATGCCTCTTTATTCTGCTCTGCCTTGGAAATGGCATCCTCCACATCGATATTGATCGATTCCAAAAAGGAACGCAAAGCCTCGGGCATCTCCTGCAGTTTATCGGAGACATCGATGGATTCCAATGCCACATCATAATCTTCGGTCAAGGGAGAGCCGTTGACCGCGGTCAAGACACTGCTTTTGATCGCCGGGCCGACAAACGCCGAATCCAGCCACGCCGCCACCGGCTCGCTGAAAGAAACTGCAAGCACGACCGCCGCAATTCCGCCCACCAGCGAAAATAATGTTTTAATGAATCCTTTTTTATAGGCCAAGATTGCCGACCCGACAACGATGCCCAGCACCAAAAGATCCAATATAATTGCAATCAACATAATATCACCTTATTTTATTATATACGCACGCAGTATCACTTACGACTACTACAGCATCTTTCCCCATAAAGGACACATCAGTGGCCCGTTCGGGGGTATCGGTCCATAACTCTTTCCCCGATTTATTGAAAACGCTGCACTTTTGATTGCCCAAGACCGCGATCCGACCGCTGACATAATCCAGCCCAACCGCATAGAAATCCAATACGACCGAACCTTTCTCTCTTCCCTTTTCATCGCAGATAACAATCGTTCCGTCGCCGTTTTCAGCTGCCGCCACAATAAACACATTGGCGGAACCGTGGTCCATGGAATAGCATTGCAAAACGCGGTCATTCAAAAGAACACGTCCCTTTTCCTTGCCCTTATTGCTCAGCGAGACCATTCCCCAATCAAACAATCCGCAGACCGTTCCGTTGTCTTTGATGACAATTTTGACGCAAGGAGTTTGCTCAAACGATGCCGACCATAAAATTTCTTCCTTGCTCAATTTAAAATATAGAATTTCGGATACCATATCCGCCCCTTCCATATTCATTGCCGAGACTGCGATCGCCTTTCCGTCTTTGGAAAGTGCCGCATCCAAAATATACCGATTCAGGCTGCGGTAACGATACACTTCTTTAAAGGAAGAATCAAATACATATACTTTGGATAAGTACCCTTCGCCTTGGGTCACTACCACAATGCCGCCGTTGGCGTTCATTTTCGCAGAAACGATCGGATCTTCCAAGGTGGTTTCAAAAAGCACCGAAAAGGAATCTGCCACCATCAAACCCGTGCCGCCATTATCATACACCAAAATATAACGGCTGTTTGCCGAGAGCACCGGCCGACGAAAGCCCAGCGGTGTATTTTGAAACTCGGTCCCCTTTTTATCGGTGACGATCAGTTTTTCCACCGAGGCATAAGCAAAACCATCTTTAAAGACGATCGCGCTTCCGGTATCGGTACTGTTAAAATGCACTTCGCCGTTTTCTGCCGACGGCGTAGAAATACCTAAATTAAACTTCGCCACCAAACGGCGGAAATTATCGCCATTGATCTGGGAGCGATTGGCAAATAAGAAAATCAGTGCCACCATCACCATGATCAATAGCAAAAGATAGCGTACATATTTCACCGTCGCGCGGGATCTTTGGGAAACCCGCTCGGATTGCTCTTGATAATCCATGGATTCATCCGTTGACTTTCTCATGGGGCACCTCCTTTTCATCATAATACACTTTGTTCAAATAAAGTCCATAGGCGGGCATCGTCTTACCCGCCGCCGAACGTTCGCCCGCCGCAATAATCTGCGGAAGTTGCGTTTCATCAATTCTTCCCATCGAGACAAACAGCAAGGTCCCCGCCATAATACGAACCATATTATAAAGAAACCCATCGCCGACCACGCGAAAAATGATATCATCTCCCACACGTTGGACCGAAGAGTGATAGATGGTTCGGACGGTATCTTCGATTTTAGAGCCGGTGGACATAAACCCTTTGAAATCATGGGTGCCGATAAAATGGGCAGCCGCCCGATCCATCAATTCCACATCCAGCCCCTTTCGCTCGTGAAATGCAAGACCGTTCTTAAAGGGATCGGGCGAAGGCATATCATAAAAGCGATAGATATATTCCTTCGCTACTGCGTGGTAACGCGGATGAAAATCCTCCTCCACCTCTTCGCAGGAAAGGACGCTGATGCTCTCGGGCAACACCGAGTTCAACGCAAACGCCACCCGCTTGAGTTCCATCGGCCGCGGCGGATCAAAGCAAAGGCAATACTCCATTGCGTGCACCCCGCTATCGGTGCGGCTGCAACCGGTGACCCCAACGCGAGTGCCGAAGATCTCTTCAATGGCATCCTGCATCTGCTCCTGAACGGATTTGCCGTTCTTTTGCACCTGCCAGCCGACAAACGCAGCGCCGTGGTATCGAATTTTAAGCAACAACCTTGTTTTCATAAAACGCTCACTATCAGAAAATCATCAATAATATAATCGCGCCGATCACCGTCACCATCAGCGCAAGCGCCAGAAAATCGCGCCAACCGAAGGAATAGACCTTATATCTGGTTCTTCCTTCCCCACCGTGGTAACAACGACATTCCATGGCATCCGCCAGTTCTTCGGCGCGGCGGAATGCAGAGATCAACAAAGGAATTAAAATAGGAATCAAAGCTTTGGCGCGGCGGAAGATGTTTCCGGTCTCAAAATCGGCGCCACGCGCTTTTTGCGCGTTGATAATTTTATCCGTTTCATCAATCAATGTAGGGATAAACCGCAATGCAATGGTCATCATCATCGCCAATTCATGCACCGGAAGTTTAAAGCACTTCAGCGGATGCAACAAACGCTCCATCGCATCGGTCAGCATAACAGGGCTGGTGGTATAGGTCAGATAGGAGGTTCCGAGAATCAAAAGAATAATACGAATGATCATAAACAACGCATTACGGACACCCTCTGCCTTCAACCACGAAAGCCACCCGATCTCGGGAAAGAGCGGTTCCCCGCCACCATAAAGCACATTGAAAAAGGCGGTAAACAAAATAATAAACATCAGCGGTTTCAATCCGCGCAAAACCACCTTTAATGAGATGCCCGAGAAAATAATAATCAAGAGCATCAACGCGCCGACAATAGCAAAGCCCCAAAAATCGGGGACCAAAAACAATGAAACCACATAGAACAGAGTTAAGATCAGCTTCATCCGCGGATCCATTTTATGCATAAAAGATTCGCCGGGGAAATACTGACCAAGGGTGATATCTTTAATCATTAGCTTCACCGCCTTTTCGGAGCAGCTTCATCAGTTCATCTTTTCCCTGCTCTACTGTATAAACATTGGGTGATACCGGATATCCTTTTTCCCGCAGGGAAATAAATACGCGGGTAATTTTGGGCACATCCAGCCCCATACCGACCAGATCCTCCGCCCGCTCAAATACCGCAGGGACCGAATCGTGCATCACGCACCGCCCTTTATTCATCACAAGGATGGAATTGGCATTGCGGCTGACATCCTCCATCGAATGGGAAACCAATAAGACGGTGCTTTTCGTCTCCCGATGGTAGTCACGGATACGGCTTAAGATCTCGTCTCTGCCGCGGGGATCCAAACCTGCCGCAGGCTCATCCAAAATCAGAACCTTGGGTTCCAATGCCATAACACCGGCGATGGCAACCCGCCGCTTTTGACCACCCGAAAGATCGAAGGGCGATTTATCTAAAAGCGCACGATCCAAGCCGACAAAGTCCAATGCTTTATCTACCCTCTTATTGATTTCATATTCGGGCAGACCCATATTCTTAGGTCCAAAGGAAATATCCTTATAAACCGTTTCTTCAAACAACTGATGCTCGGGATATTGGAATACCAAACCGACATCAAAGCGGGTTTGGATTCGGGTCTTTTTATCGGCAGACCAAAGATCCTGCCCGTCGATAAAGATCTTACCGGAAGTGGGCTTTAAGATCGCATTAAAATGTGCGATCAAGGTGCTCTTACCGGAACCGGTATGACCGATGATACCGACATAATCCCCTTTCGAGATATGAATGTTGATGTCTTCGATCGCCGTGGTCTGAAACGGAGTCCCCTCGCTGTATAAATGGGAAAGGTTTTCTGTCTTGATCATTTGCCAATCCCTCCCAACTGCTTTTCCAGCTCTTCAAGGCATTCCTCCACGCTAAGAACCGCGATAGGCACCTTAACATCCTCCTGCCGCAGGGCAAACATCAACTCTGCGGTTTGAGGAACGTCCAAGGAAAGGCTATGAAGAAGCCCGACATTCTGGAACACCTCTTTGGGCGTTCCGTCCAGCACCACTTCCCCTTCGCCCATAACCACCACACGGTCCGCCTGCACCGCCTCATCCATATAATGGGTAATCAAAATGACGGTAACGCCCATTTCCCGATTCAACCGCAATAATGTTTTCATTACCTCTTTGCGGCCTTGGGGGTCCAGCATCGCTGTCGGCTCATCCAAGACAATGCATTTTGGCTTCATTGCCAAAATGCCTGCGATCGCGATCCGTTGCTTTTGACCGCCCGAGAGCATATGGGGTGCATGGCGGCGGTATTCGGTCATACCGACCCATTCCAACGCCTCATTGACCCGCTCCACCATTTCGGGATAAGGAACCCCTAGGTTTTCCAAGGCAAAGGCGACATCTTCATCCACAACGGTGGCGATGATCTGATTATCGGGGTTTTGGAATACCATTCCCACATTTTTGCGAATCTCCAGCAGCAGATCTTCTTCCGCCGGATTCATTCCAAACACCGTCACTTCGCCGCTGTCTGCTTTCAAAATACCGTTTAGATGCTTGGCAAGGGTACTTTTTCCGCAGCCGTTATGACCGAGGATGGCGATAAATTCACCCTCTTCGATCTCCAGCGAGACATCGTGCAATGCAGGATGGGGCGCTTTCCCTTCTTCAGCGGGATAAGCATAATTCAATTTTGAAATTGAGATAATCTTTGGCATTTATTCCTCCGCGTACCAACGGGCCACCGAACCGGACGGAAACGCCATTCCGCCGCCGGTTTTGAGGCCGATCTCTCCGCTTTCAAACTGCCCGCCGATCCCTTTGGGAAGGGTGAGCTTCAAAAGATATTCCATCACCGATGCCGAAAGGCCGGTGGAATAGGAATTCAAGATAAAGAACAAAGGATTGGGGCTGAGCAATTGGGTCACCCGCGTCATAAAGGGATAGAGCGCATCTTCCAACTGCCATACTTCGCCGCCCGGACCGCGCCCATAAGAAGGCGGATCCATCACAATACCGTCATACTTATTGCCGCGGCGGATCTCCCGCTCCACAAATTTCATACAGTCATCCACCAAGTACCGAATGGGGCGATCGGCGACACCGCTCAAGACAGCGTTTTCCTTTGCCCATTGCACCATTCCCTTGGAGGCATCCACGTGCACCACCGATGCGCCCGCTTTGGCGCAGGCCATCGTTGCACCGCCGGTATAGGCAAACAGGTTCAGAACCTTAATGGGGCGATTGGCTTTTTTGATCAGATCGCTCATAAAATCCCAGTTGACTGCCTGCTCGGGAAAGATGCCGGTATGCTTAAAGTTCATCGGCTTGATCTGGAAGGTCAAGTCTTTATAATTGATCTTCCAAACCTCCGGCAACGAATAGATATCCCAATGCCCGCCGCCGCTGTTGGAGCGGCGATAGATCGCGTTGGGCTTTCTCCATTCTTTCATTGCGCGATCCGATTGCCAGATCGCCTGCGGGTCGGGGCGGATGAGGATATAGTTCCCCCACCGCTCCAGCCGATCGCCGCCGGCGGTATCCAGCAATTCATAGTCTTTCCATTGATCTGCTAACCACATTGTTTAATTACTCCTGAAATCGCAGTTGTTCCGCCGAATCCTGCAGCGGCTTCAACCCTAAATGATGATAGGCATTCGGCGTAGCCATACGGCCACGCGGAGTGCGGGATAAGAATCCGATCTGCAAAAGATACGGTTCGTAGACATCTTCCAATGTAATGGCTTCTTCACCGATGGTCGCCGCCAAGGTTTCCAACCCCACCGGACCGCCGCCGAAATTGCGGATAATGCTTTCCAACATTCTGCGGTCGATGGAATCCAAGCCCAGCTCATCGATCTCCAGCGCCTGCAACGCCATATCGGCGATCTCGCGGGTGATGATGCCATCCCCGCGCACCTCGGCATAGTCGCGCACCCGCTTCAATAAGCGGTTGACAATTCGCGGCGTTCCGCGGGACCGCTTGGCGATCTCCATCGCGCCGTCGGGCTCTACAGGAATGCCTAAAATCCCTGCCGAACGGATGACGATATCTTTCAGTTCTTCCGGCTTATAAAGCTCCAATCGAGAAAGAACACCGAACCGATCCCGCAAGGGCGCAGAGATCTGCCCTGCGCGGGTGGTCGCACCGATCAAGGTGAACCGCGGCAGATCCAAGCGGATGCTGCGCGCTGAGGGCCCTTTACCGATAATGATATCCACCGCATAGTCTTCCATCGCGGGATACAAAACCTCTTCCACCGCGCGGGAAAGGCGATGGATCTCATCGATAAAGAGAACATCCCCCGGCTGCAGATTGGTAATCAGCGAAGCAAGATCTCCCGGCTTTTCGATAGCAGGGCCGGAGGTGATCCGCAGATTGACCCCCATCTCGTTGGCGATGATCCCCGCCAGCGTAGTCTTCCCCAAGCCCGGAGGACCATAAAGCAGGCAATGGTCTAAGCTTTCGCCTCTCCCCTTTGCCGCTTCGATAAAGACCTTCAGATTTTCTTTGGCTTTGGTCTGCCCGATATAATCTTCCATCCGACGCGGGCGAAGGGAATCTTCGATCTCTGCGTCCTCTGCGCCAAAGGTGGTGGAAACGACCCGATTTTCAAAATCAAATTCACTCTCGATCATTGGCTAAATCCTTTCAATGCTTGTGTGATCGCTTGCTCAACCGTAAGCGTTTCTAAATCCAACCCGTTGATGGCGTGTTTGGCTTCGGGTTGGGTGAATCCCAGCGCCATCAGCGCTTCGATGATCTCCAGACTCTTGGACGCGGTCCCTTGAATCGGGGTGGATGCTGTTTGATTAACTTGCAGCGGCGTCATTCCCTTAAACTTATCCTTCAGTTCCAAAATCATCCGTTCCGCCGCTTTGGGCCCAACACCCTTGGCGCGGGTAATATTGGCTTTATCCCCCATCAAGACGCTGGCGGCAAGCTCATCGGGAGTCAACTCCGATAAAATCGCCAACGCGCCTTTCGGGCCGATCCCCGAAACACCGGTGATCATTTTAAAACATTCTTTCTCTTCGGGATCGGCGAAACCGAATAATTCCATCGCATCTTCCCGAACTACCATATGAATGTAAATAAAGGCTTCGTTGCCGACCGCACCGATCTGATCGATTCCGTGCCGCGTCAGCTGAACGCCGAACCCCACACCGCCGCATTCGATGACTGCGGACTCGCTGCTCTTGCTTAAGATTTTACCGCGTAATGTTGCTATCATAATTTCACCTTCAATAAATTCGATTTTGCGCTGTGGGCGTGGCAGATGGCAAGTGCCAAGGCATCGGCGGCATCGTCCGGTCGGGGAATCTTTTCCAGCCCCAACAAATGCCGCGTCATTTCCATCACCTGATGCTTTTCGGCGCGCCCATAGCCGACCACACTCTGCTTGACCTGCAAGGGCGTATATTCATTGAACTCCACACCCTTTTGGTGCCCTGCCAGCAAGATCACGCCGCGGGCGTGCCCCACCTGAATACCGGTCGTTATATTCGTATTAAAAAACAATTCTTCCACCGCCATGGCATCCGGTTTGAACCGATCGCAAAGCTCGCAGATCCCTTCATAGATGATCTGCAGCCGCGAAGAAAAATCAAGTCCTGCAGGGGTGGTCACCGCGCCGTAATCCAACACACGGAACTTACCGCGTTGCGCTTCGATCACTCCGTACCCGACCGTTGCATAGCCGGGATCGATCCCTAAAATAATCATAAGTACATAATACTCCAATATATAGTTAGATTTATTATAGCATATATATTTAATAAAATAAAGAGAATTTGAAGAAAAACCTTTAACTTTTCGTGAATGAATGTTAAAATGGGACTATGAACTATCAAAACATTCAAAAAGCAACCTTTATCGACCGCCCCAACCGCTTTATTGCCATCGTTGAAATCGACGGAAAGCGGGAGGTTTGCCATGTCAAAAACACAGGGCGACTCAAGGAATTGCTCCTCCCCAAAGCAACCGTTTGGGTGGAGCATTGCCCGCAGCCAACCCGCAAGACGAAATTCGATCTGATCGCCGTCCAAAAGGGCGATCAGATCATCAATATTGATAGCCAGGCACCCAATAAAATCGCGGCGGAATGGATCAAAGCCAGCGGTCTGTTCCAGCCCGGAAGTACGCTGAAAACCGAGGTAAAATGCGGGGATAGCCGCTTTGATCTTTGGATCGAAGATACCTTTATCGAAGTCAAGGGAATCACCTTAAATCAAGAGGGTGTTGCCCGCTTTCCCGACGCTCCTACCCTGCGGGGCGTAAAACACCTGAATGAACTTGCAAAAATTGCCGAAAACGGCGGAAAGGCAATGGTTCTGTTTATCGTTCAGATGAAAGGAATCCATCAGGTAGAACCCAACGACCAGACCCATCCGGAGTTCGGCGAAGCGCTCCGCGCCGCCGCCAAAGCGGGCGTCAAAATCCTTGCCGTCGATTGCAAGGTCACTCCCGACGAAATTATCGCCGACCAAATCCTGCCTGTGTACCTATAATTGCCTATAAAAAATAATCTTTTTTAAAAAATAGTGTTGACAAAACCGACACCTTATGCTAATATATTTTAGCGTTATCCGGGTGTGGCGCAGGTGGTAGCGCGCTTGACTGGGGGTCAAGAGGCCGCAGGTTCAAGTCCTGTCACTCGGACCATCAAAAACCTTGTAACTGCAATAGTTACAAGGTTTTTTTCTACAAGGGCGAAAAATGGGGTGTTCTTGCGTATAAGCATACAATGTGATAATATACTTCATATAGTGCAATACCGATTGGAGGATTCAACATGGATATCAGAACTGAAATTGAATTGTTAGACTGCCCAATTTGCCAGGGACCCGGTCTTCTGGAAGAAGAGAAC
>JAZSBU010000129.1:0-1956 GCA_045602565.1 Eubacteriales bacterium | reverse complement strand
TGCTTGGCAGGGTCGTCGGTGCGGGCGGAAGCGGCGGCGATGGGGTCGGAGCCCATCCCCGCTTCGTTGGAAAAGGTGCCCCGCCCCCACCCAAAGCGGGTGGCTTTTTGCAGGGTGATGCCCGCCGCCGCGCCCAAGGTCGCCTTCGGCATAAAAGCGGAATGGAGGATCAGCGCGGTGGCGCCAGGCAACTGCCGCCAATGCAATAAAATCAACCATAGGGTCAGCCCTGTATAGAGAATCGCCATAAAGGGCACCGCCAAGGTCGCCACCGAGGCGATGCGGCGGATGCCGCCCGCCAGCACCAAGCCCACCAAGGCGGTGGTCAGCACCCCGGCGATCAGCGCGGCGATATTGACTGAGCCGCCGAAAAGGGAAAGGTTATATTGTTTTTGGGGGTCAAAGAAATCCTGCGCGGCATCCACAATGCCGTTGATCTGGGAGGTGGTGCCCATGGAGATGAGGCAGGTGACCACGCAGGATAGGGCAAAGATCCGCGCCAAAAAGGGGCGGCGCAGCCCCAATTCCAGATAAAGAAAGGGCCCGCCCAAAAAGGCCCCGTCTTGATTACGGCGGCGGTAGCGCACCGCCAGATACCCTTCGGCATATTTGGTCGCCATCCCAAAAAAGGCGGCGATCATCATCCAAAAAAGTGCACCCGGTCCGCCGGCGGTGATGGCGGTTGCCACTCCGATGATGTTGCCGGTGCCTAAGGTCGCCGCCAATGAGGTGCAAAGCGCACCCAACGGCGAGACGTCCCCCGCACCGTCGCCCCCATCCTTTAATGCTTCCTTAAAGGCGATTTTGAGTTTTCTCAGCGAAAGCCAGCGGGTGCCGATGGTGAAATAGATGCCGGTCCCCAGCACCAAAAGCAGCATCCAAGGCCCCCAAAGCAACTCTGCCGTTTTTTCTAATATATTTGCCATTTATTCGCTCCTTTTGTGTGCCACGGCGCAATTTGCGTTATTGATACCCCAAATGATTTGGGGTCTGAATCGTTGTTTGTAGGGGACGGGTTTCCCGTCCCGCCACGGTCCGTACCAAATGAATTGGTACAGAAAACATACAAGTGATTTGTATGCTCCGTTTGCAACATCAAAATATCCATCGCAAGCCGTTGTTTGCTCGATATCTTTTGTGTTGCGGCACCTGCTAACCTGCTCCCTTCATCTGCCACAGGCAGCGGTCGCAGTCGCAACCACAGGCAGCGGTCGCAGTCGCAACCACAGACAGCGGTCGCAGTCGCAACCACAGGCAGCGGACGCAGTCGCAAACCCAAATGAATTGGGTGTAACAAATGATTTGGTAGGGGAACACACAAATGATTTGTAGGTTTGCACAAATGATTTGTGCATCAAAAACACAAATGAATTGTGGAATGCCTTGTGGGGGCGGGGTCGCCTCGCCCGCGATTTTCGTACAATTTTTTACGGGAGGGGAAACCCCTCCCCTACAAGATGATTTATAGTATGTACCAATTCATTTGGTACAGATGGATTGCGGTGGTGGTATAGGCAAAAAAATACCTATGAAAATACGTATATTTTCATAGGTATTATACTTCTTGTATTTAGATATACAGTCCGCCGTTGGGTGCGAGAACTTGCCCTGTGATCTGCTCCTGCTCTGCCAAAAAGAGAATGGCCTTGGCGATATCCAATCCCGAGCAAAGTTTGCCGGTGGGGACCATCTTTCTCAGTTCCTCCCGATCGAGATCTTGCAGCATTTGGCTTTCCACAATGCCGGGAGAAACGCAGTTGACGGTGATGCCCGAGGGTGCCAATTCCTTGGCAAGGGCTTTGGTGAATCCGATCAGGCCCGCCTTGGCGGCAGAATAGGAAACCTCGCAGGCGCCGCCGGTCTGCCCCCAGACCGATGAGATGTTGATGATCGCGCCGCTCTTTTTTTGGAGCAGAAGGGGGAGCAGCAGGCGGGTCAGCGCCATATGGG
Organism: Eubacteriales bacterium; assembly: GCA_045602565.1. Taxonomy (GTDB): domain Bacteria; phylum Bacillota; class Clostridia; order Oscillospirales; family QAKW01; genus QAKW01. The sequence goes on along the minus strand of JAZSBU010000129.1, from coordinate 6 downwards.
AGAGCA
>JAZSBU010000128.1:0-7413 GCA_045602565.1 Eubacteriales bacterium | reverse complement strand
AGCCAAAGAAGTAACAACAACTTGATGATATCCGCAAACCGCGCAATTATATTCAATGGTTCCGTCATCAGTGCAGGTTCTGGGATGGATCTTGCTGACAATGGCGCAGTCTTCGGTATAAGATTCTGTGCAGCCCTCTGCACTGCAGGCGATGATATGCTTGCTTTCGGTAGCGTCGGTACCCTGCAGATGGGAGGCGTTCTTCCAGGTATGGCCGGTAGCCAAAGAGGAAACAGCAACCTGATGATATCCGCAAACCGCGCAATTATATTCAATGGTTTCATCATCGGTGCAGGTTTTGGGATGGATTTCGCTGACAACGGTGCAGGCGACTTCTTTTGTTTTATTGCAATCGCTATTTTGGCAAATAAAAAGATGGGTGCTGTTTGATCCGATTTTGCCGCTATGGACGGGAGTTCCGCTGAAATCGCAGGTGTGCGGCGTCGGTTGCTCGGGTTCGGGCTGCTCTGTTTCTTGTTTCATAAATGCGTCAAACCGCTGAAAGATGGTGGCCATCTGGGCGCGGGTGGTGGTCTGCTTGGGACGCAGATAAACCGTTCCGCCTTCATCGGAGCCGGTGATCAATCCTTCGGCATTCGCCCAGATCATCGCAGCTTTGGCATAGCCTGATATATCCTTATGATCGGGATATCCGCTCAACTGCGCTTCGGCGCGGACATCCGATGCCGGATACTCCTTGCAATAGCGATACAAAATGGTGGCAAATTGCTCGCGGGTCAAGGGTGCGTCGGGGCTGTAGGTGATGGCAGATGTGCCGTTGACGATCTTATTGGCATATGCCCAAGCGATCGACGCTTTATACCAATCGGCGTTCAGATCGGTAAAGGGCGTTTTCGCCGAGACCTTCGGTTTGCCCTCCATCCGATGAAGAAGGGTAACCAGCATGGCGCGGGTTGCCGAACCGTCGGGAGAAAAATTGCCGTTCCCGACCCCGTTCATCAAGCCCTTTTCCACCGCATATTTTACTGCGTTATAATACCACGCGGTTTCTTTGACATCGCTGAATTGGGCTTTAGGTGGTTCCGCTTGCACAATGAAACAGTTTAAAAGAAGGACAAGCGCTAATAAACCGCTGATCACTTTGAAGAAACGATCTTTTCTCACGCTATCCCCTCCTAATAATCAATATACCAATATTATACACTATAAATAGGAAAAAAGCAAATCTGCAAGATCCAAGTGATGGGATCGATTGCTTTTTCATTATATATATGTTATAATAATTAAGTTGATTTTTAAAGAAAGGGGGAGAAGAAAAAATGACCTTGATCATTGCCGAAAAGCCGAGCTTGGCGCGCAACATTGTGGCAGGTATCGGCAACTGCGCCCGAAGAAACGGCTATTTTGAAGGCAACGGCTATATCGTCACCTGGGCGTTTGGGCATTTGTTCTCCCTTTGCGATATTGAGGATTATACCGGCCCCACTTCGTCGGGTCGCTGGTCGATGGAAAACCTGCCTTGCTTTCCCGAACAGTTCCGCTTTCAACTGCGCCGCGGCGCCGATAAGCAGGTGGACGAAGGGGTGCAGCGGCAGTTTGAACTGATCAAGACCCTGTGCGCCCGCAACGATGTGGAAAAGATCGTCAACGCGGGCGATGCCGATCGGGAGGGGGAGATCATTATCCGCCTTTGCGTGATGCATACCGGTGTGGAGAAACCTTTCTATCGCCTTTGGCTGCCCGACCAGACCCCCGAAACGGTGGCGGAAGCACTTTCTACCATGAAAGAAGAATCGGAATACCAAAATCTCGCCGATGAAGGCTTTGCCCGCACCTATATGGATTGGCTATATGGAGTCAATCTGACCCGCTATGCCACCTTGAAGAGTGGTGTGCTTTTGCGGGTGGGGCGGGTCATTGTGCCCATCGTCAAGGCGATCTACGATCGGGATAAGGCGATCGAGCAATTTACCCCCGAAATCTACTATGCGGTGGTCAGCAATGCCGAGACCAAGGGCGAAGCGATCGAGCTGACTTCCAAAGAAAAATTTGATAAAAACAGCCTGCAAAAAGCGCAGGACTATGCTCAAAAACTCAACGCCGCCGAAGCGGTGGTGGCCGATAAGAAAAAGAAAAAGACCACCCTGCAGCCGGGCAAACTCTATTCCCTCTCCAAACTGCAGAATGTGTTGGGTAAAAAGTTCAAGATGCCGATGGAAGAGAGTTTGAAACTGACGCAGGAACTCTATGAAGCAGGCTATATCACCTACCCCAGAACCAACTCCGAATATCTGGCGGAGCAGGAAAAGGGCAAAATTAAAAAGATCTTGGAGCAGGTCCAAAAGGTGGGCTATCAGGTCAAGTTCCGCGACGGAAAGACCATCTTCGACGATAGCAAGATCGAATCCCACTCGGCGTTGACTCCGACCTATAAGATCCCCAAGCCCGAAAATCTGACCGAGCGGCAAAAATTAGTGTATCAGACCATTCTGCGCCGCTTTGTGGCGGTCTTTTGCGCCGAGGATTGCTTGGCGGAAAAGGCAGAGATGGTCATTAAGGTGGGAGATTTAGAAGAATTCCGCCTTAAGGGGACGATGATCCTGCAGGCGGGCTGGACCAAATACGATGATGGCGGGCAGAAAAATAAACTGCTCCCGCCTTTAGAGGTCGGCGATAAGGTGGAGACCGCCTTTGCCCCTAAGGAGAAGGAGACCTCCCCGCCCCGCCATTATACCATTGAAACGCTGAATAATTACTTAAAAAATCCTTTCCGCGAAGAGAAGAGCGCGGCGGAGGATGCCGATGACCGCGAAGAATATCGGGCAATGTTTGAGGGCTTGGAGCTGGGGACCGAAGCCACCCGCACCGGCATCATCGGCAATGCCATCAAGAGCCAATATATTGCGCTCAAAAAGGATACCTATTATCTGTTGCCCGGCGGTGCCTATCTCATCGAAGAACTCGCGCATATGGGTATCGCGATGGATAAATATAAGACCAGCGCGCTGGGTCAAGCCCTCAAAAAGGTGTTCCGCGGGGAGATGAAGATCGAGGATAGCGTGGGGATCGCCAAAGAGGAGATCGCGGCGGTCTTTCAAAAGAAAGAGCAAGCCCCCGAAAACGATACCGAGACCGGACTCTACGGCGACGAGGTCGGCACCTGCCCCTTATGCGGCGGCAAGGTGGTCAAGGGGCGGTATGGCTACGGTTGCCTTTCCTATAAGGAGGGGTGCAAGTTCCGCATCAGCGGGGTGATCTGCAAGCGCGTCATTCCCATCGGTGCGGCAAGAGAACTCTTGCAGCAGGGGCGGTCGCGTAAGTTGGAGGGCTTTATCTCCAAGGCGGGCAAACCCTTTGAAGCGCGGCTGAAATTAGAAGAAGGACGGGCCGTATTTGATTTTTGAAAAAAGACCTCCCATTTGGGCGGCGCTCCATAGTGAGAAATCCGGTTTTGCTTTGATCTTTCTTTCTGCAAGAACGTTTTCAATCTTGAAATACGGCAGTATTCCTGCGATTTCAAGCCGTCCTTGCAAAAAGAAATCTACGGCAGCAAAACTGCGAAGCACTTAAAAATCAGAACTTTTTGATGAAAAACACAGTAAAAAAACACGGTAATGCTGACGCATACCGTGTTTTTTCACGAAGTTTAGCGCAAAAAGAGCGATTTTTAAGCGAATTATCACTATGGAACGCCGCCCTTGGGAGGTCTTTTTGTCACAGTGCTGAAAAATGAAAGGTCAACTGTTTGCTTTTATGAAATTTATAAATCGTTTTACGTTTCCGTCCTTCAGCCGTTTAGGGTAATAGACATAGATCGTCTGGCGTTCGTTGAAATCTGCAATCTGCAAAAATGCGGTGGTTGAGTTGGTGCTTGCGTCGTTGAAATATTGACGCGACGGAGCAAGCCCCATCCCCGCTTCGATGCACTTTCTGTAACACGCCGTATCATTGGTATGAATGATAAAGTTTGGGGTGAACCCCGCTTTTTTACAGGCTTTCACCAGAATGCGGTGCAGGTTGGAATCTTCACCCATGGAGATAAAATGCTGATTTCTCAGTTGGCTCAAACGAAGCTGTCTGTTACACAAAGGGTTCTCCGATGCGGTTTTGATCCCGATGCGGTAACTGCATAATTCAAACCTTTCGTAGTCCAAATACCGTTCGTTTTCCTCATCTACAATGATGTCGTAATCGTTATAAGTGTTGTCCGATAAATCGAATGAAGTTTTGAATTGAACGGTCGGAAACTTTTTATTAAAATTGATAATTTCGTTTATAATTTGGTTTCTCGTTGAACGAACGAGGATTTTTATTTCCGCATCATCGCTTTCCATTGCGGAAAGATCAAAAATGGCTTGATCCAATTCGTTGAAGATTGCACCGATCGTTTTTTGAAAACGTCTTCCGTTTTCATTTAGTATAATACTATTTTTGTTCCGATCAAACAGAGGGCAACCCAACTCTTTTTCAAGCCGTTTGACCGATGCCGAGACTGAGGACGACGGCACCATAAATTTTTCTGCGGTCTTTGCAAAGCTTTCATTTTTGGAACTTTCCCAAAAGTATTTAAGCTGCAATAATTCCATAAATATCCCCCCTTTTTTAAATTTTAGCATACTTTTAAAAATGGTGCAACGGTATTTTGTCATATTGTTTACAAATGTGTATGGCAACATTATAATGGATTTATAAACTCATTATAGGAGGATTAAAAAATGAAGAGAATGAAACGAATTGTTCTTTTACTTATGGTGGTTATACTGTCGGTAAGTTCGCTTGCAGGTTGTTCCGACGGAGCGGCAAAAGCAAATGTGCTTGACGGTAAAAAGATCATCTTTATAGGAAACTCGCATACCTATTACGGAAAGACCGTTTTGGAAAAGAAGCAGAAGTTTTTGACCCAAGAAGAGCGGGTAAATGACCAAGGCTTCTTCTATCAGCTTTGCAAAGAAAACGGAGCGGATGTTTCGGTTACCAACTGGACCTTCGGCGGGCACGATTTTACCAGCTTGTTTGAAACCTGCAAGGCAAACCGCGGTTGCGACGGTGTGGACCACAAAGAATATCTTGTGGACAGAAATTATGACTATGTTGTTATGCAACGAGGCAGCGCATCCCTTGAAGACCCGAACTTTATGGGAACAATCGAGAAGGTTATGGATCTGTTCAAAGAAGCGAACCCCGATACAAAGTTTGTCTTTCTTGTTCAGGCTTTAGCCTATACAGACAATTATCCTTGGCTTTCCGAAATCAAGGAGCTTGAGGAGATGGGCGTTATCATCGTCGATTGGGGTTCCCTTGTTTTTGATATTATGAACGGTCTTGTGGATGTTCCGGGCGCCACTCAAACCTATAATAAAAATTCCTTTATCATCAGCAAGAGCGCAAAAGACGGATATCACCCCAGTATGCTGACCGGTTATATCACAACGCTGATGACCTATTGCGCCATTACGGGCGACTCCGCTGTCGGGCAGGATTATTCGTTCTGCAATGATTCGGAAATAAATGAAGCCTTTGATTTTGATGCGTTTATCGAGAAATATTATACCTATAACAATGCCACAACAAACTTCCCCGAAGTTTTTGAATCCGAAAGCGATATGGAGGGGATCCAAACCCTCATCGATGAGTACCTGGAAGAAAAAGCCTATCAGAATTACGGTTAAAAAGTGAATTGAATTAAATAAAAATCCGCCTCATTTGAGGCGGATTTTTTTCCTTAATTTTGCCGTGGGCAACATCATTCGTTATAATTGTAGCCGGCTTCCAGTGCCTTGATATTGAGTTCCAAGAGGTTGGCACGCTTGGCGGAAACCACCTTTTTCAAGGTGTCGACCACATCGTCGAACCGTACCATACCGGTCTCCTTGATCATCTTGCCCATCATGATCATATTGGCAAGGGTGGGGATGCCTGCATCGTTTGCCATCTTGGTGGCAGGGATATAGAACGCTTTGACATCGCTGCGCTCCACCTTTCTGCCGATGAGGGTGGAATCGATGAAGATGGAGCCGCCGGAAACGGTGGCATCTTCATACTTATCCAAGGAAGGCAGGTTCATCGCGATGAGAACATCGGGATTGGATACAATGGGGGAGCCCACCGGCTCATCGCTTAAGATGATGCTGCAGTTGGCGGTGCCGCCGCGCATTTCGGGGCCATAGGAAGGCAACCAGCTGACTTCCTTTTCTTCCATCAAGCCTTTATAGGCAATGAATTTACCGGCAAAGAGCACGCCCTGCCCGCCAAAGCCTGCAATCAGAAGTTGAGTAGTCATAATTATTCGTCCTCCTTCTTCGCAGCGCTTCTGTCCTTATACACACCCAAGGGGTAGTAGGGCAGCATATTTTCTTCCAGCCATTTGAGAGCATTGGAAGGAGTCATACCCCAGTTGGTGGGGCAGGTGGAAACAACTTCGATCAGCGAGAAGCCTTTGCCCTCGATCTGATTCTGGAACGCCTTTTTGATCGCCTTTTTGGCGGCCTTGACATTCTTTACATTGTTTACAGCCACACGCTCGATGTATTCGGGACCGTCCAGAGTGGAGAGCATTTCGCTGACCTTGACCGGATAGCCTGCGGTGGCGACATCTCTGCCATAAGGAGAGGTCTGGGTCACCTGACCGGGCAGGGAGGTGGGAGCCATCTGGCCGCCGGTCATACCGTAGATCGCGTTATTGACGAAGATGATGGTGATGTTCTCGTTGCGGGTAGCGGAGTGCACAGTCTCTGCCATACCGATGGATGCCAGGTCGCCGTCGCCTTGGTATGTAAAGATGACATTTTCGGGCATACACCGCTTTAAGCCGGTCGCCACTGCGGGAGCGCGTCCGTGGGCGGCTTCCACCATATCGCAAGCAAAATAATTATAAGCCATAACCGCGCAGCCGACCGGCGCAACGCCGACTGCCTTGCCTGTCACGCCCAGCTCGTCCAGAGCCTCTGCCACCAAGCGGTGGATGATACCGTGGGTGCAGCCGGGGCAATAATGGAGGGGTGCATCGGTTAATGCCTTGGGTTTTTCAAATACAACCATTATTGATTCTCCTTTGCAAGTTTTTCAATCGATTCCAGCACCTGCTCGGGCGAAGGAATCATACCGCCGGTGCGGCAGCAAAGCTCTACCGGATTTTTGCAAGCGGTAGCCAGCTTAATATCTTCGATCATCTGACCCATCGAAAGCTCCACCCAAAGGAAGCCCTTGACCTGATCGGCAGCCTCTGCCAAAACCTTCTTGGGGAAGGGCCAAAGGGTGATGGGGCGGATGAGACCGACCTTGATGCCGTTCTTACGGGCGGCTACCACCGCGTTTTTGGCAACGCGGGCGGCGATACCGAAGGCGACAACGCAGTATTCGGCATCCTCCATCATAAAGGATTCGCTCATACATTCGTTGGCTTCGATGGTGGCGTAGCGCTCAAAGCGCTCAAAATTGGTCTTTTCCAAAAGT
>JAZSBU010000127.1:0-2219 GCA_045602565.1 Eubacteriales bacterium | reverse complement strand
ATTTTCTTAAAGTGTTGCACTTGATAGTATAACTCACCAAAAAGATAAATAAAAGCCCTGCTTATGCAGGGCTTTTATTATTTATTTCTTATTTTAAAGATCGCTTGCGATACGGAGGAAACTTTGATGATTTCAATTCCTTCAAAGGTTTCGGTCAACTTATTTCTTGAGGGAATCATAATGCGAGAAAAGCCAAGTTTTTGCGCTTCTCTGATTCGTTTTTCAATAAAGGAGACTGCTCTGATTTCCCCGGAAAGCCCGATCTCACCGACTGCAATGAAGTCGCCCGGCATTTCAAAATCGGAAAAGGCAGAAGCGATTGCCAATACGGTGGCTAAATCTGCCGCTGTTTCGACCAATCGAAATCCACCGACAACATTTAAATATGCATCTTGATTATATAATGCAAAGTTGGCTCGTTTCTCAAGAACGGCAATCAATAATGCCATACGATTGAAATCGATACCGTTCGCCATTCGGCGCGGAACCGGATAGCTTGTCTTCGAGACCAGTGCTTGTATTTCAGCCAAAATCGGACGAGTCCCCTCCAGCATACAGGTAACACAAGTTCCCGGGACATTCTCCGGGCGCCCTTCCAAAAACATTTTCGAAGGGTTATCGACTTCAACCAATCCCCCATTTTGCATATCGAAGACGCCGATTTCGTTTGTCGAGCCAAAGCGATTTTTGACTGTGCGCAAAATGCGATGGTTGAGATTCTTATCACCTTCAAAATACAGAACGGTATCTACCATGTGTTCCAGAATTTTCGGCCCTGCCAAGGCACCCTCTTTTGTTACGTGCCCAATGATAAATACAGTGATTCCCTGATTCTTTGCCAGATGCATAAATGCAGCGGTTGCTTCCTTGATTTGAGAAACGCTGCCTGGAGTTCCGGAAACATGATCGCTCATCATCGTTTGAATCGAATCAACGATTAAAATATTTGGATTATGTGTACTGCAGGCGTTTAAAATGGCTGCAACATTTGTTTCGCAGGCTAAAAGCAAGTTTTCGGAATCGACTTCCAGGCGTTCGGCGCGCAGTTTGATCTGGCTCATGGATTCCTCGCCGGAAACATAAAGGATCGATTTATCTTTGCCGAGATATTTGCAAATTTGGAGTAATAGAGTGGATTTTCCAATACCGGGGTCTCCTCCGACCAAAGCCAATGAGCCGTGCACCAAACCGCCGCCAAGAACACGATCAAGCTCTTTTAGACCGGTGGTGAAACGCATTTCACTTCCACCGACCACTTCTTTGATCGGTTTAATTTCGATCGACTTTGATGCTCCTGCAAAACCTTTGGTTTCTTGGATGATCTTCTCCTCCATAGTACTCCATTGCTTGCAATGAGGGCATTGCCCATTCCATTTTGGGCTTTCATACCCACACTCTGTACAGATATATACTTGCTTGATTTTTGGCATAGCTTTTATACCGCCTCGACATTTTTTATTATATTTTAAATGATTATTTCCTTAAAGTCAACCATTGGCCAAAACGCCGGCAATAGTTTCGGCCAGATTTTCTTGATAGCGATCATCTTTTAAAAGTTTCAGTTCATCTTCGTTGGAAATAAAACCGCATTCAATAATAATGGAGGGGTTTTCGATATGAGAAAATAAGTAAATATTATTTGGTATAGGTTTGATTACCCGCGGATTTTGGGGCTGAAAGTTTTCATTTAAAGCGTTTTGCATTTTTTTTGCAAGATCCATAGACTGTTCGTTTTTTGAAGAGTAGAAAACTTGAATTCCTTTAACGCTTTGGCTTGGAAATGTGTTCATATGGATGCTGATCAAGGGGATGGCGCTATATTCGTTGGCTATTTTGATTCGTTGCTTAATATCGGAAACCTTTTTTTCATGGATGGTCTCCCCTTCTTCGAATATGCTGTTTTCATCGGATCTTGTCAGAACATTAGAAACGCCAATCTTTTCAAGATATTTTGATAGTTTTAGTGCAATAGATAGATTTAATTCTTGCTCGCAGGTTCCGTCTGTTCCGACCGCTCCCCCATCCGGAATGCCGTGACCCGGATCAATGATATATGAAATGTTTTTTGTGGAACTATGTGTAGCGGAAAAATATTGAATTTGAGCCGCCAGCAAAGCAAATACGGCGCAGATTGAAAAAACGATAGTAACACCTTTGATTTTTCTAAAGAGCATCTCCATCACCTCTTCAAACTATATGAAAAACCGGTGTGTCATTAT
>JAZSBU010000126.1:0-7445 GCA_045602565.1 Eubacteriales bacterium | reverse complement strand
TGAAAAGGATGCGGATCAAAAAAGGAAATGTTTGAGCAAATCAATAGTGTCAAAAATGAATATATCAAACAGCTTTCCCGCTTGAATACTGCGTCCGGGCGGCGTGAGAGCGGTCTCTTTTTAGTTGAGGGGCAGAAGCTTTGTTCAGAAGTAATTCATAGCGGATTTGAGATCGAGTGCTTATTGATCACCGAGCGAATTGCAGAAACCTTTAATCGTTCTGAGTTTGATGGGCGGATCATTCTCATTTCTGAACCTGTCGCCAAGAAGCTTAGTTCGATGGACACCCCGCCGGGCATTTTTGCGGTCGCCCAGCAAAAAGAAATGAATTTTATAGAATCCCCTCGATTCATTTTGGCGCTTGATCATATTTCCGATCCTTCGAATCTGGGTGCCATCCTGCGTTCCGCCGAAGCATTCGGTGTTGATGCCATCTATTTAAGCGATGGGTGCGTAGATTTCTATTCCCCGAAAGTGATTCGCGCCGCCATGGGCAGTGCTTTTCGTGCATCGGTGCAAAAAGGCGACCTACCTTCCTATTTGATGGAGCAGAAGAACAAGGGCTATCGCATTCTCGGCGCTGGTTTAGACCGCAACTTTAAACTTTTAGGGGAGATTTCCTTTGCTGAACCCACGATTATGATTATCGGCAATGAGGCCAATGGGCTGACCGAAGAAGTAATGCACTGTTGCGATCACGGTGTATTTATCCCAATGCTTGGAAAAAACGAGTCTTTAAATGCTGCAGTTGCTGCATCCATCATTTTATGGGAGCAATCAAAATGGAAATAAACCATCACCTTCTTTGGATCTGGGCAAAAGAAATCCTCAATTTCAACAATAAGAAACTTCTCCGTTTGGTAGATCACTGTGGTTCTATTGAAGAAGTATATCAATGCAAGGATTTTTCATCCATCCCCTTTTTAAATGAGAAAGAGCAAAAAGCATTGATCAAAAAAGATCTGCGTTCCGCATGGGAAATCTATGGCGATTGCGAAGTAAATCAGATTGGGATTTTGACATTGGAAGATCCCCAATATCCCGCCTTATTAAAAGAAATCAATAATCCCCCTTCCCCTTTATTCTTCAAAGGTCACTTGATTTCATGCCTTCAGCGCCCCACCTTAACCATTGCAGGAACCAGAAGTTCTAATGGATACAGCGAAGAAAAGACCAAAGAGATCGCAGCAGCACTCTGCCTTTGCGGTTTTACAATCGTCTGCGGTATCGCCGACGGCATCGATCGTTTTGCTTATGAAAGCGCGATTACAACCGATAGCGGGCCGATCGTCGTCTTACCATTCGGTATTTTATCCACCAAAGGCGGATTAACCAAAGCCTTTCCGGATATTTTAAAATATGGTGCCATTGTCAGCGAATCCTTTCCCCGCAATAGTTCCCACCGTTATGCATACCACGAACGTAATCGGATCTTAAGCGGCCTTTCACTTGGCACCTTTATTCCGCAAGCACCCAAACGAAGCGGTGCGCTTATGACCGCCAATTATGCCTATGAGCAAAACCGCGATGTTTTTGCGTTATTATCCAATGTATCCGAAGCAACCGAAGGAAGCAACAAACTAATCAAAGACGGTTGTTATCCTGTTTCTGATTATACAGACATTCTGTCGCAATATTTACCGCAATTCAAAGAGCAACTCAAAGAATTACTTTATCCGCAAGAAAAGGTATTTTCCTTGCAAGATGAACTGACCGAAAATAAACTTCAATCCTATCGCCGCAAACACAGCAAAAATCTTTCAGATACAGAGAAGACTGTTTTTCTTCTGTTGTCTACCGAAGCGATATCGACTGATGATATTATTGAGCTATCCGGTTTGCCTGTAAACGAAGTCCTTCAATGCCTGACATCGTTGGAATTCCAAGGTCTTGCCGTATCCTGCCCCGGCAGTAAATTTAAAATTATTCTATAAAAGTTATCCTATAAGAGAGGTTCCCTATGTCAAATCTATTTATCGTTGAATCCCCGGCGAAAGCCAAAACCATTGAAAAGTATCTGGGCAAAAAATTTAAAGTTATGGCTTCGATGGGTCATATCCGCGATCTTCCCAAAAGCGAATTCGGCATCGATGTCGAAAACAACTTTAAATTAAAATATATTTCCATTCGCGGAAAAAGCGATTTAATTCGTTCCCTGAAGAAAGAAGCGCAAAAAGCCGATATGGTTTACCTTGCCACCGACCCGGACCGCGAAGGTGAAGCGATTTCCTGGCACCTTGCCGCTCTTTTAGGGTTAGAACCCCAACAGTGCAAACGTGTGGTATTTAATGAAATCACCAAGACTGCGCTCAAAAATGCTGTCGCGAATCCCACAGAAATCAATATGAACCTCGTTGATGCACAGCAAGCACGTCGTGTTTTGGACCGAATTGTCGGTTATAAATTAAGCCCGTTCCTTTGGAGAAAGGTTAAAAAAGGCTTATCCGCCGGCCGCGTTCAATCTGTTGCCACTGCAATGATCGTGGACCGTGAAGAAGAAATCCGCGCGTTTATACCCAAAGAATACTGGAATATCTCCTGCATCTTTTCTCAAACCAACGGCACCGGAAAAATCGAAGCAAAATTTCACGGAACCGCAAAAAAAGCGCTCGAAATCCATAACGAAGAAGATGCAACCAAGATCTTCAATGAAATTCAAAACAGTTCTTTCTCGGTGACCGATATCAAACGCGCCGAAAAGAAAAAGAGTCCCGCTCCCCCCTTCACAACATCCACCCTGCAACAAGAGGCTTCCAGACGATGTAACTTCCAGGCAAAGCGCACCATGAAAGCCGCGCAGGAACTTTACGAAGGTGTAAACATCAAGGGGGTCGGTCTGGTCGGTCTGATCACTTATATGAGAACCGACTCTTTGCGTATCTCCGATGAAGCGGCAGCGGCAGCCAAAGAGCATATTATCAACAATTTTGGTGCCGAGTATTATCCCCCGTCCCGCCGCTATTTCCGTACCAAAAAGAGCGCGCAGGATGCCCACGAAGCCATCCGCCCCACCAATCTTGCAATCACTCCCGAGCAAGCGAAGCTCACCTGTACTCCCGATCAATACCGCATTTATAAATTGATTTACGATCGTTTTCTCGCCAGCCAGATGGCCGAAGCGGTATATGATACATTGGCAATGGAGATCGGTGATGGAAAGTACGTCTTCAAGGCTGCGTGCCAGGTAAACAAATTCAAAGGCTACACCGCTGCCTACGAAGAGAGCGAAGATAAAGAAAAGACCGCCCGCCGTCTCTATAAAGCAGAGATTGGCGATGTTCTGCTGATCAACGATCTGGTTAAAGAACAAAACTTCACGCAACCGCCCTCTCGCTATACTGAAGCATCTTTGATCAAGGCGTTGGAAGAAAACGAAATCGGGCGTCCTTCCACCTTCGTTCCGATTATAACGACGATTTTGGCGCGTGAATATGTGGAGCGAAGCGGAAAATCTTTAAAACCCACCGCTTTAGGCGAGGTTACCACCAAACTGATGAAGGATCATTTTTCTTCCATCATTGGTTATGATTTCACTGCGCAGTTAGAAACCCAGCTGGATAAAATTGAAGAAGGTTCTGCCGATTGGCATAATATTATCAAACCGTTCTATGAGATCTTCACAAAAACACTGGATGAAGCGGAAAAATCCCTCACCGAGCGTGTAAAAGTCCCTGAAGAAGTTACCGAGGAAATCTGCCCCAACTGCGGGAAAAACCTTGTCATTAAAAGTGGGCGATTTGGTAAATTTTTGGCCTGCCCGGGCTATCCCGATTGCCGTTTCACCAAAGCAATCATTGTCGATACCCATGTTCCTTGCCCCAAATGCGGCGGAAAGATTTTGAAAAAGAAATCCAAAGCCGGCAAGATTTATTATGGGTGCGAGCATAATCCCACCTGCGACTTTATGACCTGGGATGAACCCTTAACCACCAAATGCGAGATTTGCGGTTCTCCCCTTTTCAAACGCTCCGGTCGCGGGCACGGAACCTATTGTTCCAACCCCAACTGCGGAAAGCAGGAAAAAGCCAATGGATAAAAACGCAGTCGTTATCGGTGCAGGATTAGCCGGCTGCGAAGCCGCCTATCAATTAGCGTCGCGCGGCATTTCGGTTACTCTGTATGAGATGAAACCTCATCGGTATTCTCCCGCCCATCACAGCCCGAATTTTGCAGAGTTGGTCTGTTCCAATTCCCTTCGAGGTGCAGGGCTTGCCAATGCAGTCGGTTTGCCCAAGGAAGAAAGGCCCCGATTGGATTCGGTTATTATGAAAGCCGCCGATACCACCAGCGTTCCTGCCGGCGGAGCTTTGGCGGTGGATCGCGAAGCCTTTTCCGCCAAAGTGACGGAACTCATTCGCTCCCACCCGCTGATCCAAGTTGTTGAGCAAGAAATAACCGAAATCCCAACCGATGAAAATCTGATCATCGCAACCGGCCCGCTTACATCGGAAGCATTTTCAAAGTCCATCGCCAAATTTGTCGGCAAGGAATATCTTTCCTTCTTTGATGCTGCTGCCCCGATTGTCACATTTGAGAGCATCGATATGTCTAAAGCCTTTTTCGGCTCGCGTTATAATAAGGGTACTCCCGATTATATCAATTGCCCGATGAATCAAGAAGAGTATCTGGCATTTTATGAAGCACTGAAAAACGCTGAATGTGCCGACATACACGATTTTGATCACCAAGTATTCGAAGGCTGTATGCCGATCGAAGAAATGGCTCGGCGCGGTGAGGACACGATGCGATACGGTCCCTTAAAACCGGTTGGATTGGTCGATGACCGAACAGGAAAACGTTCTTACGGGGTTGTTCAGCTACGCAAAGACAATGCAGCCGGAACACTCTATAATATCGTTGGTTTTCAGACCCATTTGAAATTTCCGGAGCAAAATCGTGTATTTTCGATGATCCCCGGTCTGGAAAATGCCGAATTTATGCGCTACGGCGTAATGCACAGAAACACTTATCTGAATTCCCCCACCCTGTTAAATCGTGATTTTTCAATGCGAGACCATAAATCCATCTATTTTGCAGGGCAAATCACCGGTGTTGAAGGATATGTGGAATCGGCGGCATCGGGTTTAATGGCAGGGCTATCTCTATCCGCCAAAATTTTAGGTGTAGACCTCCCCTACTTTTCAGATCAAACTGCAATTGGCGCGTTGGGGCAGTATATCAGCACCGCTGTCGCGGATTCTTTCCAACCGATGAACATCAATTTTGGAATCATCGCATCTTTGGATCAACGGATTCGCATCAAAGCTGAGCGATATACCGCTATTTCAAACCGAAGCCTTGCGGTAATTGAAAATATTAAAAATAATTCCACATTGTTTAAAGGAGAAAAAATATGAGAGTAGTTGTTGATGCCCACGGCGGCGATAACGCACCTTTGGAAATCATCAAAGGTTGCTGCCTTGCCGTCAAAGAAATCGAAGACCTCAGCATCCTTTTAGTTGGTCGAAAAAATGAATTGCAAGAAATCATAACTGAAAACGGGATCCCCGAAAATTGTTTTGAAATCATCGATGCCCCGGATGTTATCACAATGGAGGATGAACCCACCTCCGTTTTAAAAGAAAAGCAATACAGCTCTATGGCTGTTGCGTTCAAAATGCTCAAGGAAGATAAAGCAGACGCTTTTGTTAGCGCAGGAAACAGCGGCGCCGTCCTTGTCGGTGCCACTTTATTGGTCAAACGTATCCGCGGAATCAAGCGTGCAGCGCTCGGCGCTGTTATGCCCTCCACTGCAGGCCCTTATATTATGCTGGACTGCGGAGCCAACGTCGAATGTAAGCCGGAATACCTGGATCAATTCGCAATGATGGGCAGCTTATATATGAATTCCTGCCTGAACGTAGAAAATCCGCGCGTAGGCTTGCTCAACAACGGCACCGAAGAATGTAAAGGGCCCGAACTGCAAAAGCAAGCACACGCATTATTAAAGGCAAATTCCGCCATCAATTTCATCGGCAACATCGAAGGACGAGAAGTTCCTCGGGGCGGATGCGACGTTGTGATCGCCGACGGTTTTACCGGCAACATTGCTCTAAAGTTCTCTGAAGGCTGGGGCAAATTGATCGGCAGCACATTACGCAATATGCTCACCAAGAATTGGAAGTCCAAACTTGCGGCGCTTTTGATCTTAGATCAAGTAAACGATTTCAAGAAGAAAATGGATTATAAAGAATACGGCGGCGCTCCCCTGCTCGGCATCAGCAAACCGGTCATTAAAGCACACGGTTCCTCCGATGCCAAAGCATTTAAAAACGCCATACGTCAAGCCTGTATTTTTGCAGAAAGCGGAATGATCCGTCGAATTGAAGAATCCTTATCCGCCGAATAATTCCTTGACATTTCGGCATAAAATTAGTACTATATTATTTGTGTAGACTACACATACGAAAGGAAATATGAATATGTTTGAAAAAGTCAAAGCAATTATTATCGATCAGTTGAGCATCTCTGACGCAGATATGGTAACCGTCGATACCACATTGGAGGATCTCGGCGCAGATTCCTTGGATCTTGTTGAAGTCATTATGGCCATCGAAGATGAATTCGATGTGCAGATCAAAGACGAAGACCTCGAAACCATCAAAAGCGTCGGCGACCTGATCAACTATATCAGCAAGTAAAATGGCGGATTTGAAGCTCCTGCAAAACAAAATAAATTATTCTTTCAAAAATGAAGAATTACTGCGTCACGCGCTCGCCCATTCCAGCTATGCAAATGAGCATCGTGACGAAGTTCCCGGCTCCAATGAGCGTTTGGAATTCTTGGGTGATTCCATCCTCGGTTTAATTGCGGCAGAATATCTCTTTACACACTATAAGCATCTGCCGGAAGGGAATTTAACCAAAATGCGTGCTCTTTTAGTATGTGAAAATTCTCTTTTTGGATTTGCCGAAGAATTTGATCTGGGTAGTTATCTACTTTTAGGTCATGGCGAAGAACTTGCAGGAAGCCGCAAGCGTCCCTCCATTGTATCCGATGCATTTGAAGCCTTATTGGCTGCAATTTATTTGGACGGCGGATTAGAAGCCGCCAAAACATTTGCTCTTCCCTATCTTATTCGCGGTGCCGAAGAAATTTCGGAGCACACAAGAACCTACGACTATAAGACGACGTTGCAAGAAATCGCTCAGCAAAATCCGGGCGAACTAATTCAGTATAAATTAATTCAAGCTTCCGGTCCGGACCATGCCAAAGTCTTTGAGGTTCATTGTTTTTTAAATAGCAATCTCCTCGGAAAAGGAACCGGAAAAAGCAAGAAAGAAGCCGAGCAACAGGCTGCCCGAGAAGCACTTGAGCTTATGGGCTACTGATATGGCTAATGTTTCAATATTTGTGCCTCATAACGGTTGCCCGAATAAATGTTCATTTTGCGACCAAAGGCATATTACAGGCTGTGTTTCTCAACCTGATTCTGATGATGTAA
>JAZSBU010000125.1:0-2201 GCA_045602565.1 Eubacteriales bacterium | reverse complement strand
AGGTGCCGCCCATGAAGTGACCGGTTCTTGCACCCTGCTGGAGGCAGCGGGCAAACGTATTTTGATCGATTGCGGAATGGAGCAAGGGGCCGATATTTATGAAAACTGTTCGATGCCCATCGCATCCTCCGAAGTGGATGCGGTGCTTTTGACCCATGCCCATATCGACCATTCCGGTCGGTTGCCGATGCTGGCGGCGGGCGGATTTCGGGGCAATATCTATGCCACCGGCGCCACAGTGAAACTTTGCAATATGATGCTGCAGGATTCGGCGCATATTCAGGAGCAGGAGGCCATCTGGCGCAACCGTAAGGCGCAGCGCAGCGGCGCGCCGGAATATGTCCCGCTTTATACATTGCAGGACGTGGTGCAGACGATGGAATTGTTCATCCCCTGCTCCTATCATCAGCAATATCCCATTGCCGATGGGATCACGGTGCGGTTTTTGGATGCAGGGCATCTGATGGGCTCTGCCAGCATTGAGGTCACCGTGACCGAGGATGGGAAACAGCATGTATTACTCTTTTCGGGCGATCTGGGGAATGTGGACCGCCCGCTGATCCGCGATCCGGAAACACCCACCTATGCCGATACGGTGATTATCGAATCCACCTACGGCGATCGGGACCACGGTCCTCGCAAGGACTATATCGGTCAGTTGGTGGCAGTATTGCAGGATACCTTTGACCGCGGCGGGAATGTGGTCATTCCCTCCTTTGCGGTGGGCAGAACGCAGGAATTTTTATATCTTCTGCGGGAGATCAAGGAAATGGGTCTGGTGCAGGGGCACGATGGTTTCCCGGTCTTTGTCGATAGCCCGATGGCGGCCGAAGCGACCAAGATCTATTTTAGTGATCTCACCGAATATTATGACCAAGAGATGTTGGATCTGATCGCCCAAGGCATCAATGTTCTGGAGTTTTCGGGGTTGCATATTTCTGTCACCACTGAGGAATCGATGGCGATCAACGATAATAAGACCCCCAAGGTGATCCTTTCCGCCAGCGGAATGTGCGAAGCGGGGCGGATCCGCCATCATTTAAAATATAACCTTTGGCGTGCCGACAGTACCATTTTGTTCGTCGGCTACCAAGCGGCAGGGACCGTCGGCCGCCTGTTGCAGGAGGGCGCCGAAAGCGTAAAGCTCTTCGGGGAGACCATTCAGGTCAAAGCGAAGATCGCCACCATGGACGGCATCAGCGGTCATGCCGACCGCGGTATTATGCTGCGTTGGCTGGAGGGGCTGAAGGACCATCCGCCGCGGGTATTTGTCAACCACGGCGACGATACGGTCTGCGATGCTTTCGCCGAGACCATTACCCAAACCTTGGGCTATCCAGCCACCGCCCCCTATAACGGCGCAGTCTATGACGTGGCGACAGGTACCTTGCTGGAGCAGGGCAATCGGGTTCGCTTGGAGCGAAAGAGCGGCAAGCAGAAGAAGAGCGATTCGGTCTTTGATCGCCTGCTTTCTGCCGGAAAACGATTGATGATGCTGATCGAAAAGAGCAAAGGACGCCCCAATAAAGATTTGGCGAAATTTGCCGACCAGGTCAATCGTTTGGCGGATAAATGGGAAGAATAATAAATAGGAAGAATAAAGAATGAAAATATTATTTGCAGCAGATACTTCGTTTAATTTTATAGAGTCGGGTTTTTCCGGAAACATAATGGAGCAAACGGCTCAATGTTTTCGGGCGGCGGATTTCAGTGTATTAAATCTGGAAAATATCTTTGGAAAGAAGGAAGAGCACACCCCGATTTTGAAGGCGGGACCCAATCTGATCTCAGATGAATCTTCGGTCGAAGTGATCGATGTGCTGAACCCTACAGTGGTCGGTCTGGCCAATAACCATAGCCGCGATTTCGGTGAAGTACCGATGTTGCAGACCAGAGAATTCCTTTTGCAAAAAGGATATCAGGTGATCGGTGTGGGTAAGAATTTGGAAGAAGCCTATCAACCCGCTATTTTGGAAAAGGATGGGCTGAAGGTGGCGATTATTGCCGCCTGCGAAAATGAATTCGGCGCTGCCGATGCCAAGCAAGCGGGAACCGCCGGCTATCAGCTGGGGATGGTGACCAAAGCCATCTTTGATGCCAAAGAGGCGGGAGCACTGCCCATTATCTATTTCCACGGCGGCAATGAGATCAATCCCTTGCCCTCTCCGCGAAAGAAGGAACTTTATCGTCACTTTATCGAT
>JAZSBU010000124.1:0-2104 GCA_045602565.1 Eubacteriales bacterium | reverse complement strand
ATAAGCGGTGTGCCGATGTAAAAGCGTATCGATAAAGCGGGGATATTTTCTATAAAAGAGCTTGGCAAGCCAAGGCTTTTGGGGCTTTTTGCGGTAGCCTTCGCATTGGGTCAGGACAACAATATTTTTATCGTACCCCATCTGCTGAAAGGCTTTTAAGGGGATACTGTCGGCGACTCCGCCGTCCAAAAGTTTTTGCCCCTCGATCTCCACAATTTTGGAAACATAGGGCATCGATGCCGAGGCGCGCATATACTCCATCTCTTGATGCAGATCGGTACAGCGGCGGTAGACCGCTTTGCCGCTGTCCAGATCGGTGCAGGTGACGTAGTAGGCGGATTTGGATTGAGCAAAGGTATCGTAGTCAAAAGGATCTAAAAAATCGGGCAGGTCGTGGTAGCAAAATTGCTCTCCCACCAGATCACCGGTGGTCAGTAGGGAATAAAAACTCATAAAATTTTTATGGCGGCTGTATTTTTTATAATAGCGAATGGTTCGCCCCGGCTGATTGCCCAGATAGACACTGCCGTGGATGGCGCCGGCGGAAACACCGATCAACCCATCGGGCCAAATATTTTGCTCTATAAAAACATCCAAGACTCCTGCGGTATAAATGGCGCGCATCGCGCCCCCTTCCAGAACCAAACCCAGCAATTCGATCCCTCCTTTTTGGAATATTATAAAAGAAAGCCCTTCTTTTTGCAAGAAGGGCTTTGATGATTTCCTGATTATTTTGCGCTGTAGTAGAAATCGGCAGCAGGCAACGCACCGCCGATGGAGGCGGGGTTGGCATCAAAGAGCACCTTCAGGTAGCCTTCCAGACCGCTCTTCATCTCCGCACCGTCGAGATAGACGATGTTGCACTTGGGAATGGCCTTTTCGGCGACCGCGGCGGCGGGGATGATCTTATATTGCTCGCAGAGCGCGGCGGCGGCGGGAACATCGGCGTTGACCGCCTCGATGGATGCCTTATAATCGGCAAGGAAGGTTTCCACCGTCTTGGGATTGGCTTGCAGATAGTCGTTGCGAACCACGATGCAGCCCATCATCAGTTTGCTGTCTTCGCTGACCTTATCCCATTCGGCGGTCACATCCAAAGCGATCTTGAAGCCGGTCTTGGCGGCCGCGGTGGTGGCAACCGGCTGGGGAACCATCGCGATCTCGGCTTCGCCCTTTGCCATCTTGGCAACCAACTCATCGTTGGTGGCGGCAAATTTCAAGGTAGCGTTGACATTGTTCTTCTTCAAGAGATATTCCAGCGTGTATTGGGGGTTGGCGCCTTCACCCATGGTGTAGATGGTCTTGCCCTCCAGATCGGCAAAACTCTTGACGGAACCGTCTTTATCCATAATGTAGAGAACACCTAAGGTATTGACGCAGAGCACCTTCAGCTCGCTGTTCAACTTTTTATAAAGAGTGGATGCCACATTGGTGGGAACGGCGGCGATATTGGCTTCGCCGTTGGCAACCTTGCCTACCACTTCTTCGGGAGCGGAAGAAAGGGTGATGTCGTAGTCTTCCATCAAATTCACCATACCCACACCGGTGGGGCCGCTGATGGCATAGATCTTGGGTGCCACTTCCGGCTCCGCCTTTTGGCAGGCGGTGAAGAGTGCCAAGGCGCAGGTGAGCGCTAAAACGATTGCAACAATTCTTTTAAAGTTTTTCATGGTTATTGTTCCTCCTTAAACCATTTATTTTCTCTTTTAATAATGATGTGTTTTTCTGCTAAGGTATCCAGCGTGCGATAAAGGCTGGTCCGCCCGATGTTCAGCTCCCGTGCCACGGTCGCCAGCCCGCCGGGGAAACGAATCTCACCGTCGGGGGCGGTGTGCGCCGCGATATGATCCATCAGCCGCTCCTCCACCGAGCCTTCGGTGTAGAGCCGGATCTTCTCGTTGAGATAGAGAATTTTGCGGTGCAGCAACCGAATATAGTTCATCGAGATCTGCGGATCGCGCGCCATCCACGCGGTCAACTGCTTCTCTTCGATGAATTGCAGTTTGGCGCGGGAGACCACCGAGATGGTGGTGGCATACCGCTCGTTGCCAAAAAGCGCTGTCACACCGAAGACCGCGCCCTGCTCTAAGGTACGCATCGCGGC
>JAZSBU010000123.1:0-2889 GCA_045602565.1 Eubacteriales bacterium | reverse complement strand
GATTCCCTCTTTTTTGCACGCTTTATAAAAGTCAACTGCACCATATAAAACACCATGATCGGTGATCGCCAGGGCAGACTGACCTAAAGCCTTGGCTTTTGCCACCGCTTCGGTTATGCGGCAGGCACCATCCAGAAGGCTATATTCTGTATGCAAATGTAAGTGTACGAAATCAATCATTTCCGGTTCCTTTATTTTTTGGAGAGTTCGACAAGTTTATTCAGTTTTCTGCTCAGCCCCGCTCTGCTGATACGCCCGTTGCTTAGCGTCGAAAGTTCGGTCAAGCTTGCGGTTGGGTTTTCTTTTCGCAATATGGCAACATATAAAAGATCTTCAGGAAGAGCCGAAAGCCCTTCTTTGCTCTGGATCAATTCAATCGCTTGGATTTGTTCGACCGCCTTGTTTAACGCTTTATCCATATTATATGCAGCGCAGTTATCGACCCGATTATTGTTATTATTTGTTTCTTTTTCTATTTTCACATTCATCAATTCGAATGCCGAAGAACGCGCACCAAGACGATATAACAGATCATAGATTTGTTGGCTGTCTTTTATATAAATCACATGATTGGATCTGCGAACCACCATTTTGCAATGAATTCCTTGAATATTCATCAATTCAAGCAAAGTCTTGGCGACAGAATAATACGGCGTCACAAGTTCAAAATGATAGCCGCTAAAGGGATCACTAAAATATCCACCGGCAAGAACTGCTCCGCGTAAAAACGCAAAAAAGCGATCTTTTGAATGAACCAAGTGGTTTTTAATTTCAAGAGAAATGCCCGAATCCTCTTTCATTCGAAGCATTTGATACAGTTTGGATAAATTGACGCCATGCAAAGTTGCATTGAAAGTTACGCCGATTTCACTCATTTCAAAGAACAACCCCAAAAGCTCGGTTGTAATAGACTGCAATCGGTTTATAACTAGAACATTTTCGGTGGAAATCTTGAGTTGATCCGCTTCGACAGTCTGTCCAAATAAAACCATGCCATAGAGTTCGGCCGCTTTGCAAATATTATCTTTTTCCTGAACTTTACACAGCTCTTCTTTAACATCAAAACTAAACGACATTTACACCACGACCAATCCCTTTATTTTTCGCCCAAAAAGCGGATCTCACATTCTAATTTAACATCGAATTGTTCTGCAACAACATTTTGTACGTGCTCGATCAACGCAAGAACATCATTGCAAGTTGCATTATTTGCATTGATTATGAAGCCGCAATGCTTACTGCTGACTTGCGCTCCGCCAATAGAATATCCACCTAAACCGGCATCTTGAATCAATTTGCCGGCGAAGTGCCCTTCCGGTCTTTTAAAGGTACTTCCGGCGCTGGGATACTCCAACGGTTGCTTCTCTCTTCTTCGCTGCTGAAGATCATCGATAAGAGAAAGGATCTCCTTCTCGTTTCCGTGTTGAAGTTGAAGTGTGACATCAAGAATCAAAAACTCCGGATGCTTTATAAAAAAGCTCTTTCGATATCCAAATTGATGCTCCTCTTTCTTGAGGATCCGGATATTTCCCTCTTCATCGAGATACCGAGTTTGCACAACAACCTGATCCATCGAACCGTTATACGCACCGGCATTCATAAAAACGGCTCCGCCGATCGTTCCGGGTATTCCATGTAGAAATTCAATACCGGTGAGGCTGTTTTTTGCTGCAAAGGAAGAAACCTTTACATTTCGGACGCCGGCTCCGACAGTAATCTGTCCATTTTCATGTAATTCAATCTTATTCAACCGATCGGTTTTGATAATAATTCCTTGATATCCGTTATCGGATCCCAAAACATTGGAACCATTGCCGAGATAAATCAACGATTTGTTTTCTTTTTTTGCCCATGCAATCAATTCCATGCATTGTTCTTCTGTCTCCGGATACAGAACAAGGCCGACCTTTCCACCTACTTTAAATGTAGTTAGATCTGAGAAGGTACAATCTGTTTTGTATGGAATATTTAACCGAGAAATCAATTGATCGATCGAATTCATAATTACCTCTTAAAAATCAAAAAGTGAAATTTGTGCGCTGACGGGAATATCTCCAAATACTCCCTCTTTGTTTAAAA
Source organism: Eubacteriales bacterium (assembly GCA_045602565.1). Lineage (GTDB taxonomy): Bacteria > Bacillota > Clostridia > Oscillospirales > QAKW01 > QAKW01. Next base: position 810 of record JAZSBU010000123.1, on the reverse strand, counting down.
GTTCTAATACAGTGTTGGAAATTCCGGCACGAACACGGAACTCCTCTTGAGAAAGGAAATCACCCTCATCTCTGGCAGCTACAATGTTATATGCCGCATTTTCCCCTACACCGCTTAAAACACCGAAGGGCATACGAATCCCCTCTTCTTCAATAGTAAAGCGTGTAGCTTGCGATTTATAGAGATCCACAGGAAGAAAACGAACACCGCGCATCATTGCTTCAATAACCACCTGATAGGTGTTTATCGTTTCATCATCCTTTGCAGTTTTTGCCTTGCCAAGATTTTCAAGACCGCGGATGACCCCTCGCAGATGTTCTACCCCTTTAACAACGTCGACAGCATTAAATCCCTCGGGGCGCACCGTGAAGGTGGCGCAATAAAATTCCTTAGGATAATGGATCTTATAATAGCCCAAACGCATTGCACCCATAACATAGGCGGCAGCGTGTGCTTTAGGGAACATATATTTAATTTTCAAGCAGCTATCCAGATACCAATCGGGCAAATCATGGCTCTTCATTGCTTCGATCATCTCATCGGTTAACTGTTTCTTGGCTTTCCCTTTTCGGACGATCTCCATAATTTTAAATGCCATACTTGGATCTAAGCCTTTATGGATCAGATAGACCATAATATTATCGCGTGTACCGATAACATCTTTGATTTCGCATTTTCCGTCACGAATCAGATCCTGAGCGTTTCCGATCCACACATCGGTCCCGTGGGACAATCCCGAAATCTGCAGAAGTTCCGAAAAGTTTTTTGGACGTGCTTCTATCATCATTTGACGAACAAATTTTGTCCCCA
>JAZSBU010000122.1:0-3984 GCA_045602565.1 Eubacteriales bacterium | reverse complement strand
TAAACTCAAGATGACCCGCCGGCAGGCGATGGATCAATATCTGGCAACCGTGGCGCAGGCCTTTGAGGCGGGCGTGATGCCCCGCTGCCATTTAGAGGACATCACCCGCGCCGATTTCTTCGGATTTGTGGTCCCCTTTGTTAACGAACTGATGAAGATGAGCCGCGATGCGGGCATCCCTGTCCGCATCCGCGCCTGCGACACGATGGGCTACGGTGTACCCTATCCCGAGGTTTCTCTGCCCCGCAGTGTGCCCGGAATTATCTACGGTCTGCGCCATTATTCCGAGGTACCCAGCGAGATGCTGGAATGGCACGGGCACAACGATTTCTATCTTTCGGTCGCCAACGCGTCTACTGCTTGGCTGTATGGTGCTTCTTCCGTCAACTGCTCGCTTTTGGGCATCGGGGAGCGGACCGGTAATGTTCCGCTGGAAGCGATGGTGATGCAGTATGCATCCTTGCGCGGATCGCTGGACGGTATGGATACCACCGCCATCACCGAGATCGCCGAATTCTTCAAAAAGGAGATCGGCTATCAGATCCCGCCGATGACCCCCTTTATCGGGCAGAATTTCAACGTCACCAAGGCGGGCATCCACGCCGACGGCTTGCTGAAAGACCAAGAAATTTATAATATTTTCGATACCGAGAAGATCTTAAACCGCCCCGCATCGGTGCTGGTCAGCAAGACCTCGGGCTTGGCGGGCATTGCCTATTGGCTGAATGAGCATTATAAACTGCAAGGCGCCGATGCTTTCACCAAGCGGGATCCGCTGGTCATTGCGATGAAAGAATGGGTGGATCGGGAATATGAAGACGGCCGCCAGACCGCCCTTTCCAACAGCGAATTGGAAGCCAAGGCGGCAGAACTTTCCGAAGGGAGATTGACAAATGCTTGAACATAAAAACCACACACTTGCCGATCAGGTCTTTGAGCGGCTGGAAAGCGATATTTTGGGCGGGAAATACGCCCGCGGCGAGATCCTTGTGGAGATGGAGATCTGCCAGGACCTCGGCGTCAGCAGAACGCCGGTCCGCGAAGCGTTGCGTCGCTTGCAGCAGGAGCACTTGGTGGAAGAACACGGCAAGGGCTTAAAGGTGCTGGGTGTTACCCACGAGGATTTAGAAGATATTATGGAACTGCGGCTGCGGCTGGAGGGCTATGCCGCCGCCCGCGCCGCCGAGCGGATCACCGACGAGCAGTTGAAAGAACTGAAAGAGACCTTGGATCTGCAGGAATTTTACCTCACCAAGCACGATTCCGACCATATCAAAGGGATGGACAGCAAGTTCCACGAACTGGTCTATAAATTCTCCGACAGCGTGGTGATCTACGATACCCTGCTTCCGTTGCATAAAAAAGTGCAACGCTACCGCAAACGCTCGGTGGAGAACGACAGCCGCGCCGCCCATTCGGTGGAGGAGCACCGCGTCATCTATGAAGCCTTGGCGGCGCACGACCCCAAGACGGCGGAGGCAGCCATCCTGAATCATACACAAAATGCGAAAAACCATATTATGAAAGGCTAAAACAATGGGACTTACAATTGCACAAAAAATTATTAAAGAACATCTTTTGAAAGGGGAGATGATCGCGGGGACCGAGATCGCTCTGCGCATCGACCAGACCTTGACCCAGGATGCCACCGGAACGATGGCATACTTGGAATTTGAGACGATGGGCATCGATCGGGTCCGCACCGAGCGGAGCGTGGCCTATATCGACCATAACACGCTGCAATCGGGCTTTGAAAATGCCGACGACCATCGGTTCATTCAGTCCATTGCCAAAAAACACGGCATCTATTTTTCCCGCCCCGGCAACGGCATCTGCCATCAGGTGCATCTGGAGCGGTTTGGGATCCCCGGTAAAACCCTGATCGGCTCCGATAGCCATACCCCCACCGGCGGCGGCATCGGCATGCTCGCCTTTGGCGCGGGCGGCCTGGATGTGGCGGTCGCGATGGGCGGCGGTGCCTACTATATTACGATGCCGAAAATGATCAAGGTCAATCTTAAGGGCAAGCTCCGTCCCTTTGTCACCGCCAAGGATGTAAGCCTTGAGATCTTGCGGATCCTTTCGGTCAAGGGTGGCGTTGGCTATATCATCGAATGGGGCGGGGAAGGCATCCAAAGTCTTTCGGTCCCCGAACGCGCCACCATCACCAATATGGGTACCGAGCTGGGTGCCACCACCTCGATTTTCCCCTCCGATGAGATCACCAAAGCCTTTTTGGAAGCGGAAGGCCGCGGCGCCGATTGGAAGCCCTTGGCAAGCGACCTTGATGCGGAGTATGACCGCATCATTGAGATCGATCTTTCGACTTTGGAGCCGCTCATCGCCAAGCCCCACAGCCCCGATAATATCGCCAAGGTTTCGGAATTGAAGGGGACCAAAGTGGATCAGGTCTGCATCGGTTCCTGCACCAATTCTTCTCTTTATGATATGTTGAAAGTAGCCGCTCTGCTGAAGGGCAAGACCATCTCTCCCGAGGTCAGCCTTTCCATCTCGCCGGGCTCCAAGCAGGTGCTGGCGATGCTCGCCGATTGCGGTGCCCTCTCCGATATCTTAGCCAGCGGTGCCCGCGTGTTGGAATGCGCTTGCGGTCCTTGCATCGGGATGGGCTTTTCGCCCAATTCCGCGGGCGTTTCTCTGCGTACCTTCAACCGTAATTTTGAAGGCAGAAGCGGTACCGCCGACGGCAAGGTCTATCTGGTTTCCCCCGAAACTGCCGTCGCCGCGGCGTTGACCGGCTATATCACCGATCCTACTCTGTTGGGTGAGATGCCCAAGGTAGAAGTACCCGCGCAATTTAAGATCGATGATTCCGCCATTATCACCCCCGCTTCTCCCGAAGAAGCCAAGAATCTGGAGATCCTGCGCGGACCGAACATTAAAAAATTCCCCGACGCCAAGCCCCAAGAAGACGAACTTTCCGCCGAGCTGGTGCTGAAGGTGGGGGACAACATCACCACCGACCATATTATGCCGGCAGGGGCAAAGATCTTGCCCTACCGCTCCAATATTCCTTATCTTTCGAAGTTCTGTTTCGGGGTCTGCGATCAGACCTTCCCCGCACGCGCTAAAGAAGCGGGGCAGAGCATCATTGTGGGCGGAGCGAACTATGGGCAGGGTTCTTCCCGCGAGCACGCGGCGTTGGTTCCTTTATATTTAGGGGTGCGCGCCGTCATCACCAAGAGCTTTGCGCGGATCCATATCGCCAACCTCATCAATGCGGGCATTATGCCTCTGACCTTCCAAAATCCCGACGATTACGAAAGAATCGACCAAGGGGACAAACTTACCATTAAAAACATCTATGCCGGTATGGAAAGCGGAGCAATGACCCTCATCGATGAGACCAAGGGCTTGGAGATCCCCTTGACCTGCGCCTTTACCGATCGGCAGATCGCCATTCTCAAAGCGGGAAGTCTGCTCGCTTATACCAAGGAGGAAAACGCATAATGCAAGCATATATTGATTCTGCAACCGAGCAATTCCGCGCCCTGCTTACCGAGCAGATCGCCCGCCAGGAGCGGATCGCCGCAGGGAGTAAGGCCAAGGATTTCACCGCGATGGAAAAGATCATCATCGGTGTTTGCGGCGGCGACGGCATCGGCCCCATCATCACCCGCGAGGGAGAGCGCGTCCTGCGCTATCTCTTAAAAGATGAAATTGAAGCGGGCAAGATCGAGATCCGCACCATCGAAGGCTTGACCTTGGAAAAGCGTCAAGCGGTGGGCAAAGCCATCCCCGAAGATACCTTGGCGGCGCTGAAGGAATGCGATGTCATTCTCAAAGGCCCTACGGAGACTCCCAAGGGCGGTACCATGGAAAGCGCCAACGTGACTCTCAGAAGGGAACTGGATCTCTATGCCAAGGCCGTAGAAAGTCTGCCCGACTGCACAATGTATATCATGGGCAATGACACGCCGGAGCGAAAGGCACTGTGCGAAAAATTCCCCGGCATAAAATACATAC
>JAZSBU010000121.1:0-5256 GCA_045602565.1 Eubacteriales bacterium | reverse complement strand
ATACTGCCAACCCGTTGTCATATTACCGCCTCCTGCAAGGTAATACCATGTGCCGCCGAGGTTCAACCAACCGGTTTGCATTGCACCGGAAGAGTTAAAGTAATACCAGGATCCGCCAATATATTGCCAACTTTGGACCATAGCTCCCGAAGAATTAAGGTAATACCAGACTCCGTCATAAAGCCAACCGGTTTGCATTGCTCCACCGGAACTGAAATAATACCAAGTGCCACTTATATTCTGCCAACCTGTGAGCATTGCGCCGCCATCGGCAAGATAGTACCAAGTGTTATCAAGCAATAACCAGGAGGTCTGCATAGCACCGCTACCATTAAAGTAATACCATGTGCCGTTAATAAGTTGCCATCCTGTGAGCATTATGCCGTCATCGCTAAACCAATACCATGCGTTTCCGACATATTTCCAGCCTGTTGCCTTTAATCCGTTTTCATAGTAATTCCACTTACCTTCATCGAGCAACCAACCGCTGAATAGTTCTCTGGTATATCCGCAATTGTTACAAGTACTGTCGCCGGCATTATCGTATTGATGGCCTGTTACCGTTCTGGGAGTGCCACATTCATTGCAGGTTGCATCACAGGCATTGTCATAAATATGGTCACAATCCATGTAATTATAATGCCAAGTTGCATTTTCCAATGCTTCATTATATGCTAATATCTCCATTTGGTTTTTTTGCTCTTCTGTACCGGTATACCATATATCGATCAGTTCGTCGCACCTGTAAAAAGCATCATACTCAATGGATGTAACGCTGTTTGGAATGGTGATCGAAGTTAGTCCAGTGCAACCTTCAAAGGCATGATCGCCGATGGTTGTGACGCTATCCGGGATGGTGACTGAGATCAAGTCGGTGCAATTTCTAAAGGCACCATCGCCGATGGTTGTAACGCCTTCTTCAATGGTTACTTTTGTGATAGATTTTCCCCACCAAGGCGCATTAAGCACCCAATAATAATTCCTCATCGCTCCGTTGCCAGTGATAGTCAGTTCGGTACCGTTTAGGGTCCAGGTGCAATCGCCGGTGGTACCGGAGGTTTCTTCAGCAAATGCAGAGATGGCAACTGCAGGCAGCATCCCAATCAGCATTACTGCTACAATTAATATCGAACATATTTTTTTCATATAATTTTACCTTCACTTTCTCTTTTTAGCGCAGTTTTTGCACCAACGAACAGATAGTGCATATTCGGATCGCGCATGATTTTCATCTTCAAAACATCGATAATTTTCTTTATCGCCGCTAATACTATTTGTTTTACAGAAAAAGCCTTTATAGTGTAAAACTCCGGTATTTGCATTTAAAATAAATTTTTTCTCCATTTGATTCCTCCTTATAGGAGAGTATAGACATTTTTTGTCTATTTGTCAATAGATGATTTGTGTCTATCCTATAATTATATAGGGTGATAAAATGAAAACGTCTATTGGAGAAAAACTAAGAAATTTACGTGAAGATGCGGATCTTACTCAAACACAGTTAGGTGCCATTCTTCATATGACTCAGCGCAAAATTTCTTATATTGAGTGCGGGATGAATGAGCCAAGTATCGAAGATCTTAAAGCGTTTTGCCGATATTTCAAAATCTCTGCTAATTATCTGCTTGATCTTCCGGAAAAATATGAGAAAGAATAACTATCCGTACCTATTCCCCATAATTTTTGCAATAAAAAAGAGCAACTGCTCCAAAGGAACAGTTGCTCTTTTTATTATTATGTTCGAATTAGCCTTCGATTGCTTCGGCGGGGCAAGAAGAAGCGCAAGCGCCGCAATCGATGCACTCATCTGCATTGATGACGTATTTATCATCGCCGGCAGAGATTGCGCCAACGGGGCACTCGCCCTCGCAGCTACCGCAATTCAAGCATGCATCAGTAATGTTGTAAGCCATTTCGGAACACCTCCTTGTAGTATTGCCATTATACTATCACACTTGGTGATTTATTTCAAGTATTTTTTTCATTTTCCGCGGTTTCGACCGCTACTTTTTCGCCTTTTTTCTTTCGCTCGTCTTTGCGGGGATGGTCGGGACGGCGGAATTTCAGCGCAGATGCGTCATAGTTGCCAAAAGTTACTGTTCCGTCCTCGGCGGTAAATTTTACCTTGACCTTGCCCGCCAGAACTGCCACTTCCGCCACCGTTCCGCGGCCGTCGGGGGTATCGATCTGGGAGCCGACCTTGGGCATATGTTTGCCCAATTCTTCATAGGTGGCTTGCTCATAATTGAGGCAACACATCAAAATACCGCAGACACCGCTGATCTTGACCGGATTTAAGGGCAAGCCCTGATCCTTGGCGCTTTTGATGGTGACGCGGTCAAAGTTATTTAAAAACTGATTGCAGCAGAAGGGGCGACCGCACATCCCGATGCCGCCCAACATCTTACATTCATCTCGCACGCCGATCTGGCGCAGCTCGATGCGGGTCTTGAAGACCGAGGCCAGATCCTTGACCAACTCGCGGAAATCCACGCGGCCTTCTGCGGTGAAGAAGAACAAGATCTTGCTTCCGTCGAAGGAATATTCCACATCCACTAAGGACATTTCCAGCTGATGCTTCTTTACCTTTTCGGCAAAGATCTCCGCCGCCTTTTTCTCTTTGGCGCGGTTGCTTTCCATCCGACGATGGTCGGCGGCATCCGCCACCCGCAGGACCGGCTTTAAGGGCTGGACCACATCCTGATCCGGCACCGCCTTTACCCCGATGGTGACCTCGCCGCATTCATTGCCGCGGGCGGTCTCCACCACGCAATAATCCCCCGCTTTTAAGTTCAGTTCGCGGGGATCGAAATAATATGTTTTGCCGTTTTCTTTGAAACGGACACCTACAATCTTTGTCAACGCAGTAATTCTCCCATCTCTGCAATGAAGCAGGTTTTTACCAGATTTTCATTGCCGTTTTGCTTTAGCATATTAATTGTATCCAGCGTCAGCGCTGCGATTTTATACAGTTGCTCCAACCTCATTCTACCTAAAAAGGGTTTGATTTGCAAGATGCTTTCCAAAAAAACAATATTTTCCTCGCTGCTGCCGGTTTTGAAGAGCAAAAAGTCATGCGCCAAGCGAGAAAAGCTATTCAGAAAGACAACAAAATCCCCTTTGGGCAGGGCGGCAAGCATCCGATCCGCCTCCAGCATTTTATTGCGGCAGAGCTTGCCCAAAAAGCGGATACCAAGGTCGCCGTAGGTCAGCAGATTGCCGCCCTCCAGATATTCCATCGCCTTGCCGAGATTGCCGCCCGCCGCCTTCAGCAGCGTTTCGATCCGCTCGGCTTCGGGGTAGCGTTCTCTCAAAAAGGGCACTCCCTCTTCCGCCGAAATCGGCTGCATCTCCCAAATGACACAGCGGGAACGAATGGTCGCCAGCATCTCTTCGCGGGAGGAGGCCAGCAACAAAAATACCGCGTGCGCCGGCGGCTCTTCCAAAATCTTCAAGATGGCGTTCTGACCGTTTTCATTGAGTTTTTCGCATTGGTCGATAATCAACACCTTTTTAGGTGCTTGATTGGGCAAGGTATAGGCTTCGCGGCGAAATTCCCGCACCTCGTCCACCGGGATGTTCTTGCCTGCCTCCTTCGGCGCCAGCCAAAGAACATCGGGATGGATATCCTGCAACGCCAGCCCTGCGCGGTCTTCCGTCAGTTTGGAAGCAAAGATGCGCGCCAAGGTCTTCTTGCCGCTGCCCGCCGCGCCCGCGATCAGATAGGCGTGGGCAAAATTGCCCCGCTCCAATTCTTTTTTAATTTCTTGATTTCCCAGCAGTTTATTCATAGATCCGCTCCACTGTTCCGTTGATCTGCAGCGGCGAAAGCGCGATCACCATTGTTTGACCGGGGCGAATCTCCAGCCCCGAAACATCAAAGAAGCTATGGGTGGTGGCAGGACGCCCGATCATTTTGGCGATCTTACCGTCCACCGTACCGAAAACTGCCGGCTTTTTCAGCAACAATTTCAGATCGTGGAAAAGATAGCGGGCGATATCCATCAACCGAAAAAGATCTCTACGCTCGCTTTGGTAAAGCCCGTCGGCAGAGCCGAGACCCACCACCGCGACGGTGGTTTCTTTCTTTAATTTATATACCGAGCCGTAGCCGATATTGCTCCCCGCAGGCAACGTACGCACCGAAAGGACCTCCGCCTCCAGCCGCTCGGCTTGCTTTAAAGGCAGGGTGGTTGCGATGGGCAGCCGCCCGATCAACGCCGAGCCGATCCGCACCGCATCCAAGGCAAAGCCGCCCTGGACTGCGGCGGTGGAATTGGCGATATGCCGCATCGGGACCTGCAGGCCACGGTTGGTCAACTCTTCGCAGACCCCATCAAACAATGCCTTTTGCTTTTGGGCAGACCCATCCGCCAAAAAAGCACTGCTCAGATGGCTGAAGATACCGCAGATCTCCAAGCCCTTTTGGGCAAAGACGGCGGCGACGGCATCGATTTCGGCAGGCAAAAAGCCGAACCGACCCATTCCGGTATCAATCTTAATATGCACCTTGGCCTTTTTGCCTTGGGCGATCGCCTGCACCGAAAGTTCTTGCGCGAAGGCAAGATCCCCAACGGTACAGGTCAGCCCCTGTTCCAAAATCGCGGGGATCGCATTTTCGCCCACGCAGGAAAGAAGCAAGATCTCCACCCCCTGCCCGCTCAAGGACAGGGCTTCTTCCAAGCGGCTGACCGCTACTAAAGAGCAGCCTTCTCCCTTGAGAATCTCAAAAAGCCCTTGAGCGCCCAAGCCATAGCCGTTGGCTTTCAGCACCGGAATCACCGGCACACCGCAATGCTTCTGCAACAGCCGATAATTATCGATAATATCTTGTTTTTGAACGATCAGTTGAGCCATTCAAATTCTTCCTTATCTATGCTTTAATTTAAATAAAATTCCATTGATCTTGCGATAGACCTTGCTACCCCATTTGGACCACGCCAGCATCGCCTTATTATAGACCAGATCCATCTCGCCGATGAACTCGGTGAACTCGCCGTTGAAGCCTTTCTTAAAGCGGTAGAGACCATAAAGAGGGTTGTCCTCCGAAAGGTCGCCCGAAACGCCGCGGAAATCATAGACCCGCGCGCCCCGCTCGATCGCCCACTTAATCATCTCCCATTGGAGCAGATAGTTGGGCATATAGTTGCGGTGTTCGTTGGAGGAGGCACCGTAGAGATACCAGACCTTGTCCCCATACCCGATGGCAAGAGTGCCTGCGATGGCGACCCCATCCAGATACCCCATATAGAGCCG
>JAZSBU010000120.1:0-8740 GCA_045602565.1 Eubacteriales bacterium | reverse complement strand
AAATATAGTATAATAATTTGAAATCTATTTTAAAGGAAGAACTCCAATGAAAAAATTCAATCGAGATATTATGGATATTTTGGAATCGGTGGTGATCGCGCTGGTGGCGGTGATGATCATCTTCACTTTGGTCTGCCGCATTTATATTGTCGACGGACCTTCGATGAACTCCACTCTGACCCACGGCGATCGATTGTTGGTCTCCCAACTGTTCTATACCCCTAAGCAAGGCGACATTGTCTGCTTTGTGGCGGAAAACCATCAGCAGAAGGTGCTGGTCAAGCGCGTTATTGCGGTGGCAGGGCAGACAGTGGATATCACGAGTGATTATAAAGTAACTGTTGACGGCGAAGTGTTGGATGAGCCTTATATCGATCCCAATCGCGACCATTGCCTTGATTTTGATCATAGCGCAGGTTGCACCCATCCTTCCGGTTTGAACTTGCCCTATACCGTGCAGGAAGGGGAGGTCTTTGTGCTGGGGGATAACCGCGACAATAGTACCGATAGCCGCCAGCTCGGTGCAATCGAAGAGAAATACTTGCTGGGTAAAATGCTGCTGCGTGTCTGGCCCAATACAGGAGTTGTGAAATAATGGGAAATCTTCAAATTCAATGGTATCCCGGTCATATGACCAAAACCAAACGCTATATCGAAAAGAACATCGGTATGGTAGATCTGGTGATCGAAGTAGCGGATGCGCGGGTGGTGCAAAGCAGCCGCAATCCCGATTTTGATCGGCTGCTTGCCAATAAAAAACGGCTGACGGTTCTGACCAAAAAGGACCTTGCCGATGAAAGAATCAATCAGAAATGGGACGCGTATTTTAAATCTATCGGTGTCCCTGTATTGTTTTTGAACAGTACCACCGGGCAGGGGGTATCGGATATTTTGCCCAAGGTGCGGGAACTGCTTGCCGAGCCTTTGGCGCGCGCCAAAGCCAAGGGGATGACCAAAACCATCCGCCTGATGATGTGCGGGGTGCCCAATTCCGGCAAAAGTACGCTGATCAACGCCCTTTGCAAGCGTCGCGCCACCGAGGCGCAGGATCGCCCGGGGGTCACCCGCGGCGGGCAATGGGTCACCCTGCAAAGCGATGTGGAACTTTTGGATACACCGGGTATTTTATGGAATAAATTTGAGGATATGCAGCAGGGCATCCATCTGGCATTGACCGGTGCGGTGAAGGACGATGTCGTCGATCGGGAAGGCTTGGCAATGGAGCTGATCGAGATCCTGCAGAAGACCTATCCGCGAGAATTGGAAGCGCGGTATAAACTGCCCTGCATCGATGATATGGAGCCGCTGGAGATCTATGAAGAGATCTGCCGCAAACGCGGATTTTTGCTCCGTGGCAATGATTTTGATTATACCCGCTGCGCTGCGGTTCTTTTGGATGAATTCCGCGGCGGCAAGATCGGCAGAATCTCGCTGGAGGAACCGCCCCATGCTTGATTATCGCTATGAAGAAGAATGCCGCAAGGCAGGTTATCAAAATATCTGCGGTGTGGATGAAGCGGGCAGAGGCTGCCTATGCGGGCCGGTCTGCGCGGCGGCGGTGATCTTACCGCCCGATTGGAACCATCCCGCGCTCAACGATTCTAAAAAACTCTCCCCTAAAAAGCGGGAGCAGCTTTTTGATGTCATCATCGAAAACGCGCTGGCTTATGCCATCGGCTGGGGCAGTGTGGAAGAGATCGACGAGATCAATATTTTAAATGCGGCGATGTTGGCGATGCGCCGTGCTATTGCCGATCTGCCGATGAAGGCGGATTTTGCGTTGGTGGATGGCAATATCGCCCGTGATTTCCCCATCCCTACCAAAACGGTTATCGGCGGCGATGCGTTATCGCCTTCGATCGCGGCGGCATCCATTCTGGCCAAGGTCTCCAGAGACCGCCTTTGCGAAGAGATGGATCGGGAGTATCCCGAATATAAAATCGGCGCCCATAAGGGCTACTGCACCAAGGTGCATCGGGAGGCGATTTTGCAATTCGGTCCCGCACCGATCCACCGCAAAACCTTTTTAAAGAAAATATTGGGGGAATAAAATGAAGGTCTACGGCTTAGGCTTAAAAGGGGAAGAGGCCGCCAAACGCTATCTGCGTAAAAAAGGCTTCAAACTTCTCGATGCCAATTATCAATGCCGCTTCGGCGAGATCGATATTATTGCCCAAAAGAAAGATACCATCGTCTTTTGCGAAGTCAAGACCCGCAGCGAAGGGATGCTGGCTGCACCCCAAGAGAGCGTGGACTATTTCAAGCAGCAGAAGATGATCAAAACCGCGCAAATTTGGCTGCAGGCCAAGGGAATCGATGATTGCCCGCTGCGGTTTGATGTTCTTGCCATCACCGTTTCGGCAGGGAAGGCGGAAATTGAGCATATCGAGAATGCTATAATGATTTAGGAGACTCGAATTATGGTATTTTACGGTGACCTACATTGCGATACCCTTTGGAAATGCTATCGCCACCAAAGCGATCCGGAGGATCCGACGCTGGAAGTCAAACGCAACCCGCCGTTTAAACATTTGCAGACCTATGCCATCTATATTCCGGACGGAACCGAGGAGCCTTATGCATATTTTCGCGCGGTCCATACATATGGGGAAGAGGTCTTGCGCCGCTATCCCGATATGCACCTTTGCCATAGCGGCAAGGAGATCGATGCAACCTTTGCCGCAGGGAAAACGCCTTATATTTATGGCGTGGAGGGCGGCGGATTTTTCGGCGAAGATATGCTGAAAAATGAGCGGACCGCCCAAAAATTAAAAGAGTGGGGAGTGGTGTTTATCTCCCTTTGCTATAACGACGGAAACCATTTGGCGGGCGGCACCAAAGCGGAGTTTGGAATGAGCGAACTTGGCAAAAAAGTGGCATTGTTGCTGCGGGATGTCGGCTTGACGGTGGATATCTCCCATCTCAACCATCGTTCCGCCGATCAGATGCTGGAACTGCTGCCCGACCACGTGGTCGCGACTCATTCAAATTGCTATGCACTCAAAGCCCATCCCCGCAATCTGACCGATGAACAGATCAAAGAGCTGATCCGACGTAAGGGGCTGATGGGCGTCAATTTCTGCCATCATTTTCTCTCTTATCCCGAAGATGCGAAAATTTCGCATCTTCTTGACCATTTTCGCCATATTTTGCAGCTCGGCGGGGACGCCATTGCCGCCATTGGCGGGGATTTTGATGGGATGTCTCGCGTACCCGAAGATCTACCCGATCTTTATGCGATTCCTGCCTTGGGAGAAGCCTTGGAAAAGGAATTCGGCGCAGAGCTTGCTCAAAAAATCCTCTATGGCAATATGAAAAACTATTTGGATCGTGTATTATAAGTAAAACGCCGACATTTGTCGGCGTTTTTAGGGAAGGATTTATTTTTCCTTATAGGTTTTGCAGAAGGTATCTGCACTGCTGGTGCAACCGACACAGTTGCAAACTTCGATCTTTTCGGCGGTGCACTTATTACCCTTGGTGTGATAATGGCAGTTCTCTACCTTGCAGTCAACGCCTAAGTTTACAGGATTATTGTTCATTGTTTTCAAACTCTCCTTTCCGAGAGTTAGTATGAGCAGAAAAAAGAAAGAATATTCAAAAAAGGAGGTGAGCATTTTGGCCATCTTTGTGTTGGGTGATCCGCACCTTTCGCTCTCCGGCGAAAAACCAATGGATATTTTTGGAAATCGCTGGGCAGACCATACCCAAAAAATCAAAACCGCGTGGCTTTCTGCGGTGCAGCCGGAAGATACCGTTGTTTTGGCGGGGGATATCAGCTGGGCAATGTCTTTAAAGGATGCGGAAGCAGATCTTCGTTTTTTCCACGATCTGCCCGGCAAAAAGATCCTCCTAAAAGGAAACCACGATTATTGGTGGGAAACGAGCGCCAAAATGAACCGCTTTTTTGAAGAGCGAAAATGGGATGATTTTTTCATCCTTTTCAATAATTCTTATGAAATCGACGGAGTAACGCTCTGCGGAACGCGGGGCTGGGATGTGGATTGCTTTGATGAGCAGGCGAAAAAAATGCTCCCGCGGGAGATGCAGCGGCTGGAACATTCGCTGGAATCGGCGCAGGGAGCGGGGGAGAAGATCGTCTTCTTCCATCATCCGCCCGTCAGCGATGCCCACGATCCCTTTTTACCGATTTTGAAGAAATTTGGTGTACGTCGGGTCTATTACGGCCACCTCCATGGCGGCAAAGCGATCCGCACCAAACCGTTTATCAAAAACGGCATTGAATATACCTTGATTTCAGCGGATGCTTTGGGCTTTAAACCGCTGAGAATTCCGCAAAAACCGTCGAAAATTAGTAAAATGCAGCAAATTCGCCAAAAAATCAATGAAATTTGGGCGAAAGTTCTCTCTCAATTTGGGCGTAAGTGTTGACTTTTTTTGGTATTGATTATAAAATAATAGAGTTATTAGGTAAAATATGGAGGTACTAATAGGATGCAAGTAAAAGAAGTTAAAAAACTGGAAAACAGTCTGGTTGAACTTACCATCGAGGTAAAGGGCGAAGAATTTAAGAACGCAGTCGATGCCGCGTTCAAAAAGAATATCGCCAAGATCACCGTCCCCGGTTTCAGAAAGGGCAAGGCTCCCCGTAAGGTGGTTGAGCGTATGTATGGCGAAGGCGTTTTCTTTGAAGATGCTGTCAATGCGCTGTATCCCGATGCTTATGACGCAGCGGTGAAGGAAGCCGACCTGAAGGTCGTTGCCCGCCCCGAGATCGAAATTACCGAGGTGGATGCCGAGGGCTTCAGCTTCAAAGCGGTTGTTACCGTGAAACCCGAAGTGACTGTTAAGGAATATAAAGGTTTAAAAGCCACAAAAACCGTCTATACTGTAACCGAGTCCGAAGTGAAGGCAGAGTTGGAGCGCCTGCAGAAGCAGAACGAGCGCACCATCGTTGTCGAGCGTGAATCTAAGGACGGTGATACTGTAAATATCAATTTCGACGGTTCTGTGGATGGTGTTCATTTTGATGGCGGCAAGGGTGAGAACTATGATCTGGTTCTCGGCTCCAATAGCTTCATTCCCGGTTTTGAGCCCCAGTTGGTCGGCAAAAAAGCAGGCGAGGATGTCAAGGTTGAAGTAACCTTCCCCGAAGAGTACCATGCAGAAGAACTGAAAGGTAAGGCAGCCATCTTTGCTTGCCATATCAACGAAGTTAAGGAAACCGAAGTCCCCGAGCTGGACGATGAGTTTGCCAAGGATGTCAGCGAGTTCGATACTCTGGCTGAACTGAAAAAGGATATCAAAAAGAAGATCAAGGAGCGCAAGGATGCTCAATCCGCAAACGAACTTGATAACGCTCTGATCGATGCTCTTCTGGAACAGACCGAAGTTGCCGTTCCCGATGCCATGGTGCAGTCCGCGGTCGACAATAGAGTTGCTGAATTTGAGCAACGCCTCGCCGGTTCCGGTTTGAATCTGCAGATGTACCTGCAGTACACCGGTATGGACGAAGCCGCTTTCCGCAAGGGCTTTGAAGAAGATGCTGCAAAGCAGACCAAGGTTCGCTTGGCTCTGGAAAAGGTCGTTGAGCTGGCCGGTATCGTTGTTTCCGAAGACGATATCGAAAAGGAATACAGCGATATCGCTGCTGCCTACGGTATGCCCGCAGACCAGGTCAAGATGTACCTGCCCAAGGAAGACATCACCATGGATTGCGCTGTTTCCAAGGCAGTTGAGCTGATCCGCAACAATGCGGAGGTTACCGAAGAGAAGGCAACCGCCAAGAAGACCGCAACCAAAAAGCCCGCCGCAAAGAGCGAAGGCGAAAAGAAACCGGCAGCGAAAAAGCCCGCCGCAAAGAAAACAACCGCGAAGAAGGAAGAGACCAAAGAGTAATCTTCCTTAATTAAAGGAGTTTATTTATGAGTTTAGTGCCAATGGTAGTGGAGCAAACCGGCCACGGTGAGCGTTCCTATGATATTTATTCCCGCCTTTTGAATGATCGCATCATCATTTTGGCGGAAGAGGTCAACGATACCACCGCAAGTCTGGTCATTGCTCAACTGCTCTACCTGGAAAGCCAGGATCCCGATAAGGATATCAGTTTCTATATCAATTCCCCCGGCGGCTCGGTGACCGCAGGTTTGGCCATTTTTGGTACGATGCAGTATATCAAATGCGATGTATCCACCATCTGTATCGGAATGGCGGCCAGTATGGGCGCATTTTTGCTCGCCGCAGGCGCGAAGGGTAAGCGCTATTGCCTGCCCAACAGCGAAGTGATGATCCATCAACGGTTGGGCGGCATCGCAGGCAGCGCCACCGATGTGGAGATCCGCAATCGGAACCTGAAGAAAACCAAGGATAAACTCAATAAGATGTTGGCGGATTTCACCGGAAAAAGCCTGGAGGAGATCGTTCGGGATACCGACCGCGATAATTTCCTGACCGCGGAAGAAGCGAAAGCCTATGGTTTGGTGGATGAGGTCATCGCCCATCGATAAAGTAATCAAGAGAAAGGAATCATCGATGGATTCCTTTCTCTTTTCTTAAGGAGAAATCAAAGAATGCCTGATCAAAAGAAAAACAGTTGCTCTTTTTGCGGGCGGTCTGCCAAAGAAGCCCATCTGATCGAAGGGTTGGATGCAATGATCTGTACCGATTGCGTAGAGCTTTGTATGACCATTTTGGTGGAAAATGGGTATCATCCCCATAGCCATCCCGAATATCATAAGGGCAAGAATAAGAAAAAAGAAGATCAGCAGATCCATGTCCATAAACCGCAGGAGATCAAGCGGTTTTTGGATGAATATGTCATCGGTCAGGAGCGGGCGAAGATCGCCCTATCCGTCGCGGTGTATAACCATTATAAGCGGATTCTGAACGAGGCTGCCGATGAAGACGGTGTAGAACTCCAAAAGAGCAATATTCTTTTGGTCGGTCCCACCGGCAGCGGAAAGACCTATCTTGCCAAAACCTTGGCAAAGATCTTGAACGTTCCCTTTGCCATCGCCGATGCCACCACCCTGACGGAGGCGGGCTATGTGGGCGAAGATGTGGAGAATATCTTGCTCAAGTTGTTGCAGGCGGCGGATTTTGATGTGGATCGCGCCCAAAAGGGCATCATCTATGTGGATGAGATCGATAAGATCGCCCGTAAGAGTGAAAATGTTTCTATCACCCGCGATGTCAGCGGCGAAGGGGTGCAGCAAGCCCTGCTGAAAATTGTGGAGGGAACGGTCGCCAATGTTCCGCCCCAAGGCGGCAGAAAGCATCCAAACCAAGAATTTATCCAGATCGATACCTCCAATATTCTCTTTATCTGCGGCGGTTCCTTTGATGGAATTCAAAGCGTGGTCAAAAAGCGGATCGGTAAATCGGCGGTCGGCTTTGGCGCGCAGATCCAAAGCAAGGAAGGGCCTTCCCTCAGCGAGATCTATCAACGGCTGGAAAGCCACGATATCGCCAAATTCGGTGTCATTCCCGAATTGGTGGGCCGCTTGCCGGTGCTGGTCACCTTGGATGAGCTGGATGAAGAGGCAATGCTTAAGATTTTAAGCGAGCCGAAAAATGCCATCGTCAAGCAGTATAAAAAACTCTTTGCGCTGGACCATGTGGAGTTGGAATTTACCGACGATGCTTTGAAAGCGATCGCCGAAAAGACCATAAAGCAAAAGACCGGTGCGCGCGGGCTGCGTGCAATTATTGAAAATACAATGATGGATATTATGTACCGCGTCCCTTCGATGGAGAATGTAAAAAAAGTTACCATCGACCGGCCCTTTGTTTTAGGGGAGGGGGAAGCCTTCATTGAAAGACAGGAGCAGGAAAATGAGTAAGAATTTCTTTTCGATGCTGTTTCGAATGAAATATATTGATCGCTGGGCATTGATGCGTAATTCCCGCGCCGAAACGCTGACCGAGCATACCTTGGAAACCGCTGTTTTGGCGCACGCCCTCGCTGCCATCGGTAATGAGCGTTGCGGCAAAGCCTATAATGTGGATCGTGCCGCAGTTTTGGGAATGTTCCATGACGCCCATGAAATTTTGACCGGCGATATGCCTACCCCTGTGAAATATCAAAATCCGACCATCGAATCGGCATTCAAAGGGGTGGAAGCGGCGGCAAACGAGCAGTTGCTTACGATGCTCCCCGAAGATTTGAAGCCGACTTATGCACCGCTTTTGCGGGAAGAGGATGAGGGGCTGCGCCCGTTGATCAAGGCGGCAGATAAATTATCGGCGTTGATCAAATGTATTGAAGAGCGCAAAGCGGGAAATATGGAATTTCAGTCGGCGGAAAAATCGCTGCGGGAAATCCTTGCCAAGATGCCCTTGGATGAAGTGAAGATCTTTATGGAAGAATTTATTCCTGCTTTTGAACTGACGTTGGATGAGATGAGATGAAAATAAAAGCCACTAAATCAAAAAAGATTTAGTGGCTTTTATTGTTTCAAAAATTAGAGCCGCGCGGAGCGCGGCGCAATTGGGCACTTGTATGAGTTTTTACTGCAAATGAGTTTGGAAGCACACAGGTCACGGTGCGCTCTCGGTTTTTGGCGGCTGTTCCGAACAGCAACGCCAAAACCTTCGTGCTCCCGACTTCACAGTCCCCAAAGCCTATCGCGGCTTTGGGGCTGCTTCGACGAACTTTTTTGCATAAATGCAAAAAAGTTCAAGCCTGCAGGATCCCAGCCAAAATAAAACCACCACCCGATCGGGTGGTGGTTTTATTTTGGCTGGGATCCTGCAGGCTTGAACTTTTTTGCATTTATGC
>JAZSBU010000119.1:0-11751 GCA_045602565.1 Eubacteriales bacterium | reverse complement strand
GTATCACCGTAGCGCACCAGTGCGCTGCCGTTGGCCAGCTGAGCAAATTTACCGGTCTGAACGGTTAAGGTTCTGCCGGCAAACTCGGTAGTAAAAATCTTGTGGTTTTCGTACATAGTTTTTTCTCCTTCTTTTAAATTTCGATTTCCCATTTCAAGAAGGATTTTTAGCACTTAATCCAAACGCCTTTATCGGCAAAGCGGCTGGATTAACTGCTAAATGTTCCGCTCTCAAAATGGGAAAGAGGCGGAAAAGGAAGAGTAAACTTCCTTTTTCCGCCCGCTTTTGCAATTACTTTCTGATGTTGAGCTTTTCGATGATCGCACGGTAGCGATTAATGTCGACTTTGGTCAGGTAGTTCAGAAGATTTCTTCTGTTACCAACCATCTTCAACAAACCGCGACGGGAGTGATGATCATTGGGGTTCTTCTTCAGATGCTCGGTCAGCTCATTGATGCGAGCAGTCAGGATCGCGATCTGGACTTCGGGAGAACCGGTGTCCTTCTCGTGCAACTTATTTGCATCGATCACAGAATTCTTAATGTCCTTTTTCAGCATTTCTCTATTCACCTTTCTTTCAGATTTGTCCGGCCAAAGCTGAGTTGCCGCCTCGGTGAAAGGCGCGTAACCAAGCTCGGTCATACTGACAGCCAAACTATTATACAACACCTTTTTCAAAAAGTAAAGCATTTTTTTATTAATATACAGAATTACCGAATTTAATCCCTGCAAAGGGCGGGGCTTTTTTGGAAATTGCCTTGCAATTTGATTGTTGTTAATATATAATAGATAGTTAGTAAAATATGATTTTAAGAGGTTATCTATGAAGAGAGTAAAAATAGTATCCTTCATATTGATTTTAGTGCTGTTGCTTTCGGGCTGCTCCCTGCCCGGCGGGGAAACCGGATTGATGCTCATGCCGCCGACATTGAGTTCCAGAAGAGAAGCGTTGACCAAGGCAATGAAAGCCGCCATCGGCGAAGGCTATGAGCTGGTCTATCCTCAGGAGGGCTCTTATCGGACAGGGATCATCTCTATGGATCTCAACGGCGATGATAAAACCGAAGCCATCTGCTTCTATCGTCCTACCGGCGGAAAGCTGGGCTTTTTAGTGATGGAAAATAATGCAGACGGAAGCTGGACAAGGTTGGCCAAAGGGGTCAGCGCGGCTGCATCGGTCGGTAAGGTGGAATTCGGCGATCTGAACGGCGATGGAGTTTATGAAATCATTGTCGGTTGGCAGTATCTTTCCGATGCAGACGGTAGTTATGAGATTTTCTCCATCGATAAAGGAAAAGCGATCAGCCATCATACAGGGCTTTATTCCAGCTTTACGCTGATGGAGGGTCCGCCTGCACGTTTGCTGGTCCTTAACCGAAATACCGCCACCAAAACAGTAACAGCCACCTTGGTAGGGCAGATAGGAAAGACTTTCGGCATTATCAATACAGTGCCTATGAACGATCGCTCTACCGACTTTTTGAACTTCATTTCTGCCAAAACGACCCAAGGAAATCCGGCCGTTTATGTGGATGAATCCCTTGAAAGCGGGCAAGCCATTACCGAAGTGTTGGTCGTCAACGATCAAAATCGCTTGACCAACGAACTTTTAAATCAATTCAATGCAGCCACCCTGCGGTATACCGCAGTACCCTGCCGCGATATGGATAACGACGGTATCCCCGAAGTTCCGTCGGAAGAAGCGCTGCCGTCTTATTTGCGTAACGGTGTGCAGGAAAACCTCTATTTAATTCATTGGAATCAGTTTGACGGAACCAAGCTGACATCCAAGATCCGTTCGTTTGTGGAGGTCACAGAGAAGTTTATTGTTTCCTTCCCCAAAGAGTGGTATGGGAGGGTAACCGTGGAGCGTCAAGCGGATTCCGACCGTGCCTTTGCATTTAAGACGATGAAGGGCGAGCAACTGTTTGTCATTCGTGTGTATGCCCTTTCAGAATATAATGAAGAGCTGGGAGACGCAGGCTGGCGAAAACTTTATGAAGATAGTGACCATGTCTATACCGTTTTTTGCGAAGAAGAAAACGCAATGAAGATCGACTATACGGATGTCTACAGTCTTTTTAATGTTATTTGAGGTGAATGAAGAATGAAAAAAGTATTGATTTTAGAAGACGAAGAAGCGATCCGCGCATTTGTCGTTTTAAATATGAAGCGCGCCGGCTATGAGACCATCGAGGCGGCCAGTGGCGAAGAAGCCTTGGAATTATTTGATAAGCATCCCGATATTGATATCGCGGTATTGGATGTAATGCTGCCGGGGATTGATGGGCTGGAGGTCTGCAAGACCATCCGCGCCTCCAATCAAAAGATCGGTATTATTATGCTGACTGCCAAGGCGCAGGAAAACGATAAGGTAGCGGGGCTGATGAACGGCGCCGATGATTATGTGGCAAAGCCTTTCTCTCCGCTGGAGTTGATCGTTCGGGTGGATAGCCTCTATCGCCGCGTCCAGATGATGAAAGGGATCGTTGTGGAAAGCAGCGATGAGCTTAAATCGGCTCCCTTTGTTCTCAATGTCAAAAGCCGCAAACTCACCAAAGGTGAAAAGCGAATCGAAGTCACGCAGGTAGAATTTCAACTGATGAAGCATTTTCTGGAGAATACCGGCAAGGCCTTTTCCCGCGAAGAGATCTTCCATACCGTTTGGGGCGATCAGTTCACAGGCGACCGCCATAAGATCGTGGACGTGAATATCCGCCGCCTGCGGCTGAAGATCGAAGATGACCCCTCGAAACCGGTCTATATCCAGACCGTTTGGGGCTATGGGTATCGCTGGGGCAATGAATAAGCAGGAATTTTTTGAAAAATTGAAGAATTGGTCGATGACCGCCTATCGGGAGATCCGTCGCTGGATCGAATTAGCGCAAAAGCGGGTGTTTACCGGTATTACCCGCCGCTGGCTTTTTAATATCTTCGGCGTGATCTTGGTTGTCGTCGTGTTGACCTTTTCGGTGCTGAGTATAATGATCAAGAGTTTTTACTATTCGGAATGTACCAGCACCCTGAAGAACAGCGGCGAGTATATGACCCGTTATTTTGAGGACCATATCTATCCGCAGTACCATAGTATCTCTGCCGGCTTTATGGCAATGGTTGAGGACTTTGAAGATAAGAGCACTATGGAGATGCAGGTGATCTCCATCAACGGAAATGCTGTTTATTCGTCCACGGGATTTGCGATCGAAGAACTCAACGAGACCCCCGACCTTGTTCAGGCGCAGGAGGGAAAGGTTGCCAGCTGGATCGGGTATAATGCTCCCTCGGATGAGCGGGTGGTCAGCGTGTCGCTGCCTCTGTATACCGATGATGGGGTGTTGGTGGGTACCGTTCGGATGATGTCCTCTCTGCGTCAGGTGGACCGCACCTTGGCAACGGTGAATTTGATTATTATTGCCATCGGCGCTTGTATTATTTTGTTGACTGCCTTTACCGGCACCTATTTCATTAAATCCATTATTATGCCGGTCAGCGATATCAATGAGACTGCCATGGAGATCGCCAAAGGTGATATGACTGCGCGGGTGAAGGAACTGAAAAAGAGCGATGAGATCGCGCAGTTGGGTCATTCCATCAATGTGATGGCAGAGGAACTTTCTCAGACCGAGCGGTTGAAGAATGAGTTTATTTCTTCCATCTCCCATGAACTGCGTACTCCGTTGACCGCCATCCGCGGTTGGACCGAGACCATGCTTGCCGCCGACGAATCGATGGATTCCACCACGCGTCGCGGTGTGGAGATCATCTATAGCGAGACCGAGCGGCTTTCCAAAATGGTGGAAGAACTTTTGGATATGTCCCGCCTTCAGAACGGCAGTATGAAACTTTCGGTGGAGCAGACCGATCTGCTGGCAGAGTTTGAAGAGACCGTATTTATGATGAGTGAGCGCGCCAAAAGCGAGCAGATCACCATCGAATATGTCCCCGAAGAGGATGCGATTCCCGCTCTGGTGGATAAGGATCGGGTCAAGCAGGTCTTCTTCAATGTTATTGATAACGCGATCAAGCATTCTCATCCCCAAGGGCGGATCGAAATCGCCGCCCGCTTGCAGGAGGAGTGCGCGGTATTTATCGTTCAGGATTATGGCGAAGGCATCAGCGAAGAAGACCTTCCCCATATCAAAGATATGTTCTACAAAGGCTCTTCCCAGAAACGCGGCAGCGGGATCGGGCTGGGGGTATCGGATGAGATTATGCGTCTGCACGGCGGATCGCTGGAGATTGAAAGTACCCTCAATGTGGGTACCGTTGTCACCATCTGCTTCCCGGTGGAAAGCGCCGAATAAATTGTGAATTGAGAAAGGCAAAAGAAATATAAATTATGGATATGGCAATTCTTCATTGGATCCAAGAAAATATCGTGGCCGATTGGCTGACGCCGTTGATGCGGTGCATCACCTTTTTTGGAGAATACGGCGCAGGCTGGATCCTTTTGGCGTTGGGGCTTTTGATTTCCAAAAAGACCCGCTGGATCGGTCTGTCGGTGGGTGTGGCATTGATTTTAGGTCTGCTGTTGGGCGAGTTTGGGATTAAAAACTTGATCTGCCGCCCCCGCCCCTTTGTGGCGGAGGAAATGGCATTGTTGATTCCCGCACCCCACGGTTTTTCCTGTCCCTCGGGGCATACCACCTCCTCCTTTGCGGCGGCAACTTCGGTGTTCCTCTATCATAAAAAGTGGGGCATTGTCGCATTGGCGATGGCCGCCTTGGTCGGCTTTTCCAGAATGTATTTCTTTGTCCATTATCTTACCGATGTATTGTTTGGTGTGGTTTTGGGAATCGCTTGCGCTTTGGCAGCGCGATGGATGATTCAAAAGATCCGTGCCGCTACCTTTCGAAAGGAGCAAATGTAATGGAGATTGGCTTAATTGTCGGCGCAATACTGTTTTATTTTTATACCATCAGCTGCGCTTTTCTGGCGGTGCGCATTGCCGCTGTGAAAGGGCGTAAACGCGCTTGGGGCTGGCTGGGTGTGGTGTTTGGCCTGCTCGGTGTGGTTGTCGTCTGCTTTATGCCCAATGTCAAAGGAATAAAAGGAGAGACCAATCCTATTCGGTCCGTCTTTAAAAAATGGACGCGAGTTTCTCCCATCGCTGTCTGGATCGTGATCGTCGGTGTGTTTGTTGTTGCCGGCGGTGCTCTGCTGGGCAATACCATCATCACCGCGGTGGAAAATCATCGCCACGCAAAGGAATTGGTGGTGGAAGAGGATACAGAGGTGCTGAATCCTTCGGCCGTCTACGGCGCTGTGGCCGATGTCTTTTGCGGAAAAGATCAGCAATTCGCTGTCACCGAGCAAGGGGATCTTTACGGCTGGGGAAAAATAGGGCTGAAACCTTTGGATGAAAGCGGGCTTCTTTATAAAAATGTCTCCAAGGTATATTCCACCGGCGAAACCGTTTATGTGTTGACAAAAGAGGGCATTTTATACGGTGTAGGAAACAATGAAAACGCGTTGATCCCCACCTCAAAAGAACCGGTTGTAACAGAGTTTGTTCAAATTGATACGCAGGTCAAGGCGGCCGCAATATCGGGCACGGTCGGTGCCTATATCAAAGAAAGCGGCAACCTTTATGTATATGGGGTCAATACCTATCAGCAGTTGGGCAGTGACCAAAACAAAATTGATCACACAGAGCACCGCTTGGCGGAAAATGCCGTCAAGGTGGTTGCCACCAACCGTTCCTTATATTATATGGTAGAGGGCGGCACTGTTTACGCTGTGGGCAATAACGCCTACGGTCAGTTTGGTCTTGATAATCAAAAGACCTATGGTGTGGCGGTTCAGATCGCATCGGATTGTAAGGATTTTGCCGCAGGGGATGATTTTACAATTCTATTGAAAAATGATGGCTCGGTCCATACCGCCGGCAGTAAGGCCTACGGTCAGTTGGGCCGCCAGACTCTGGAGGAATGGGAAGAGGAGCAAAAGGCGATCCAGACCGTTCAAGAAGAAGAGAAACCCGACCTTCAAAAACAATCTGAATTTGGCCCTGTGGAGCTGGAAAAGGCCCCTTCCGCCATTGGTGCAGGTGCCCATTCGTCCTATGTTTTGATCGGCGAAGAACTGTATGGCTGGGGCGATAATTACTGTCACCAGCTGGGCGACGGTGCTATCAAGCAAAAAGAGCCGAAGATGATCCATAAGACTGTAGCAGAATTTTCCGCAGGCGACCGTTGTGTGTTGCTTATAACGCAGGGTGGCAAACTTTTGGGCGCAGGAGATCGGCGCTACGAGCAATTAGGCGCCTTGTCGGGCGAAGGTTTTGAAGCGGTAGCGCAGATCAAGGAGGCCAAGTAATATGATAAAAATAATCAGTTATGTCAGTTTTATCTTTGCGGGTCTGTTTGGTTTGCTGTTTTTAGTAAATGCCCTTCGAGGCAAGAGCAAAAAGATCAGCAAAAAAGTGCGTAAAGAAATCGCCGCACGGATCCGTCTTTATGCGGTGGCGGGCGCGGTCTTTCTGCTCGCAGGGTTGGCATTATCGCTGGTTCCGAAAAAATCGGCAGAGCTTAAGCAGTTTATCAGCGAGGAATCCCCCGAAGATATTTATGAACAATCGAAAAATACCAAAGACCTTCCCGCCCGCCTTTTTGCGGTGGGTGACGACTATTATGTGCTGACAGGGAAGGGCAACGCCTACGGCCATCTTTCCTTTAAAGAGGAGGAGAAGATCGTTTATAAAGACGGTCTTTGCTGCCGTAAGGTACAAGTGGTCTGCGGTGATGAAAATCTGGTGGCAACGCTGGATGCCAAAGGCAATCTCACCTTGAACGGTGCGTTTGAATATCTGACCTACGAAAATGACCCCACCTATTTTTCCTCCGAACGCTATGCCAAAAAATGCAGTTTCTTGGCGGCGACGGGGAATAACCTGATGTATATCTCCGATGGAGATCTGTATTCTGCCGGCTATAATGCCTTCGGGCGGCTGGGCGACGGAACAGAGCGCAACCGCACCGAAAGTACAAAGGTTTTGGAAAATGTCGGTTCGGTTTCGGTCAGCGATACTCATACTTTGGCGGTGGATGTATACGGAAAACTATATGGCTTCGGCGATAACAGCTATTCCGAGATGGGCAACCGTACCACCGCGCCCAGCAGTGTTCCCATCAAATTGATGAACGGCATCAAGCAGGCGCAAGCGGGGCGATATTTCAGCGTGATCCTGACCAAAAACGGCGAGGTGCATACCGCCGGAAGAAACGATCTGGGTCAGCTCGGCACCGGCGATGCCCGCGATTACGCCATCTTCAAAAAGGTGCTGGACGGGGTGATGAAGATCGCGGTCGGCGAAAATTCCTGCGCGGCGCTGACCGACCAAGGCGAACTTTATGTCTGGGGCGATAATTCGGAGGGGCAGTTCGGGCCGGAGGAAAAACAGCTTTTGGCTCCTAAAAAGATTGCCGACGATGTTTATGATGTTGCTTTGGGCAAAGGCTCGATGGGTATCATTCGCCTCGATCGGGATGTGGAATTCAGCGGCGTTGCCCGCGGGGAAGAGACGAAAGCCTTTGCCACCGTTTATGCATTTGATGCATCGGTCCCCGAAGAAGAGCGATACCAGGAAATCATCGAGATGCCGGAGATTCAGGAATAAAATTATAGTTTTTAAAAAAAATGCTTGATTTTACAATCGAAGTATGATAATATTCTAAAGTAACGAAGTATGAAATCGAAAAAGAGGTGATATTCATGAAGGAAGGGATCCATCCCAATTACGATAAAGCTGTAGTAAAGTGCGCCTGCGGTAATACATTCGAGACCCGCTCCACCCAGAGCGAGATCCGTGTTGAAATCTGCTCCAAGTGCCATCCTTTCTTTACTGGTAAGCAAAAGCTGGTCGATACCGGCGGTCGTGTAGACAGATTTAAGAAGAGATATAATCTGGATAAGTAATTTGAGAAAACCGAAAGGCGATGCCTTTCGGTTTTTTTACACTTGGGAGGAACGCAAT
Organism: Eubacteriales bacterium; assembly: GCA_045602565.1. Lineage (GTDB taxonomy): Bacteria > Bacillota > Clostridia > Oscillospirales > QAKW01 > QAKW01. The sequence continues at coordinate 3,776 of JAZSBU010000119.1, read as the reverse complement.
GATCAATACGATCCTTTGGGATTTCAACGGAACGGTGATGGACGACGTGGGTGCCTCGGTCGGCGCCGTCAATGCGATGCTCCGAAAGCGTGATTTGCCGTTGATTACAAATGAATGGTATACCTTAAATTTGATTATGCCGCTGGAAGCCTTTTATGCAAGCGTCGGCTTCGATATGGAAAAAGAGCGGATCGAAGTGGTCTCGGAGGAATTTCAGCAGGAATGTAAGAACTTTCCCCGTCCGGTCTTCCCCGAAGTGCTTGCCGCCTTGGAGCAATTCCAAAAGGCAGGGTATCGGCAGTTGCTCTTTTCCTCGCTGCACCATGATCTGCTGACCGCGCAGGCAAAGGAGCGGGGGATCGCCGATTATTTTGAGGGGATCGTTGGGCGGCAGGATCGTTCGCTGGGCGGCAAAGAAGCGGCGGTATCCAAGTATTTGGAAGAGCATGGCATTGCGCCGCAGCAGGTATTGATCGTCGGCGATCTGACCACCGATGCCGATATGGCGCGGTATGTGGGCAGCCCCTGCGCCTTAATTTGCAAAGGGCATCAGCATCGCGAGATCTTGGAAAAGACCGATGCATATGTTTTAGATAGTGCCGCCGAAATCGCGGCGCTTTTGGAGGAATTGAAATGATCGAAAAAGTACTTGAGAATTTAAAGAAAAACCGAATGGACGCCTATTTTGCGGCTTCCAAAGAGGATGTCGTGCCCTTGGTCAAAGAATTGGTCCAAGAGGGCGCCAAGGTAGCGGCAGGCGGCTCGATGAGCTTGAAAGAAACCGGTGTGGCTCAGTTGCTGCGCAGCGGTTATTATCAGTTCTCCGACCGCACCGCGCCCGATATTGCTCCCGAAGAAAAGGAGCGGATCGAGCGGGAAGCCTTTTCTGCCGATGCCTTTTTCTGCTCCGCCAACGCCATCACCGAGCAGGGCGAGCTGGTGAATGTGGACGGCTATGCCAACCGTATTGCCGCCATTGCCTTCGGACCTAAATCGGTCATCGTGGTGGCGGGTATCAATAAGATCGTCAAGAACGTGGAGGAAGGCGTCCGCCGTGTCAAGAAGATCGCCGCACCGCTCAATACCAAGCGACTCTCCTGCGATACCTATTGCAATAAAGCAGGCCATTGTATGGGGCTGGATGGCGATTTTGCCGAAGGCTGCGCTTCGCCTGAGCGGATCTGTTGCAGTTACCTGATCTGCGGCCCCCAGCGGATCCAAAACCGTATTAAGGTCATCCTTGTCAATGAGGAATTGGGCTTTTAATTTTTAAGCACTTGTTTTTAGCAAAAAACAAGTGCTTTTTTCATATTTTTCACCTTGATTTTTTTCTTTCGTAGACTGTATTAGACACGTAGAAAATGGAAATAATATCAGTACCAATATGAAAGGAAAAGAAAGATGATCAAACGTGGTGATATTTATTATGCCGATCTTTCTCCGGTGGTGGGGAGCGAGCAGGGCGGTCTGCGCCCGGTATTAATTGTCCAGAACGATGTCGGCAATCGATATAGCCCGACAGTGATTGCGGCGGCCATCACCAGCAAGGTGGATAAAGGGCGGCTGCCGACCCATATCAATATCGAAGAAACCTGCGGATTGCAAAAGCGGTCGATGATCCTGCTGGAGCAGGTGCGTACATTAGATAAAGCCCGCCTGCGGGAGAAGATGGGGCACATCAGTCCGCACACGATGGAGCAGGTAGACCGTGCGTTACAAGTGAGTTTGGGATTATAAAAAAGAACCGCAACTGTGTTGCGGTTCTTTTTTTAGTTATTGATTCCGTGGTGTGCGGTAGGCGCGGATGCCGATAAGGCTTTAAAGGTATAGCCGTTGGCTTTGCCCCAGGTAATGATATCTTGCACCGCGTTGACGCTGAAGTTTTTAATATCGTGTTGCAAAACGATCGACACCGCCTTTTTAGATGCCCCGTTTGTAACATTTCGAACAACCTGCGATGCGCTGGTTGCACCTCCGGCGTCCATGCTGTCCACATTCCAATCGAAATATTGAAACCCGCGGCTGGTCAGCTCGCGGCTCAACCGTGTCATAATGCCGGGGTTAAAGCGGCTGACCATATTGGAGCTTCCGCCGGGGAAGCGGCAAAGGGTGGTTTTAAAGCCCGATTGTTTTTCGATCAGATCCTGCATATGATAAAAATCATTAAAGAAGGCATCCTCGCTGGCATAGATCTTATCGTAGTCGTGGGAGGCGGAATGGATGCCGATGGCGTGCCCTTCGTCTACGATCCGTTTCATTAAATAATTATAATTGGAGTGATCGCAAACAAAGAAGGTGGCCTTGACATTATTTTGCTTTAAAATATCCAGCAATTTGGCGGTATAAGGGCCGGGGCCGTCATCAAAGGTCAGGTAAATGGTCTTTTCTCCGGGGATGACCTGCATCGGTTCGGCAGGCGCGGCCACCACCGGTGCGCGAACCACCACCGTCCGCTGGAGTTCTTCGGCGGCATTGCCGCTGCTGTCCGAAACCTTGTAGGTCAAGGTATAGGTGCCGACGGTCTTGGTATCCACCTCACCGTCGATAGTCACCGCCTTGGTCAGATCGCCGTCGTAATTATCCTCGGCGGTAAAGCCGGGCTCGTCAAATTCCTTGCCGCGGATGATAGTGATCTTTTCTTCGCCCTTTAATTGTAGCGTGGGCTTGGCGGTGTCAATGATCTTGACCGTTCGGGTCTCCTTGGCGGATTGCCCCCATTTCTCAGCGGAGTAGGTGATGGTGTAGGTGCCCAATTTCTCGGCATCCACCGCCCCTTCGGTCTTCAGTTCTACCGCCTTGCCGTCCTTCATAAAGTAGGTGCCGCAATAGCGGGCGGAGGCGCCGAGGTCGGCGTATTCCTGCCCATATTCCAAGGTGATCTCTTGTTCGCCGTCGATGGCGATCTCTATATGAAATTTATTGGCAAAAAAAGCGATCACTGCCCCCGCAACCAGCAGCAAAACCGCCGCCGCGCAGATCAACGCAATCCAAACGCTCTTTTTGGGTCTCTTCAGTTCAAGCATAATGTTTCCCCTTCTTTTTTATTCTATTATATCATACCACATTTTATTAAAATAGCAAATAAAAAAGCGATACAACGCAAGTAAGTGAACGGGCGAGATATGTCCCGAACGCTATTAACGCTATATCGCTCAATAACAGTATATCCAATTCTTCCGAAAATGTCAACAAAAAAGACAAAGAACTATCCCACGACTCATATAAAGTTATAAAAATAAAGAGTGTCAGCAGTTCCCCTGCAAGCACCGAAAACGGCACTGAGGCAGGGCAAACAACCGCTGACACCGATGAAAGGGTAACATATCCTAACAAAAATGTCAAGAAGATAGGGGACGATTCTCTGTCATATTATAAGTTTTCCTTTGCGGTTCTGCAGGATGCAATCAGCATCACGCGCAAGGACGTGCATTTGGATGAAAGTTTTTTATATAGTACTTCATCAATATAATTTGTTTTAAGTAATAATTCGAGCCAATAACCGGTTTCGCTGGCTTCTTTTAAGGCTATTTCAAGTTTGGAAATAAAATCCTTTTTTCCTTGAGCATAGTTGGCTTCGCGGATATTGGCACCAATGGAAGTGCCGCTTCTTCCGATTTGGTTGGAGATGATGGTTTCGTGTTTGGATTTCAAAAATTTAACAAGATTAATAATGTCTACTGAAAATTCCATTGAAAGATCTGCGAGCTTATTTTCTTTCAAAGTATCACCGCCTTTTATCATAAAGTCGGATCGTAGCCATGTCGTTCTGTGTGCCA
>JAZSBU010000118.1:0-2508 GCA_045602565.1 Eubacteriales bacterium | reverse complement strand
ATCTCCCATTGGGCGCGGTTGCAGCAGCGCAGATTGAAGAAATTCATCAAACTGCGGGCATTCATCGTCACCATCATCTTGGTGGTACAGCCGTTGGGCAGGACAAAGCGGGCATCCTCGATCGCCTTCTTTTTATCGGCGTTCGTCCCCTCAGTGCCCTCCATCAACAGTTCCGTCAGCTTGGTATAACGGGCGGAAAGCTCGTCCATTGTCTCCAAATAAAGTGCTTTCGCCTCTTCATTAGCGGCAATGGCAGGGGGCAGGATGAATTCAAACCCATCCTCCGCCACATACCGTTGGCTCTGCACGCTGAAGGAAGCGATGCGGTGGCGGGTGATCTGCGCCAGCAATGCGCGAGACACATTCTCAATCCCAAAGGTAAAGGAGATATGCTCGATGGGGCTTGCGTGCCCCAAAGAAGAAAGCATCTCCAGAAAATCTTTGGTTTTTTCGGGGGTCAGCCCGTCCATCACCGTATCGATCCCTGCCCGCGCATAGCAAAGCTTGGCGGCGGCAGCGATGAGTTTTTCCCCATCGGGGGTATGGCTTAAAAGTTGAACTCTTAATGTTGCTTCTCCCATAGTATGTATCTCCTTCAAAATCGTAAATTCCAGAAAAAAGGCGGAGAATTCTCCGCCTTGGTTTATTTTTCTTTTTTAATGCTCCATAAAAATTTGGGCAAGTTGGCGATCCGCCCGATGCGATAGGGCTCTTTGAGGACCCGATACAGCCATTCGATGCGGCATTGGATCATCCATTGGGGCGCTCTTTTGAGGGTATGGGAAAAAATATCCAGCGAACCGCCCAGCCCCAGCATCACACCGACCTTGAGGTCCTTTTTATGCTCCGCCATCCATTGCTCCTGCTTGGGTGCCCCTAAACAGACAAACAGCATATCCACATCCAGAGCGTTGATCTCCTCGATGATGGCGGGTACTTCTTCGGGCTTGAAATAGCCGTCCTGCACGCCGACGATGGAAACACCGGGGATCTCCTCCTCCAAGCAACGCTTGGCCTCCGCCGCAACGCCGGGCTTGGCACCTAAAAGATAGACATTCCCGCCTTCCTTTGCCGCCTTTTCCAAGAGATTGCGGCTGAGTTCCACCCCCGCTACTTTTTCTTTCAGCGGAGTCCCCAGCCGCTTGGCGGCGAGCAAAACGCCCACGCCGTCGGGCACGATATAATCCGCTTTTTCCAACGCTTCTTTCACCGCAGGGTCGGTAGAATACATCTGCAAGATCTCGGCATTGGGGGTGACCACGATCTTGCTTTCGCGCGCGCCAAAAAAGCCGTAAACATCGTTTACCGCCTCGCTCATTGTCACATTTTGGATGGGTAATCCCAAAATCGATACGCTCATTTTCTACCTCTTTCTACATAATCGTATAGATTATACCATACTATTAAGGTTAAATGCAATAAAAACTTGCAGTTCTTCTTTGATTTTGCTACAATAGAGGCAAGAATATACCAAAAGAAAGGAGCAAAGATCCATGACCGTCCACCAAAAAGCATTTTCTTTTTCCTCTCCCATCGACCAAATTCCGTTGGAGGGGACTTATATTTACCCCGATGCACCTGTCGGAATTCTTCAATTTGTCCACGGAATGGCGGAGCATCAGGAGCGGTATTTCGGCGCAATGCGCGCCTTTGCAAAGGCAGGCTACGCCTGCGTCATCCATAACCACCGCGGGCACGGAAACTGCGCTCTTTTCGGGCATTTCGGCAAAGGCGGCGCCGAGGGCGCGGTTGCCGATGCCATGGAAGTTTCGAAGCTGGCGAAAAAGGAATTTCCCGACCTGCCCCTTTACCTTTTCGGGCATAGCATGGGCAGTTTGATCGTTCGCTGCTATATGAAGAAAGACGATGCCGGCTTGGCGGGAGTCTTTGTCTGCGGAACGCCCTTTGCTCCCAAAGCGATCATCAAAGCCGGGCGCGCCTTTGTGGCACTAAAGCTCAAGATCAACGGCGATGAATGGCGGAGCAACACCGTCAACGCGATGGTGACCGGCGCCTTCAATAAGGGGATCGAAAAGCCCTGCTCCCCCAACCAATGGATCAGTTATAATCCCGAAAACGTCGCCGCCTACGATGCGGATGAGCGTTGCGGATTTTGCTTCACTCTCAATGGCTTTCAAGCGCTGCTGAAGCTGATGGACGAAACCTATTCCCCGAAAGGCTGGGCGCTGAAAAATCCCAATTTGCCGGTTCATTTTCTTTCGGGCGAGGATGACCCTTGCCACACCGGTATCCGAAACTTTAATGCGGCGGTGGCGATGATCGCCGCCAAGGGCTACCCCACCACCCAAAAGCTCTTCCCGCAGATGCGGCACGAGATCCTTTTGGAAAAGGAATCCGCAATGGTCATCGACCATATTTTAACTGTTTTAAAGGAGATGGCGCAATGAGCCTATTAGATGCACGTTTGCAGGCAGTTTTGGATCTGATCCCTGCGGGCAGTACCCTGCTGGATATCGGGACCGACCATTGCAAACTGCCCGCCGAAGC
>JAZSBU010000117.1:0-9574 GCA_045602565.1 Eubacteriales bacterium | reverse complement strand
GATATTCAGATGATTTACAAGCATATACGCCATATCAATATCATGCTGCTCACCGCAAGGCATCAAAACACCGATCACGCGGTCTTTGCCCAACGCCTCTACGCATAATGCGGCGGCAACCGAGCTATCCTTTCCGCCCGAAATGCCGAGAACCGCATTACAGCCGGGTCCGTTTTCTTCAAAAAAAGAACGGATCCATTCCACACATTCGTTTTTAATCTTTTTAGCATCAAACATTATTTTCTTCTCCTGTTCTTTCGATGCGGTGCAGGCCTCTTTTGCCCAAGCAATGCCCGCTGCGCTCGTTTCTCTTCCGGCGAGGTCGCGACATATACCTTTCGATTGCTAAAGGGATCGATGCCGGTATAATACATCACCGTCGCCGCAGTTCCGGGGGTGGGATAAAAATCCTGCACCTGCTCGGAACGTACACGATTTTTTTGCATATAGGCCGCCAAACGCTCGGCGCTCTTCATCGTCGAGCCCGGATGGGACGACATCAAGTACGGAACGACGTATTGCTCCAGACCCGCTTTTTTGCTCGCCGCATTAAACCGCGATACAAATTTTTCATACACCTCATAGGATGGCTTGCCCATCAAGGATAATACTTCGGGGCAAATATGCTCCGGCGCTGCCCGCAATTGACCGGAAACATGCCGCTTGGCAAGAACCTCAATAAACATCCCGCCATAGGCTTTATCTGCCATCACATAATCGTGGCGGATTCCGGACCGAACAAACACCTTTTTAACGCCTTGAACCGCACTTGCCCGACGCAGCAATTCCAAATACTCGCTATGATCTTTGATCAGATTCGGGCAAATATTGGGCGATAAACATCGGCGATCGGTGCAGACCCCTTTCTTCCCTTCGGCAACCGCTTTGCAAGGGCCTGTCCTGAAGTTTGCGGTAGGACCGCCAATATCGTGAATATATCCTTTAAAATCCGGTGACTTTGCTAAAAGTTCCACCTCTTCAATCACCGAGTCGATGCTACGCGATGTTACCGCGCGCCCTTGGTGATAAGCGATGGCGCAAAAAGCGCATCCGCCAAAGCACCCGCGATTATGGGTGATCGAAAATTCCACTTCGGTCAACGCAGGAATCCCCTTTTTTCCATACGAAGGATGAGGCTTGCGGGTATACGATAGCTGCGCCAGATCATCCAGCTCCGCAGTATTCAACGGAAGCGACGGCGGATTCTGCACCAGCATCCCTTCATCGTAAAACTCGCATAGGATTTTCCCGCCGATCGCATCGCAATTTTGATATTGGGTTTTAAAAGACGATGCATATTTCAATTTATCCGAGGCAACCGTTTTATAATCCGGCAGGCGGATGGTTGCCCCTTTAGGCTTATAATCCCGCTCAGCAATAAACGCTGTCCCGCGGACATCGCGTATTTTATGAATCGGTATCCCACGCTCCAATAATTCGGCAATACGCAAAATAGAGCGTTCGCCCATTCCGTAACTCAAGAGATCGGCACCGCTATCAATCAAGATGCTCTTTCGGATTCGATTCTCCCAATAGTCGTAATGAGAAAACCGCCGCAAAGACGCTTCGATCCCACCGATAACGATAGGAACATCCCCATACGCTTCGCGGATCTTATTGCAATAGACAATCACCGCTCGGTCGGGACGCTTGCCCATCTTTCCGTCGGGAGAATAATAGTCGTAATCCCTGCGTCGCTTGGCAACGGTATAATTGGCAACCATAGAATCAATATTTCCCGCATTGACCAAAAATGCCAAACGCGGCAAACCGAACCGTTCAAAATCCTTGGTGGAATGCCAATCGGGTTGGGGGATCACCGCCACCGAAAAACCCGCCCTTTCCAATAAGCGCCCGATCAGCGCCGTTCCAAAGGACGGATGGTCAATGTAAGCATCCCCGCTCACAATTATAAAATCTGGCTGCCCGATCCCAAGCTCTTCCAATTCCTTTGGGGAAACAGGCAACGGATGTTTTGCAATCTCCATATAATATACCTCTAATCAATATTTTATTTTAAGTACCTTAAAAAGTCAAGTTGTATTGATTTTTCGCCCCAATATGCTATACTTTAAACTATGAAAACAATCAAACCGAATTATTACGACAATTTTAAATGTATTGCCCAGCATTGCAATCATAATTGCTGCATCGGATGGGAGATCGATATCGATCCCGATACACTTGCGTTTTATCAAGAACTACCTTCCCCTTGGAGTGATAGACTTCAAGCCAATATCTCCTTAGACGAATCCCCGCACTTTATTTTGGGAAGCAATGAACGTTGCCCTTTTCTAAACGATGATAATCTATGCGACCTAATCTGTGCATTCGGCGAAGATGGATTATGCAATATCTGCGCAGACCATCCGCGCTTTTTCAATGAATTTTCCGATCGCATCGAATGTGGCCTGGGATTATGCTGCGAAGAGGCAGCGCGACTAATTTTGAGCCAACAAGAAAAAACCACATTTCTTTGCGATGAAGGCTCAACGAAGAACGCCACTGCCGAAGAATCTGCATTTATCGAGTTTCGACAAAGCATTTTATCCATTCTTCAGGACCGCTCCTATCCTATGGATCAACGAATTGAATCGATGTGTATCTTTTGTGGCACCAAAGAACTTCCGCCCCTTTCCTATTGGAAGACTATTTATCGAAATTTGGAGCGTATGGATCCGCAATGGGATCATTATATCAATCAATTTAAAGACACCGATTGGTCCCATCAATGGGAAATCCCTTGCGAGCAACTGGCCGTTTATTTGGTCTATCGCCATCTTGCCAAAGCATTGAACGACGGTCGCTTAAAGGAGCGCATCAATTTCATTGCATTAACGCTCCGCATTTTTAATTGCCTCATACACAACATAACGAACATTGAAGACCTTTATGAGATTGCTCGCCTATACTCTGCCGAAATTGAATATTCCGATGAGAACATAGACATTCTTTTAAATCACTTAAAATAAGTAATTACCCCCGCCAAATGGCGGGGGTATAGTTATATGTCGATCTTCTTTCGCATAGAAATATCTAAAAAGCGAAAGGAAATGCGAATGAAAAAACAAGCTATCAAAATTGGACTGACCGACGAACAAGTCCGCGCATCGCGCAAAAAATACGGCTCTAATATCCTTTCCCGAAAAAAGCGCAAAAGCTTCTTTCAATCCTTTTTGAGTAGTTTCGGCGATCCGATTATTAAAATACTGCTGGTGGCGCTTGGCATCAATGTACTATTCCTGTTCCACGATGCCGATTGGTTTGAGGCGGTCGGTATTGCGATCGCCATCTTTTTGGCCACCTTTATCTCCACGCTATCGGAATACGGAAGTGAATCCGCCTTTTTGGAATTGCAACGCTCCGCCGCGAATATCACCTGCCGCGTTCAACGCGCCAAAGGCATTTTATCCATTCCCATCAGCGAAGTGGTTGTAGGCGATTTTATATTACTTCAAGCAGGAGAGCGCATCGCTGCCGATGGATTTTTGATCAACGGTTCCTTAAATGTAGATCAATCGGCGCTCAACGGAGAAAGTGCCGAAGCTGAAAAGAAAACCGCCTCCCATCGCCCGAAAGAATGGGATCTGAGCCATAAAAACCAACTTTTCCAAGGTAGCATCATCACCGGCGGTGAAGGGCTGATGGAAGTTGCGCGCATCGGCGATTCTACTTTTTATGGGCAGATGGCCGCCGATCTGCAGGAAGAAACACCCGAAAGCCCCTTAAAGCAACGCTTGGCGGGGCTGGCATCTACCATCAGTAAACTAGGCTATATCGCCGCCGCTTTGATTGCATTTGCAGATCTCTTCAATAGTTTTGTTATCGATAATCAATTCCAAATGCAGCTTGTGCTCAACGATTTTTCCCATCCCATCGTCTGGATTCCCCGCGTTCTGCACGCGCTGACTTTAGCAACCGCCGTTGTGGTCATGGCGGTTCCCGAAGGGTTGCCGATGATGATCACCGTCGTCCTTTCCTCGAATATGTTTCGAATGTTAAAGGATCAGGTAATGGTACGCAAATTAGTCGGCATTGAAACTTCGGGGAATCTGAATATTTTATTCACCGATAAGACCGGAACCTTGACCGGCGGAAAACTCCGCGTTATAAAGGTCATCAGCGGTACCTGCAAAGAATATGAACGGATCGGCAAATGCCCCGCTCCCATCAAGCATATTTTAGAGTTATCTGCACTCTATAATAGCGGCAGTGTTCTTTCCGATAAAAAAGTGATCGGCGGAAATGCCACCGACCGCGCTCTTTTGGAAAGCATTCTTCCTCCGCCGAAAAACATCTCATCCTATCAAGTAGAACACCGCATCCCCTTTGATAGTTCCTATAAGTTTTCCTCCGCCCATATTAAAGGCGCGGAAGAGCTGATCTTGATCAAAGGCGCACCCGAAAAGATCTTGCTGGGATGCAAATATTATTTGGATGAGCAAGGAAGGCAAAAAAACTTCCATCCAAATCGAATCAAGGAACAGCAGCAGATCCTTTCTGCCAAAGCCATCCGATGCATCGCTGTCGCCACTTCCCCGCGCAAGATCGATCCCGATACGATTCCCGACGATCTGACCTTTATCGCCTTGATCGGCATCCGCGATGATATCCGCAAAGAAGTCCCCCTCGCTATCCACAAGGTGCAAAGCGCCGGGGTTCAGGTGGTAATGATGACCGGCGACAGCAAGGAGACCGCCATTGCTATCGGCAGAGATTGCGGCTTGCTGAAAGAACATATCGAGGGTCAAGTTCTCACCAGCGATGAACTCAATCGGATGACCGACCAACAACTAAAAAATCACCTTTCTAACCTACGCATTATTGCCCGCGCGCTCCCCACCGATAAAAGCCGCCTGGTGCGGCTGGCGCAGGAATGTGGATTGGTTGTAGGAATGACGGGCGACGGCATCAATGATGCTCCCGCGCTCAAGCGCGCCGATGTCGGCTTTTCGATGGGTAGTGGTACCGAAGTGGCGAAAGAAGCGGGCGATATTGTTATTTTAGATAATAACTTTGCCTCGATTGCCAATGCCATTTGCTACGGAAGAACCATCTTTAAAAGCATCCGCACATTCATTGTCTATCAATTTACAATGAATCTCTGCGCTGTCGGTGTATCTCTGATTGGTCCGTTTATTGGGATCGATACTCCGGTCACAGTCATTCAAATGCTTTGGATCAATATTATTATGGATACCTTGGCGGGGCTGGCGTTTTCAGGGGAACCAAACTTAAAGGAATATATGCTGGAACCTCCAAAATCCAAAAAAGAGCCGGTCTTAAATCGTGCTATGGCGCAGCAGATCTTTTTTATGGGGCTTTATACCATGGGGCTATGCCTTTCTTTTTTATGGCTGCCCTATTTTCGCCAACGGTTTCACTTTCAAGATGATCCCATCCATTTTTTGACTGCTTTTTATGCACTCTTTATTTATTCGGGGGTATTCAATAGTTTCAATGCCCGCACCGAGCGGATCAATCCTTTAGCCAACATTCGAAAAAACCTTCCCTTTTTGCTCATTATGCTGATCGTTTCCATCGTTCAACTCATTATGATCTACTATGGCGGTCGAGTCTTTCGCACCGCAGGTTTATCTTGGGATCAATTACGCCTAATTCTTCTGATGGCAGCGTCGGTAATCCCTGCCGAGCAGATCCGCAAATGGATCGCAGGCAGAAAACGGCGAAAATCCTTGCGAAAGCATTGATTCTATGCTATAATCTCCCCAAAGGAGATTGTCAAAATGAAGATTTTATTTATTTGCCACGGGAATATCTGCAGATCGACGATGGCAGAGTTCGTTTTAAAGGATATGGCGCGCAAAAAGGGGCTGGATTGGGAAATTGCGTCCGCCGCAACCAGCACCGAGGAGATCGGAAACGACATTCATCGCGGTACCAAAGCAAAATTGACCGCAAAGGGAATTCCCTTTACATCCAGAAGAGCCCGCCAAATGACCAAAGAGGATTATGAGCACTATGATCTGCTGATCGGTATGGATCGATATAATATGATCAATATGCGGCGATTTTATCAAAATGATCCCAAGAACAAATTACGGCTGTTGCTGGATTTTACCGCCCGCGGCGGCGACATTGCAGACCCTTGGTATACCGGCAATTTTGATGCCACATACGAAGATATTGAAGAAGGCTGCACGGCGTTAATAAAAAAGCTCTTGAAGTGAAATCACTTCAAGAGCTTTTTTGTTATTTCAAAGCACGCATAGCGTTTAAAATGGCGATTATCATCACGCCCACATCGGCAAAGACTGCCAGCCAGATACCGGCAATACCGAGCGCGCCCAAAAGCAAGACCAATCCTTTGACAGCCAACGAAAAGATGATATTTTGCCACACGATCCGCATCGTTCTCTTGGCAATATCCACTGCCAACGGCAGTTTTTTGAGCTGATCGTCCATCAACACCACATCCGCCGCTTCGATGGCGGCATCGCTCCCCATCGCGCCCATGGCAATGCCAAGATCGGCACGCGCCAACACCGGCGCATCGTTGATGCCATCGCCGACAAAGGCGACCGTTCCCGCTTGATTTTCCTCGAGAATCTGCTCGAAAACCTCCACTTTCTGCTGGGGCAATAGTTCCGCTTCCACCCGATCCAGCTTTAATTGCTCTGCGATCAAGGTCGCTTTACTTTTCGCATCCCCCGAAAGCATCACAAGTTTTGCTATTTTTTGTTTTCTTAATTGCAAGACCGCCTCTTTTGCATCGGGCTTTAGTTCATCGGAGATGCGAATAAACCCTGTATAACGGCCATCGATGGCGACATAGATCGCTGTCCCTTTCAGTTTGGGCAACGGCTCTGCCACACCGGCGCTTCTCATCAGCGCTTCATTTCCTGCATAAATTGACCGTCCATCGACAGTTGCACAGATGCCCTGACCCACCACTTCTTTTAAATCCGAAACGCGGGCACGATCCAATTCCCCTGCATATTTCGCGCAGATGGATTGGGCGATGGGGTGGTTGGAATGGCTTTCCGCCAACGCCACCAGCTCCAACAGTTCTTGGTTGGAACAATCTTTCGCTACAATTTCCGCCACGCGGAAGTTCCCGGTGGTCAGCGTTCCTGTTTTATCAAAAACGACGGTTTGAACCTTTGCCAGCGTCTCCAGATCGGAACCGCCTTTAATGAGAATTCCTTTGCGGGAGGCACCGCCGATCCCGCCGAAAAAGGAGAGTGGGACCGAAATCACCAAGGCGCAGGGGCAAGATACCACCAAAAAGATCAGCGCACGATGGATCCAATCCTGCCAATCGCCGAGAAACAGCGGCGGAATCAGCGCCAATGCTGCGGCTGCGATCACTACGCAGGGGGTATAATACTTTGCAAACCGCGTAATAAACCGCTCTGCCCGCGCTTTTTTGAGTGCCGAGTTTTCCACCAATTCCAAGATTTTGGAGACTGTACTATCCTCAAAGGCTTTTAATACCTTGACCGAAATGCAACCGGACAGATTTACCGAGCCGCTTAATACCTCATCGCCTACCTTGCAAGCCTTCGGCAAGGATTCTCCGGTAAGGGCGGCCATATCCACGGTGGTTTCGCCTTTTATTATCACACCGTCCAGCGAGATCTTCTCTCCGGGATAAACTACAATGGTTTCTCCGATCTCCACTTGATCGGGTGCCACTTCCATCTCTTTCCCATCGCGCAAGACCACCGCGCGATCGGGGCGGATATCCATCAACTGAGCAATGGAACGGCGGCTTTTGCCGACCGCAATACTCTGAAACAGTTCGCCCACTTGGTAGAACAGCATCACCGCCACCGCTTCCAAATATTCGCCGGTAGCAAAAGCACCGAGGGTGGCAAGTGCCATTAAAAACTTTTCATCAAACACTTGACCACGCAGAATATTGGAGATTGCACCCCAAACGACATCATAGCCAACAATAAAATACGGAATTAAAAACAGGACGATTTTCAGCCAATGATCCAAAGGAATCAGCGCCGCAATCAAGAGCGATACCGCCGCACCGATGATTCGGATCAACATTCTTTTTTGCTTTCTACTCATCATTTTATAATAATTCTGCAATTGGGATCGACTTTCTTGACCGCGCGCTGGGCTTGCTTCATAATATCCTCGGCGCGCTCCTCATCCAATTCAATGATCATCTTTTGCGCGAAGAAATTGATCGATACTTCCGAAACACCCTCCAATTTGCGAATTCCCTCTTCCATTTTTGCGGCGCAATGGGCGCAATCCAGATCTTCCATCATAAACGTTTTTTTCATCATTCTCTCCCCTTCTGTAATGTGGTTATATCCTTGGGCAATAATCAAATTCACATGATCATCCGCCAAAGAATAATAAATGGTCTTCCCTTCCCGCCGAAATGCGACAAGATTAGCGTCCTTCAAAACCTTTAATTGATGGGAAATCGCCGATTGGGTCATCCCCAAAAGCTCGGCAATGGCGCAAACGCAAAGCTCCGATTCAAACAGCGAATATAGAATTTTGATCCGCGTCGGATCCCCGAAGATCTTAAATAAATCTCCCAGCCGATTCAGGTTTTCATCGGGCGGCATCTGCTCGCGTACCGCTTTTAACGTTTCTTGATGATTATGCAAAACAAATGAACCTCCATTCATATGAATATCTGCTCATATGTTATCACACCGATTTCAATTTGTCAAGAAAAAACTTGACATTTTAATTTAATTATTTATAATATATATGTACTTAAAAACTATGACGGAGAGAGTAGTTTTATTGCAGGCATCCCAAAGCGAGTCGGGGGCGGTGAGAGCCCGACGGAAAGAGCGATAGCGAAAATCACTCCCGAGTTGAGGACCGAACGCACTTGATCAGTAGGCTCCTTCGCTTCCCGCGCGTTAAAACGGGGCGCAGATGATGGTCTGCTTGCAAACGGTGGTTATTATGGAAGTTCAACGCTTTCATCCTTATGCAGGGATGGAAGCGTGATTTTTTTTGAAAAGGAGAACAGCGCGATGTATAAGAGCGTATCCCCCAACCTCAATTTCGTTGAGGAAGAGAAGAAAATCGAAAAATTCTGGCGCGAAGAAAAGATCTTTGAAAAGAGCGTTCAGACCAAAGCGGAAGGAACCCCCTATGTCTTTTATGACGGCCCGCCGACCGCCAACGGTAAGCCCCATATCGGCCACGTTCTGACCCGCGTTATCAAGGATATGATCCCCCGCTACCGCACCATGAAAGGTTGCATGGTTCCCCGCAAGGCCGGCTGGGATACCCACGGCCTGCCGGTAGAGCTGGAAGTGGAAAAAATGCTGGGGCTGGACGGTAAAGAGCAGATCGAAGAATACGGCTTGGAGCCCTTTATCGGCTATTGCAAAGAAAGCGTTTGGAAATACAAAGGAATGTGGGAAGATTTTTCCAGAACCGTCGGTTTTTGGGCGGATATGGACGATCCCTATGTTACTTATCATAACAACTTCATTGAATCGGAATGGTGGGCTTTAAAGCAGATCTTCGATAAGAAATTGCTTTATAAAGGCTTTAAGATCGTTCCCTATTGCCCCCGCTGCGGTACTCCCCTTTCCTCCCACGAAGTTGCTCAAGG
>JAZSBU010000116.1:0-20609 GCA_045602565.1 Eubacteriales bacterium | reverse complement strand
AAAACCATTGACCTTTCGATTGATTTTTTCAAAACCCTACATATTATAATAAAAGAGAGGGACATGTGGATATTATAAATATATTTTCCCTAAATTGCAATACTTTTTATTAAAATAAAAAACAGAGCAGGTTGGAACTGCTCTGTTTTATGAAATTATTTGCTCAGTTGCTTTTTAACATTGTTGACCAAAACAGTGAATGCTTCGGGATCCGATACAGCGATCTCAGCCAGCATTTTTCTGTTCAGATTGATCTTGGAAAGCTTCAAGCCGTGCATGAACTGAGAGTAGTTGATGTCGTTCATGCGGCAAGCAGCGGAGATTCTGGTGATCCAAAGAGCACGGAAATCTCTCTTCTTTTGCTTTCTGCCGATGTATGCGTTGGTCAAAGAACGCATAACAGCCTGGTTTGCTGTTCTAAACTGCTTGCTCTTAGCACCATAAAAGCCTTTGGCAAGCTTTAAAATCTTCTTTCTTCTTTTGCGGGTAGTAACCGCACCTTTAATTCTAGCCATTTATTTCAGCCTCCGTATTTTTAGATTATTTGTAGGGGATCAGTTTCTTCAAAGAAGCAGCGTTGGTTACGTCAACATAAGCTTCCTTGCGAAGTCCTCTTTTACGCTTGGTGGTCTTTTTGTTCAGAATGTGAGATCTGAAAGCATGGCTTCTTTTGATCTTGCCACCTTTTGTGATCTTGAAACGCTTTTTTGCACCGCTATGGGTTTTTACCTTAGCCATTTTATAGCCTCCCTTTTTATTTTTTTTCTTTCTTTGGCGCTAAAACCATGATCATATTACGCCCTTCCAGTTTGGCGGGCTTTTCGATCACGCAATTTTCTTCGGTCAGGGAACAAAAACGCTCAGCAATGTCGTATCCCAATTCCGGATGTGCCATTTCGCGGCCTTTGAATTTGACGACGACCTTAACTTTGTCGCCGGATTGCAAGAACCGGTTGGCGTGAGACGCTTTGGTCTGAATATCGTGTGTATCGATCTTCAGGGTGAGCTGAATTTCTTTCACAGTGACGATGTTCTGATTCTTTTTGGCCTCTTTTTCTTTTTTGGCTTGCTCGTAGCAATATTTACCGAAATCGATAATCTTGCATACAGGCGGTTGCGCTTTCGGCGCAATCATCACCAGATCAAGCCCTTTTCCTTGCGCAATTTTGAGCGCATCGGCAGGGGACATAATTCCAAGCTGGCTTCCGTCGGAATCAACAACTCGGATCTCTTTCTCACGGATTGCTTCGTTGATACTTAAACCTTTTGCTTCTTTCGCGTTAATGTTTCCACACCTCCAAAAAATAATAAAAACGAGCAAAATAATTGCTCGTTTCCCAAACATAGTTATCCCAATTATATTAATTGGAATGAAATGTTGACCGCTGCTGTTTAAAAACGCAGGGTGAGAACAGAGCAAACTATCCTACTTCTTTTTGCCTATATAGATTATCATACTCAAAATGAAAAGTCAACGTTTTTTTGAAAAAAGTTTTGATTTTTTGAAAAATCTCTTTACAAACGAAAAAGAGTTGTGTATAATAGTGGGGCATCTTGAAAAAAGACGGCGAAATTGGCCTGGTAGTTCAGCTGGTTAGAACGCTAGCCTGTCACGCTAGAGGTCGTGGGTTCGAGCCCCATCCAGGTCGCCATATGCTGCTATAGCTCAGTCGGTAGAGTGCATCCTTGGTAAGGATGAGGTCACCAGTTCAAATCTGGTTAGCAGCTCCATATTGAAGGATCGCTCCAATCGGGGCGGTTTTTCTTTTTATATATTTATAATATGATTGACTTTATTTAATTTAGTAGTATAATTATTTATGTAAAAAGCGGAGGGCAGGATTATGTTTGAAAAAATCTTTAAACTTATGGATGATAACAAGGAATTGATCCTTGCAGCCGAAAAAGATATTAAGTGTATGCCGGAACTTGCGTTCCGAGAGTGGAAAACACATACATATATGAAGGAGCGTTTTGAAAAGCTGGGGTATTCGTTGGTTGAACCCGGAGATATTCCTGGATTTTATACCGATGTTGAAACAGGTAGACCCGGTCCTAAAATTGCCGTTTTCGGCGAGTTGGATGCGTTGCCCTGCCCCAACCATCCTTTTGCGGATAAGACGACCGGCGCGGCTCATGCTTGCGGACACAATTGCCAGTGTGCTGCTTTATTAGGGCTTGCAGCAGCGTTAAAGAATGAAGAAGCACTCGAAGGCCTTTGCGGATCGATTCGTTTGATTGCAGTACCCGCAGAAGAAGGTGTCGATGCCGCAATGCGCGAAAAGCTCAAAGAGAATAATACGGTTCGCTATTTTGCGGGCAAACCCGAGTTTCTTTATCGCGGCTATTTGGACGGTGTGGATATTGCAATGATGATTCACGCAAGTTCAAAAACAAAGGGGATGTCTTGCCCCGATGGTACAAACGGTAATATGCGTAAGAAAACCACCTTTATAGGCAAGGCTGCCCATGCGGGCGGTGATCCGCATAACGGTATTAATGCGCTTTATGCCGCGACTACCGCTCTTTCCGCGGCGAACGCGTTGCGTGAGACTTTTAGGGAAAAGGACACTGTCCGCATGCATCCCATTCTTTCTAATGCGGGAAGTGCGGTCAACACAATTCCTCACGAAGTGGTATGTGAAAATATGATTCGCGGTGCCGATTACCGTGTGATTGCCGATATCAGCCGAAAGGTGAACCGTGCTTTTGCAGGCGCGGCGGCATCGATGGGATGCCGAATCGTATTCGATGATATTGGCGGTTCTGCGCCGCGCTATAATGACCGCAACCTTAAAGATATCTTCTATAAGGTGGCAGGCGAAATCTTTCCTGTCGAAGATTTGAATTTCCAAGCAGAGTGGGGGAAGGCTTGCAGTGATATGGGGGATATCTCCAATGTCATACCCTCCATTCATCCCTATATCGGCGGCGCAAGCGGGGTGGCACACAGCGAAAACTTTTTGATCACCGATCCGTATGTTGCCTGTGTGAATGCGGCAAAGGTGTTGGGCGGCGTGCTGATCGTTCTGCTCTCGGATAACGGCAAAGAGGCAAAGAAAGTGATTTCCGAAAGCAAAGTGCCGTTTGAATCAAAGGAAGCATTTTTTGAAGTCAAGGATTCTTTGAATTTTCAAGGTGAAGGCGTAATCTATAATGAGGATGGGACCGCCACCTTGAAATATTGTCAATAAATATAAATGAGGCTCCGATTTTTCGGAGCCTCATTTGTATTTATAGAAAAATGCAGAGCAAAATTCCTGCGGCAATACAGCAACCGCCGATAATGAGCTTGGTTTTGTTTAGTTTCGGTGCTTTTTTGCGATTTCTTTTTTCTATTTCGGTCGTATCTTTTTCGAAAGCTTTGAGGATTTCCAATTCTTTAAAGCTATATACCGCGCTGCCGATCAAATACAGACCAAATAAAAAGAAGAGCGGCATCACGGTGATGAGCGCCAGAACGCTGCTTTCGTTGAAAAGGGCTATGTAAGAAAAAATCATTACCCAGCAGACAGCAAAAATGGGAATAAAGGTATCTAATATTTCAATGGTAGACATTTTTTGCGTTTTCTTAGACATTATTATGGCTCCTTCGAGTTTTTTATTTATTATAGCACAAGTCTTTGGTTGGTGCAATGAAAAAATCCGGCTCATCAGAGCCGGATTTTTAAAGTTTGAGGTCTTCACTCCATCCTCGGGTAATTTTGACATCATCGTCCTGCGGAATAGTTACCTTGGCATCTTCGGTCTTATGGTCCGGTTGAAGCATCGGTAACGTGCAGTAATAGGGGATGACGTCGTTCTTTTCTTTGGATTTCATTTTAAGTTCCTCCAAAGATAGTATGGGATGCTTGGGGAGTGATCATTCCTTGAAAATATTGTCAAATATGCCCAATATCTACCGTTTCGATTTTGGTGGTATCTTCGGGGATCAGAGAATCATCAAAATGAATCATTACGTTTTCTTTTTCCAAACGATTTTGCAGAATCAAAACATCGATATCGGTAATTGCTTTCTCGGTGTCGATGGCCTGGGAAACGG
Organism: Eubacteriales bacterium; assembly: GCA_045602565.1. GTDB lineage: Bacteria > Bacillota > Clostridia > Oscillospirales > QAKW01 > QAKW01. The sequence goes on along the minus strand of JAZSBU010000116.1, from coordinate 16,567 downwards.
CGGCGCCCGCCGCTTGGCCGGTTAAGATTGCGGGCGGAATGACGCGGAGAACGTCCCATCCGTAACCTTCGCCGCTGGCGCAACGGCCCACAGCGATAATGTTGGAATATCCGCTGCGAATCATTGTCCGATAGGAAACTTCATAGAGGAAGTCGCGGCGTTCAAAATCGCAGATGGCGCAGACAGAATCGTCGAAATGTTTGTATGCATCGGATTCTTTCAAGGTGTAATCGCCGTCAATATGCCGCGTTGTACGGAATTGGGGCATGATCGGCAAAAGGGTAATGTCTCTGGATTGGCGATCGCTTTCTTTTAATTTTTGCAGCAATTCGATCTGATTTTCGATGAAATAATTGCTGACATCGGTTCCGTCTGTTCCGTCCCAAAGCTTTTTGCCTTCAGGTTGGCCCTTTCCGTAGAGATTTGCTTTTCCGCCGCTTTGGGTTTTGATCAAATTGGCAATATTGCCTGTTTCGACGACCTTTTGGCAACGTTCAATATCGGTTGTAAAGGCAAGATAGGTATGATAATTTCCTCCGGTGACAGTGGGGACGCCGGCAAAATGCAAAAGATCGGCATCGCCGGAGGCATCCACATACATTTTGGCTTCGCAGGTGGAAAATCCGGATTTATTGAATAATGTAATGTTTTTGATATGACCATTTTCGGTATCAGCACCGGTCACAACGGTGTCAAACAAGATATCTACATTATTATTTACCAACAGTTCACATAAAACCAGAGAGAAAATGGCGGGGGAATATTTGCTTCTTAATCGTTGCAGGGTATTGCCAAAGCCCGGTTCGCCGTTTTTCCATTCATCCGGAATGGTATCGTAACCGTATTTGATGGAAAGACGAAGGAACTCATCGGCCATACCCTTGATGATCTGCACGCCGCGCCCATTACACATAGGAACAAAAAGGTTGATCAGCCCGATGGTGCCAAGGCCACCGAGTTGGGTGTTTTTTTCAATTAAAAGCACTTTTTTGTTGCTTCTTGTAGCTTCTAACGCCGCAGCCGCGCCGGCAACACCACCGCCCACAACAGCTACATCGTAATTAGAATATATCATTTCAGCAAACTCCTTTGCGTCTATTTTTGATATAATGATAAAACTTGAACAACAGTGCAACAGCCATTCCGACAGCGATTGCAACGACTAAATCAAAGATGACGGTAAATAAGAAGGTGATGGCTGTAATGATAATATCGGGGATATTCTTTGTTTTGACGATCTGAACCACTTCGCGCCATTCGCTCATATTATAAGCAACAATAAAGAGGATCGCCGCAATCGTCGGCATAGGGATCAAAGCGGCATACGGCATCAAAAAGAGCAATACCAAAAGAAGAACAACCGCGTGGACCATTCCTGCGATGGGGGTCCGACCGCCGTTTTTGATGTTTGCGGCTGTGCGGGCGATAGCGCCGGTGGCAGGGATTCCGCCAAAGAAAACGGAAGCGATATTGCCGACACCTTGCGCGACCAATTCGGCATTGGAGTTGTGCTTGGAATGGATCATTCCATCGGCAACAACGCAGGAGAGCAAGGATTCGATGGCGGCAAGAACAGCGATGGTGATGGCGTCCGGAAAGACGGCAATGATGGTATCAAGACTGAAATCCCAAGCGGAGGGGTCGATTTTAGGCAAGCCCTCCGGAATGGTATAAAGATCGCCGATGGTATAAACATGTTGATCTAAAGAAGGAATCAGTGCAACGAGTAAAGCACTTGCAACAACAGCGATCAATGAGGGCGGGATTCGTTTTTCAATCTTGGGATAAACGATCAAGATCAAAAGCGAGAACGCGCCAATCAATAAGGCTTGCCAACTAAAGGTGCCGATCGAAGCGATATTCGCCTCGATTTTTTCAATGGCTTCGATGGGTTTTAATCCTTCGGCATAGGTTAAGCCGAAAAAGTCTTTGATTTGCCCCAGAAAGATGGTGACCGCGATGCCGGAAGTAAAACCAACGGTGATGGTATGGGGAATGTATTTGATCAATGTACCGAGTTTGAAGACACCCATCAGAATTAAAAGGGCACCCGCAAGGACGGTCGCTGTAATCAAACCGCTCATTCCCTGCGCCGCGACAATTCCTGCCACAACGGTGGCAAAGGCGGCGGTGGGGCCGGCAATCTGAACACGGCTTCCGCCCAGCAGGGAAACGATGAACCCTGCGGCAATGGCTGTATATACCCCGCAAGCAGGCTCCACACCGGAGGCAAGCGCCAAAGCGATGGAAAGGGGGAGGGCGATGATGGCGACGATAATTCCGGCAACCAGATCGCGGACCGTTTGGTTTTTGTCATAACCTTTTAAAGCATCGAATATTTTGGGTTTTAAGTAAAAGTTTTTCATATTTCTTCCTTTTTCAAAAAATGGAGCCGCCAACCCGAAGGCTGACGGCTCTTTGAACTGGTACGCCCGACTGGATTCGAACCAGCGGCCTTCAGAGTCGGAGTCTGACGCGCTATCCAACTGCGCTACGGGCGCGTTAACGTTTTTATATTATACTATTACTTATTTGAAATTGCAACTGTTTTTTAAAAATCATTTGGGTGAAATCGAAAAATCTTGCTTTTTATCTTTGGATGTGGTATGATAATTTTATTATAGTTGATTGGGAGGCCGAATATGGCAAATTCCGAAATTTTTAAGACATCTTTTAAAGGTTATAATAAAGAAGAGGTCATCGCTTATATCGATAGCCTGAATCGTCAGGCAACGATGCTTCAAAAAGAATTGGATGAAGTCCATGCACGTTTGGAGCAGATGGAAGATGAACAGCGAGAAGATCGCGAAGAGCAGCAGCGTGTTGCGGCAGATGCCGAAGAGCTCCGCGCCTCTGTCGTCGAAGAGGTGACGGCGGAACTTTACGAGCAATTGCGGGATCAGATCGCCGAAGAATTACGCCCTGCCATCGAAAAGGAAATGCGGCAAAAGGTAGAAATAGAGATGGCTCCGAAATACGAGGCAGTTGCTCGCTCCGAAATCAATCAGCGCATCCAAAACCAGGCGGATGAAGTTCAGGAATTACGCAGAAGAGCGCAACTTTATGATGATAATCGTGAAGTTTTAGCGGATCTGATGATCAAGGCAAAAACGGATGCGGAAGCAATCATTAAAGAGGCAAAGGATCGGGCAAAGGCTTTGCGTGAAGATGCGGAGCAACGGTATCGGTTGCTGATTTCTGATTACAAGGCTTTGAAATCCAATCTTCTTGCCGAACGCAGAGAAGCGGCAGACAAATTGAGTGTTGCACAGAAGGCGTTGGACGATTTTGAGAAACGGTTTTCTTGCATCGATCAGGATATTGCCAATTCCATGGCGCATTTAGCGGAATAAGAATTAAAACCGGAAGAAATTTTTTCTTCCGGTTTTTTATATGTGACATCCGGGGAGGGTGCAAAAGGAGGAAACTTCGCCTGTTTCGTTTGGAACGGTATAGTTTTTTAGATGCTGATGGAGACACCCGCCGCGAACGATGCAATTAAAACCATAGCGATCCCGCAGTTGATCGACGGTTTGATCTAAGGTCTGCTCCTTGGCGCGTTCGTTGTTCAGATCCCAAAGCGTGAGCTGAAGATCGCCGCTATCGGGAGATAATTTGGAAACGCCCAATCCGATGCATCGGATCGGCACCGAGAGATCGTAATTTTGCAAAAAAAGATCATAACACTCGTTGGCAATCTCAGCGGCATTATTGGTGGGCAGGGAAAGAGCACGCTGGCGGGTGATGGTATGAAGATGTACATTTCGTATAAATAGTGTGATTAAATTGCCGTGCAGGTGCTTATGGCGCATGCGCGAGGAGACTTGCTCTGCCAACAGCATCAACTGAACGCGAACGTCCTCGTGGGTTGCAAGATCTTTGGCGGAGGTGACAGAGTTGCTGATGGATTTGACTTCGGGCGGTTCTAATACATCAACTCCGATGTGTTCCGAGCCAATGGCATATTGGTGAAGCGTGGTTCCAAGCTTTCCGAGTAAAAGCTTTAAAAAGTTCGGGTCGGTTTCCGCCAAATTTCCAACGGTTCGAATTCCATGCTGATATAATTTTTCTTTGGTAGATCTTCCGACAAACAAAAGGTCGGAAACAGGGAGGGGGTGGACGATCGATTTGAAATTATCCTTGGAAATGATGGTGGTTGCGTCCGGTTTGTTTAGATCGCTTCCTAATTTTGCAAAGATTTTATTATAGGACACCCCGATGGATACGGTCATTCCAAGTTCTTCTCTGATTTTTTTGCGGATTTCATAGGCGATTTTTGCGCCGCAGCCGAAAAGGCGGGTGCTTCCGCTGACATCCAGCCAGGCTTCATCGATGCCGAAGGGTTCGATTTTATCTGTATATTGCCGATAAATCTCATGAACCAATTTGGAATAATGATGATAGGCGGGCATATCGGGCTTGACCAAGATCAGGTCTTTGCATTTTTGACGCGCTTCCCAAATGGTTTCGCCGGTGCGGACACCGAATTGCTTTGCTTCCTGACTTTTGGCTAAAATAATTCCATGGCGCTTTTCCGGATCCCCTGCCACAGCAAAGCATTTTCCGCGCAGAAGCGGGTTTTTGACCGCTTCCACCGAGGCAAAAAAGTTATTTAAATCTGAATGTAAAATAATGCGTTCCAAGGTATAACCGTCCTCTCAAAAAAGAACAAATGTTCTATAATAATTATACCATTTTGATGTGGAAAGTCAATGAAAATATTTTGGTAATATGGGCATACTTTTTTGGGGTGATAAAATATGATGCGACGGTCTAATTTCTTTTATATAGGGTTGGTTTTGGCTTTCACAGGGATCTTAATGAGGTGTTTTTCTCTTTCCTGCGGCGAAAATTCAAAAACAGCGCAAAAGACAGTGAACGGAAGAAAAGGAACTATAACACTGTATACATCCAGAGGGTTGATCTATGATGAGAATTTAGAAGAACTTGCGGGGAATCAGTCTTGCTTATATGCGGTGGTCGATCCGAGAGAGTTTCCAAGAGAAAAGATAAATATATTGATTGAAAAAAGCAAAGGAAACGCAGATAAAATCAGAGAGAAGCTCAAAAAAGAATCTCCTTTTGTTCTGAAATTAAAAGAGAACATATCGTCGTTGCCCGGGGTAACTCTTTTTGAAGGAGAAGAACGTTATAGCGGTTTGGCAACACATCTAATTGGATATTTGGACGAAGCGGGAGAGGTTGGCGTTGCGGGTATTGAAAAAGAATATGATTCATTTTTGAACTTATTTTCTTCCGAAGTGACTGTGAACTATTCGGCGGATGCACTCAATGGATTGATTGCGGGATTGGGAGTAGAAACAAAGGAAGAAAAAGCAACCGAAAACGGAATTGTTCTTAGTTTAAATAAAGATTTATGCGTTGCATTGGAGCAGTCAATGGATCGCTATATTGATATCGGCGCAGCGGTGATTTTAAATTGCAAAAACGGTGAATTAAAGGCGGTTTGCTCCAATCCCGGCTATGAAGAAGAGCGAATCGCTGAATATTTAGAGTCCACCAAAGGCGAACTGATCAATCGAGCATTCAGCCCGCAAACGGTTGGTTCGGTTTTTAAGATCGTTGTTGCCGCTTGTGCGTTGGAGGCGGGAATGGAGGATTTTAAATATAAATGTAACGGTGGAATTCAAATTAACGATTACACCTTTGCTTGTCACCATAGCAACGGGCATGGCGAAATAGGATTGGAAAAAGCATTTGCGGAATCTTGTAATGCTTATTTTATTGCGGTGGGGCAGTTGCTGGGTTATGAAACGATGGCCGAAATGGCGCGCCGCTTTGGTTATGATGAACCGATTAATGTCTTGGGATCGATTTCTGCATCAAAGGGGACATTTTCGGTGAAGGGTAGCAATATTTCGTTGGCTAATATGAGCATCGGGCAGGGAGAATTGACCTCCTCTCCGCTGCAGGTCGCGCGAATGACCGCGGTAATTGCGAACGGTGGGGTGCTGAAAGAAGTTCAACTTTTTAAGGGTACCTATATCAATGGGAAAATCAAAAATAAGAAAATTACAAGCGAAGAAAAAGAGGTTTTGAGCAAGGAAAACGCCGAGAAACTGCTCCGCTATTGCATTGAAACGGTGGAGGACGGAACAGGAAAGGAAGCAAAACCGAGCTATATGAAAGCCGGCGGAAAAACCGCGAGCGCACAGACCGGAATCATTCGAGACGGAAAAGAAAAAATCAACACCTATTTTACCGGATTTTATCCGGCGGAAGATCCGCAGTATGTCATCACCGTTTTTGCGGAAGATGGGGCATCCGGCGGGAAGACCTGCGGGCCGGTATTTCGCGAAATGTGCGATTTTATCAGCGAAAATCACTTGACAGAATAGGAAAATATGGTATACTAAAATAGTATGATATAGTATGATGATGACGAAAAATCCCGCTTTTTCGGCTGCGTACAGAGAGAAAAGCAATGGTGAGAGCTTTTTGCAGAGGGGGATGCGGTGGCTGTTTTTCCGAATCATACCGTAGAGTCGGCGTTAACGGCAAAGGAAAGAGTGGCACTTTCGTGCAATTAGGGTGGTACCGCGGAGATTGATCCGTCCCTATTTGTTCGAGGTGCTTTTTATATTTTAAAGGAGAAGGTTTGTTTTATGAAGTACATGGGTTTGAATGAAATCAGAGAAAAGTATCTTTCGTTTTTTGAATCGAAGGATCATTTGCGGTTAAATAGTTTTTCGCTGGTGCCGCAAAATGATAAATCATTGCTGCTGATCAACTCGGGTATGGCACCGATGAAGAAGTTCTTTACCGGTGAGGTAAAACCGCCGAGAAACCGAGTGACCACTTGCCAGAAATGTATTCGTACTCCCGATCTGGAGCGTGTGGGTCATACTGCGCGCCACGGCACCTATTTTGAAATGCTCGGCAACTTCTCTTTTGGTGATTATTTCAAAGAGCAGGCGATCCAATGGGCTTGGGAATTTTTGACCGAGACGATGGAGATTCCTGCCGATCTGCTTTGGCCCTCGATTTATGAAAGCGACGATGAGGCATATGCGATCTGGAAGGACCAGATCGGTGTTCCCGAAGAGCGGATTGTTCGTCTGGGTAAAGCCGATAACTTCTGGGAGCATGGTACCGGCCCTTGCGGCCCTTGCAGCGAGATCTATTTTGATCGCGGCGAGAAATACGGTTGCGGTTCTCCCGATTGCAAGCCCGGTTGCGAATGTGATCGCTATATGGAGATCTGGAACAATGTTTTCTCTCAGTTCAATAATATGGGCGATGGCACCTATACCGAATTAGAGAACAAAAATATTGATACCGGTATGGGCTTGGAGCGTTTGGCGTGCGTCATTCAGGGCGTCGACAATATGTTTGAGGTCGATACCATTCGCAATATTTTGGATCGTGTATGTGAGATTGCCAATGTTACCTATGGTAAGGATGCAAAGAATGATATTTCCATTCGTGCCATTACCGATCATGCACGTGCTTCCACCTTTATGATTTGCGATGGTGTCATTCCTTCCAACGAAGGCCGCGGCTATGTTTTGCGCCGTTTGATTCGCCGCGCGGCACGCCACGGCAAGTTGCTTGGTATTGATAAGCCGTTCCTGCAGGATCTTTGCGATGTTGTCATCCGCGAAAACAAAGCCGGTTATCCCGAATTGGTGGAAAAAGAGTCTTTGATCAAAAAGGTGATCTCTTATGAAGAAGCCGCCTTCTCCAAGACGATCGACCAAGGGCTTTCCATTTTGGAAGAACTGATTAAAAAAGGCGGCGTACTGTCCGGTGCGGATGCGTTCAAACTTTATGATACCTACGGATTTCCTCTGGATCTTACCCGCGATATTTTGGAAGAAAAAGGAATGACAGTGGATGAAGAGGGTTTTGCTAAATTGATGGAAGAACAGCGTAATTTGGCGCGTGATTCCAGAAAGGCATCCGACGGAGAATCTTGGAAGAGCGATGAGGTTTCGCTGGATGGTATTGAAAAAACCGCCTTTTTGGGTTATGAAAAGGATTCTAATGAAGTTTCTATCCTTGCATTGATTGCCGATGGCGAGAGAAAAGATACGGTCTTGGAAGGCGAAAAAGCCATTGTGATCTTGGGTGAGACCGTGTTCTATGGCGAAGGCGGCGGTCAGGTTGGTGACAGCGGTGTTATTGAGACCCAAAATGCACGCTTTGTTGTTGAAAATACCACCAAGAACGCAAGCGGTGTATTTATGCATATGGGCAAACTGGAAAGCGGCGCTTTGAGTGTTGGCGATCAGGTTTGCGCTTCGATCGACGTACAGCGTCGCACTGCAATTCGCAGAAATCATACCGCGGCGCATTTGCTGCAGGCGGCTTTACGCGAGGTCCTTGGCAATCATGTAGAGCAGGCGGGTCAGTTGGTCAATGAACGCGCAGTTCGTTTTGACTTTACTCACTTTTCCGCAATGACCGCAGAGGAACTAGACGCGGTCGAAAAACGTGTAAACGAGATCATTTTAAGCGGTATTGAAGTTTTGAATTACGAGACAAGCATTGAAGAAGCACGCGAAAAAGGTGCGATGGCTTTGTTTGGAGAAAAATACGGCGATCGTGTACGTGTGGTTGAAGTACCCAATGCTTCGATTGAACTTTGCGGTGGTACTCATATTCAAAACACCGGTAAAATGGGCCTGTTTAAGATCATCAGCGAAAACGGTGTTGCTTCGGGTGTTCGCCGTATTGAAGCGGTTACCGGAAGCGGTGTTTTAGATCTTCTGGATCATTATCAAAAGGAAATCGGCGAAGCTGCGGCGGCTTTGAAATGCAATTCTGTCCAGAATTTGTTGCCCAAGTGCCGCTCCTTGATGGAAGAGGTCAAAACCTTGAATAATGCTCTTGCCGCTGCTAATAAAAAGATGGCAGAGCAGCAGTCCGGTGCGATGTTTGAAAATGCTCCGGTGGTCGATGGTATTCAGATCGTTACCGCGACCTTGAAGGATGGCGATGTTAAGACCCTGCGCGAATTGGGTGACGATCTGAAAGCAAATCATAATAACTTTGTCGCTGTTTTGGCGAATATTTGCGGTGAAAAAGGCAATTTACTGGCAGTCAGCAGTAAGGAAGCGATCGATAAGGGTGTCCTCGCCGGAAAACTGATTTCGATGGTTGCCGGTGTTACCGGCGGCAAGGGCGGCGGCAAACCCGATAGCGCAATGGCAGGTATGGGCGATGTTTCCAAAGCGGCGGATGCTTTAGGTCAGGTTGAGGCGTTTGTCCGTTCTATGATGAAATAAGGAGTGTAACAATGAGCGATTGTATTTTTTGTAAAATTGCGGCAGGAGAGATCCCCAGCAATAAGGTTTATGAAGACGATAAGGTGCTCGCTTTTTATGATCTAAATCCCAATGCAAAGGTTCATGTTCTTGTTATTCCAAAAGAGCATATTGCAAATGTGGCCGAAATTGATGAGACCAATAGCGCAGTGGTCGCCCATATCTTTGAAGTGATTGCCAAGCTGGCAAAAGAGTTGAATCTGGATCAAGGATTCCGTGTGGTCAGCAACTGCAAGGAATTTGCAGGTCAAAGCGTTTTCCACCTTCATTTCCATCTTTTGGGCGGCGAACAGCTCTCAATGAAAATGTGCTAAGGAGTGTATGAACAATGGATACATATAAACTGAAAGTTGCAGGATTAGAGCGGGATTTACCGATCTGCCCTGTGAATGAACATTTAGATATCGCGGCATTTGTTATTTTCGGGGATGTGGAATTGACCGAAGCGTGTGCGGCAGAGCTGATTAAGAAAATGCCTCCGCACGATGTGATGATCACTGCGGAATCCAAGGGTATTCCTTTGATTCACGAAATGGCGCGTCAGACCGGAGAAAACCGTTATGTTTTAGCGCGGAAAGCTCCAAAACTCTATATGAAGGATATTTTTACGGTCGAAGTAAACTCTATCACAACCGAGAAAAAGCAAATTCTCTGCATTGATGGTGAAGACCGCGATGCAATGAACGGAAAGCGCGTTGTCATCGTGGACGATGTGATTTCCACCGGCGAATCCTTGCTGGCTTTGGAAAAGCTGGTTACCGAAGCAGGCGGCGAGATTGTGGCAAAAATGGCGATCCTTGCCGAAGGGGACGCCATCGAACGCGATGATATTATTACATTGGCTCCGTTGCCGTTATTCTTTAAATAATAAATGAGCGATGCATATGCATCGCTCATTTAAATTTTTTCGCCGAGCAGTCCTTCGTTGTCTGCAGCGGTGATTTTGATGATGACAGGGGATTTGCTTAAAGTACCTTTCCAACGGACAGGGCAATAGTTTGCGGTGGTTCCGTAAATAAAGCCGTTTTTTTCTTCTTCGGGCATGATTTTTTGCTCTGTTCCGATCATTTTATTCCAAAAATCAAGGCGGTTCTTTTTTTCGATTTCTTCCATCGCCTTAACGCGCTCGACTTTGATACTTTTGGTCAGTTGGCTCGGCATTTTTGCGGCTTTAGTTCCTTCGCGCGCAGAGTAGGGGAAGATATGAATTTTTGCAAATTTCATTTCATCGGCAAACCGCAGACTTTGTTCAAAATCTTCTTGGGTTTCCCCGGGAAAACCGACGATGATATCGGTGGTGATGGAGCAATTTTCGAAGGTGGATCGAAGCAGTCGCACGGCTTGGCGGTAATTCTCCGCGGAATAATGGCGATTCATCGCCCGCAAAGTTTTATCGCATCCGCTTTGCAAAGAAAGATGAAAATGAGGGCAAAGGGCGGGAATATCTTGGATCTCTTTCAAAAACTCCGGCGTAATGATCCGCGGTTCCAAAGAGCCTAATCGAATCCGCTCGATTCCTTCGACGGAAGCAACCGCTTTGATTGCTTTTTCTAAGCAAGGAACGCCGTGTTCCTTGCCGTAGGAGCCCAGATGGATACCGGTCAATACAATTTCGCGGTATCCGTTTTTAGCAAGCGCAGAGGCTTCTTTTTGGATGATTTCCAACGGTTTGGAGCGGATCTTTCCGCGGGCAAAGGGGATCAAACAGTAGGAACAAAAGTTTTCGCAGCCGTCTTCGATCTTTAAGACCGCGCGCGTTTTTTCGGCAAAGGTATGAATTTCTTCTTGCTCTAATGTGCCGCAGTTATCTACGTCGACGATTTGCTTGCGGTCTTTTAAAAACTGCTCAATGTATGCAAGGATATCTTTACGGTTGGAGGTTCCGATGATGATATCTGCGCCTTTAAGCGATGCTGCTGCCTGCGGCGCCACTTGGGCAAAACAGCCGCAAATGACGAGGATGCTGTTGGGGTTTAGCCGCTTGGCGCGCGCGGTGATCTGGCGGGATTTTTTATCGGAGATCTGCGTTACTGTACAGGTGTTTACAATGTAGATATCTGCATATTGGTCAAAAGGAACGGTCTGATAGCCTGCACGCTCCAGATGTTCACGCATTAACTGGGTGTCATATTGATTCACTTTACATCCAAGAGTGTAGTAGGCGGCTTTCATAACGCTTCCTTTCTTAATTCTATAATTTTATATATGATACCAAAAAAAAGATGGATTTTCAAGGCAAAATTTCAAAAATGGGTATTGACTTTTCCAATATCGGTTGCTATAATAGTAAAGCATTTGAGCGAGAGTGGCGGAACTGGCAGACGCGCACGTTTGAGGGGCGTGTGGTTAACACCGTACGGGTTCAAGTCCCGTCTTTCGCACCAAGATCCGGACTCAACCTCGGTTGAGTTCGGATTTTTATTTTTGATGGAGATGTTTATGAACAAATATTTGAATTGTGTTATGGATATCGGTGAGCTGATGCTGATCAATGGGGCAGAGGTGCATCGCGTGGAAGATAGTGTCCGTAGGATGTGCTTGGCGCTCGGCTATGATCGTATTGATGTTTTTATTATTACAAGCAGTATGGTTGTAACCGTATTTAAGGGGGAAGACTCCCAAACGCAGACACGCCGTATTGTCGGCTCAACAACGGATTTGGAGAGAATTCATCGATTAAATGATCTTTCGCGCAAAATTTGCAGTCACTCATTCGACTCTGCCGAGGAGATCAAAGCGGAAATTCAATCCATTATGCAGCAAAAGATTTATCCTCTCTGGTTGGAATGTTTAGCGTATGCGTTGATTTCCGGTTCGTTTGCGATCTTCTTTGGCGGAAACTTGGCGGATGGCGGCGTTTCTTTTTTCATCGGTTTATCGGCCCGCATATTGATTTACTTTGCAGAACAGGCACGGATGAACAAGATGTTCATTAAGTTTATCAGTTGTTTTTTTGCGACGATGTTGGCAATCGTTGCTACCCGACTTCATTTCATTTCTTCGGTCGATAAAGCAATTATTGGTAACATAATGACCTTGATCCCAGGTGTTGGTTTGACCAATGCGTTGCGAGATCTGTTCACCGGAGACAGCATCGCAAGTCTGCTGCGTTTTATTGAAGCGATTCTTACTGCGCTGGCAATTGCTGCCGGATATTTTGTGGCAACATTTTTGTTCGGAGGCGTAGCATTATGAAAACAATGATTGTTCAGATCCTCTTCGGCTTTTTGGGTTCGTTTGCGTTTGCATTTTTGTATAATATCCGCGGAAAGAAATTGATGTTTGCAGGGTTTGGGAGTCTGATCGCAGTAGGCTCGTATGTCTTGTTGGCTGAGATTATTGAAAATACGGCTATTTGTTATTTTATTGTTGCGGCTATGATTTCGATCTATGCGGAGATAATGGCTCGTGTTTTGAAGTCGCCGACGACAACGTTTATTCCGTTGGCATTGATCCCATTGGTCCCCGGAAGTGCACTTTATTACACGATGGCCAATGTTTTTGATGCCGATTGGAATAGTTTTTTAGAAAACGCAATCTATACAATGAGTTTGACAGTTGCACTGGCATTGGGAATTGTTATGGTCAATGCGGTAATACAGATGATAAATAAGGAGAAAAAATGAACGCAGGAATTAAAAATAAAATTGAATTGAATGTTACGGAAAATAAGACGGCTAAAACGGTTGGCAGCGGCACGCTGGACGTTTTTGCAACTCCGGCGATGATTGCCTTGATGGAACAAACTGCAGCCGAAAGCGTTGAAAAGGAATTGGAACAAGGAATGACAACGGTAGGCATCAAAATCAATGTTGAGCATCTTGCTGCAACTCCTGTCGGAATGAAGGTCACCTGTCAAAGCATTTTGGTTGAAGCGGATGGCAGAAAATTGGTTTTTGAAATTGAAGCATTTGATGATGCGGGGATGATTGGCAAGGCTTATCATGAACGCTTTATCGTCGATTCCAAACGTTTTATGGATAAGACGTTGAGCAAGCTGGAAAAATAAGATTTCTATAAAAAATATTTAAAAAAGTGTTGACATTTCAAGATGGTTTTGATATTATATATCCGTTGCCGCTCAGGCAATGAAATGCGGATATGGCGGAATTGGCAGACGCGCTAGATTCAGGTTCTAGTCGGGGCAACTCGGTGGAGGTTCAAGTCCTCTTATCCGCACCATGATTGATCCGAAGCATAGCGATATGCTTCGGATCTTTTATTTTTTAGGAGGTTCATATGAAACGGATTGCGGACAGAAAAAGAACCTTTGGATTTCAAGCAGAAGAGGGGTTAAACCCCAATGTTGGATTTATGAGTTTCCAGCACTTTAACGGCGAAAAACTTTATTCGGATATCGTCGTTCATCCGAAGAACAATTATTGCGAAACGGAAAACGTTGAATGTTATCCTATACCGGATGATGTTCCGGAAAACGGCAGAGAAGAGGGCTATCATCCCGATTCATCGGTGGTTTATATTCGTATTCTTTGGAAAGAGTTTGAGCCGCAGCAAGGCGTTTATAACTATAAATTCATTGAAGATATTTTGCAGAAGGCAAGAGAGCATAATCAGCTCCTGTTGTTTCGTTTGATGGCGCACAGCACCCGTGCGCGGGATGATGTTCCCGATTGGTTAAAAGAGATCATTCCTTGCCCCGAACGTCCCGATGGAAAGAGAGTGAAGGATTCACCGACCGATCCGCTGTTTTTAAAGCTGTTTGCTCAAGCAGTGCGTAAATTAGGTGAACGTTTTGACGATGATCCGATCTTTGATGCGATCGATATTTCCCTGCCCGGTTCTTGGGGTGAAGGGCATAAACTGGAACTCTATCCGGACGAAGATATTAAAATGTTGGTTGATACATATGCGGACGTGTTTAAGAAGACACAGTTGATTGGTCAGCTTTCCCGACCCGAAATGATTGAATATGCCAGCAAAAACCTTCCTGTCGGCTGGCGCGGAGACGGTTTGGGACATCCGAATCATACCCATAAGATTTATCCGCCCAGAATCGAAGTGATGAAAGATCGTTGGAAGATTGCTCCGGTTTCCTTTGAGGCATATTGGTGGTTGGGCGAATGGAAGCGTCAGGGCTGGAATATCGATGAAATCATCGAAAAAACATTGGAATGGCATATCAGCTCTTTCAATGCAAAGTCGATCCCTACTCCTTATGAATGGGAAGACAAGGTGAAATATTGGATCAGCAAAATGGGTTATCATTTTATGATCAAAGAATTTTCCCATCCTGAAATCGGCGCAGCCGGTGACGAACTTGAAATGAACCTTTTGATTGATAACTTGGGCGTTGCACCGATTTATAAACAACTGCCGTTGATGGTTCGCTTAAAGAATGCAGATCATTCATATGAATTTGAAACTGATGTGGATATCAGAACGTGGATGCCCGGAGAAACAAAGAACGAGTTCTCGGTTATTTTGCCCGATGATGTCGCGTCCGGTAAATATGATATTGAAATCGGTATTTTTAATGAGTATATCCCCATGGTTTATTTTTGCACCGATGCTGAGCAAGATGCTCCGTATTATGTCGTTGGCAACATTACAATTCAATAAAAAATAAGGCACCTTATGGGTGCCTTATTTTTTATAGCAGGTCAAGCAAGGGGTCTTTTGCGATTGCAAAGCATCTTCTTCGGTCATTTCTATGGCGTTTTTTCCTGCGTGCGATTCGATTTTGTGGTAGCGTTTTCCCGAAGGGGAAGCATATACAGTTTCGAGTGTGGATTCGCCTTCGATAACGTCGATATAAATGCTTTTTGTAATTCCTTCGGTTGATACAAACAGACAAGCGGAACCAACGCGTTGCGCTGTATAGATATTATGATTTAACGAAAGAATATCGGAATCGGAGGAGACGGTAAAATCGGTCAAATATTTTTCCTCATTGGATATAAATATACCGCCGGACTGGCCAACAGTCAGAGTTTCTCTTGAGGCATAGATATCGAAATTATCAATGGTAATTTTATTGGGCGGAAACAAAAATGAAAGGAACAAAATCGAAAGAAACAGGAGAAACCCGGTGGTTCCAAGAAGCCATTTTCGCTTTGCCGGTTGGTCGGATATTATGAGAAAAATAAGCCCGATAGGAAAGAAGAGGATCAAAGCTGTGATAATAAATAATGGATGATTTTTGAAATTCATAACTTTTCTTTTTGATCAATATAATTTATAGGTGATGATATGAGTGATTGGATTATGGCAATTATAATGTCGGTAATAATTGCCGCTTTAATAAAAAGACCTTAAAACATATTTTTGATGGATGCTTCATATTGGGACGGAGTCATTCCCGTCGCTTGCTTAAAGCGTAAAGAAAAGTATTGAACGCTGTTATATCCGAGGCGTTCGGCAATTTGCGTAAAGTTGATGTCTCGTTCTCGAATCAGCTCTTTTGCGCGATCAATTCTGCAACGGTTATAATAGTCAATGGCACCTACGCCAAGTCCATCACGAAAGAGTTTCTTTAGAGTGGATTCACTCATGGAGAATTTTTTACATAAATCGGAAAAACATAGACGTTGTTCTACATTTTTTTCTATATAAGCACAGATTTTTGCTAATTTATTGTTTGTTGTATCTTCGATAAAGATACGTTTAGATAGAGGGGTCTCTTGGGCAATTTCGCGAATGATGTAAATCAGCATCTCTTCAAGATGCCCTTGGATCAATTGCTCGGCACCAAAGGGTTGCTTTTCATTGCGAACCAATTGGATGGTATGACGCTGGCCCAAGGGGGTGGAAAATGCCGCTTCGGCTTCCGATATAATGGTTGCGAGATGACGCCTACATTTTGTGGGACACGGAATGGCTTTTCCGGCGATTGAAAAAAGTTCAGATGAGTCGGAATGGAAAGAAACGATTACCGAATTGGCAGATCGCTCTCCGTAGCAGCGAAGGTTATGAAATTCCATGGGGCGATGAAGAAAAAGATGACCGGCGGGGAGGATAGTCTCGTGTGCTCCTGCGGTTATCAGAAGTTCTCCTTTATCGACATAGACTAACTCCCAAAAGTCGTGGAATTCGCCCGAAAATATAAAGTCTTTGGAATATTCGTAATAATGAATAGATACAATGCTTGAAACGTTAAGGGACTTTTTCATAGTGGTTTCAATGTGTTTAATCATTTTACATACCTCCGTTTTTTTGTTTTACAAAAATATAATATCATAAAGAAAAAGAAAATTCAATAAGACTGAAAACATAAATTCCAAATTTTATCGTTTGGGCGATATAGGGTTGCTTTTTTA
>JAZSBU010000115.1:0-3129 GCA_045602565.1 Eubacteriales bacterium | reverse complement strand
GATGCTTCCTCAGCTGATGACCGCATCCAAAGAAAAAACCGGTATGAAGGAAGAAATCGTCATCCTCACCGCCACCAGCGGCGATACCGGCAAGGCGGCGTTGGAAGGGTTCCACGATGTGGAGGGCATCCGCATCATCGTCTTCTTCCCCAACAACGGCGTCAGCGCGGTGCAAAAAGCCCAGATGGTCACCCAAAGCGGCAAGAATGTTCTGGTCGCTGCCATCAACGGTAATTTCGACGATGCCCAGACCGGTGTCAAAAAGACCTTTGCGGCGGCCGCCGATGCCGATCTCAAGGGCATTGAGCTTTCCTCTGCCAACTCCATCAATATCGGTCGCTTGGCACCGCAGGTGGTCTACTATTTCAAGGCCTATGCCGATCTGGTGCGGGAGAAGACCATTGCTGTCGGCGATGAGGTTTCCTTTGTGGTCCCCACCGGCAATTTCGGCGACATACTAGCAGGGTATTTTGCCAAGAAATTGGGTCTGCCTGTGAAAAAATTGATCTGCGCTTCCAATGAGAATAAAGTTTTGACCGACTTTTTGGAAAAGGGTCTTTACGACCGCAAACGCCCCTTCTATAAGACCACCTCTCCCTCGATGGATATTCTGGTCTCCAGCAACCTGGAGCGTCTGCTCTTTATGGCCGCCGAGGGCGACAGCGATTTGGTCGGCGACCTGATGAAACAACTCAACGAGCAGGGAAGCTATCAAATTCCCACCGCAATGCTCCAAAAGATCCAGGCGGAATTCGGCGCGGGCTTCTGCGATGATGCCAAGACTGCCGCATACATTGCCAAAGTCTGGAAAGACTACGGCTACCTGATGGATACCCATACCGCTGTCGGCTGGGCGGTCAGCGAGGAATATGTCAAAGACGCTACCGAGCCGGTGATCGTTCTTTCCACCGCCTCTCCCTTTAAGTTCCCCCATGCCGTTCTTTCGGCATTGGGCGAGACTCCTGCAGACGACGAATTCGAGTGCTTGACCCAGCTGGAAGCCTTGAGCGGGCTGCCCATTCCCAAAAATTTGGCAGGCTTAAAAGATGCCAAGGTATTGCACGAAACGGTCATCGAAAAAGACGATCTGGTCGAATTTGCCTTGACGCAAGCCAAGAAATTTCAATAAACGATAAAAAACCTCTGTATTCCAAAAGAATACAGAGGTTTTTTTATTCATCGCTATAATCCAATTTCGTTAAAGTTTCTCGCCTCATATGTTGCCCATCGGTAAAAGAGAGATTCAATGTGATATCGTCTTCCAGCTCGTAGAAATACACATAATGATTTCCATCTTCGCTGATCAACCGCAGTTCATCATCAGACAATTCATATTTCCCGATCAATACATTCTGCCCGCTGATCAGATGGAATCGATGGCCGTCACTTGTGATGATCAGCGCCATATCATCGTTCTCCCAGGTGCCTTCGATCCACTTTTGGCTGATGTTCAACTGCACCGCCGATACGATAAAATATGCTGCGGTCGCAATTATGGCGACACCGCCGATCGCACCCACCATCCAAGCGATCCATTTGGGAAACTTCTTCTTTTGCTTGGGTCGGCCGTAGAAACACTTCGGGCAGATCTTTTCGGGATCGTTATGCTCGGTACCGCATCTTGCACAGATCATCGCTTTTTATACTCCTTTTAAAAAGCCGTTTTTTAAAAGCCGGTTTCCGCGGAGAAACCGGCTTTAAGTTTTTAATTATTCACCAAGGTTTGCAAAAAGATCCAAGAAATTCAGATCGTCGGGCTCTTCCTCGGCCTCTTCACCGATGGTATCGATAAAGCCCAGCTGAGGCTCCTCGGCCACAACGCCTTTATTTCCCTTATCACCGGAGGGGAAGCCGGTGGCGATGACGGTGACGATGATCTCATCATCCAGATCATTATTGAGCGCCACACCCCAGATGATATTGGCATCGGGATGGGCCGCCTGCTCGACCATACGGCTGGCTTCGTCCACTTCGTCCATTCCGATATCGGGGGATGCGGTGATATTAAAGATCACACCGGTGGCACCTTCGATGGAGGTTTCCAGCAAGGGGCTGGAGATCGCCATCTCGGCCGCCTTAACAGCCTTATCTTCGCCTGCGGCACGGCCGACACCCATATGAGCGTTGCCTGCATCCTTCATGATCTTATGAACGTCGGCAAAGTCGACGTTGACCAGGCCGGGAATCAAGATCAGATCGGAGATGCTCTGAACACCCTGGCGCAGAACATCATCGGCGACCTGGAATGCATTGAGCAGGGTGATGCGTTCATTGGTGGCATCCTTCAGTTTTTCATTGGGGATCACGATCAGGCTATCCACATGGGCGCGCAGTTTCTCGATGCCCGCCTCGGCGGTCTTCATCTTCATACGGCCTTCAAAGCCAAAGGGCTTGGTGACGATCGCGACCGTCAAAATGCCCATATCTTTAGCAATTTCAGCAACCACAGGAGCGCTGCCGGTACCGGTGCCGCCACCCATACCTGCGGCGATAAAGACCATATCGGCACCGCGCAAGGTCGCTTCGATCTCCTCGCGGCTTTCCAGAGCGCTGTTCTCGCCCACATTGGGATCGCTTCCTGCGCCCTTTCCTTTGGTCAGCTTTTCGCCGATCTGCAATTTGATGGGAGCACTGGAATTATCCAGCACCGGTTTATCGGTATTGATGACGACAAAGTCGACACCCTGCACACCGGCACGGATCATACGGTTGACGGCATTACAGCCACCGCCGCCGCAACCGATCACCTTTATATTAACAACACCTTCGTTGCTTTCTGCAAATTCAAAACCCACTGTTTTTTACCTCCTGCTAAATTTTATCTGGATATAATCGTAGATCATAAAATACTCTATTTATTATTTTAATATTATTTAGTGTTAATTGCAAGTGATTTTTATGATTTTTAAAAAGAATTTGATGGAAAAAGATCCTCCCGCTTTTTGCGGGAGGATCGATGTTATTTTTTCGGTCTGTAATACACACGCTTGGGATCGGATACATCCACCGTCGCCGTCTGGGCAGTACCGTTATCTTTCAAGAGATAGGATGCCAATTCCACCTTGGTTTCCGCTTGGTCCAAGGTGCCGAAATCGATCACCACCCGATCGCTGTAGACCAATCGGATAT
>JAZSBU010000114.1:0-5944 GCA_045602565.1 Eubacteriales bacterium | reverse complement strand
AAAAATCCGATTAGCAGGCGATTAGCAAAATGCCGATTTTCTGCTAAATTCCTGCTAATCGGGATATGGTAAAAGTTCAATTCTGTTTCACTCTCTAAAAATGAAAAACTCACCCAATTGAATGAGTGAGCAATAAAAAGCAAAAGTGCCGAAAACACTGTGTTTTCGGCACTTTTTTATTTGTTTTCTTTTGCTGTATTCAGTGTAGAAATAAGGATTTTTTTGATTTCAAGGCAATCGGATAGAAGGGATTGGCCTTCGGCTTCGGTGATATACTCCGATAAAATGAGCAGGCGAAGCCAATATTCTGTTTCTGCAGTTTCTTTAAGGGAAATTTGCAATTTAGCTATAAAGTCGGCCTTGCTGATGCCATAGATTGCCTCATTTGCATTAGCTCCAATAGAGGTAGCACTGCGTACAATTTGTTTGGCTATAATTGTTTCCTTTTTCGTTTTGGTGAGATACTTATAAAGTTTGACTATTCGAGCGGCAAAGAGGAGAGCTTTTTCAAGTAAAGGGTTTTCTTTTTTCATACGAATCATCTGCCTTTTTAAAGTTTTAAAGAAAAAAGAAAAAAGAAAAAAGAATAATGAATAATGAATAATTAGAAGCGGCGAAGCCGTACCTTTTTTATTATTTCTCATTTATTCTCTATTCTTTCTTCTTTTAGGCGAGTTTCTACTCGCCGCTTCTGGCACCCCCAGTAGGAATCGAACCTACAACCAGCCCTTAGGAGGGGCTTATTATATCCATTTAACTATGAGGGCATGGACCTTATTATAATATTAAAACGAAACGAAAATGTCAAGTTGATTGACATTTTAGGGAAATTTTTATATAATTTTTCGAAGAGTTCTTATTCTAATGCTTATCCTTTTATCATACTCTTTTAAAAAGGAGTTGATAAAATGGAAGAATATACCAGAGACTCTCTGCGGGAGATGCGCAGAAGTGAGCAACAAGCCCATCAGCAACGGAAAGAAAAGGGCTCGAAGTTTATTACATTTTTGATCATCCTGCTCTTTTTGGCGGCGGGAATCTTTTATCTTGCCACCAGCGAGCCTGCCTGGCTGAAAAAGCATTTAGGCTTTTCGGAGCTCAAGGCGGCGGTGGAAGCCTGGCAGCAGGATCTGGCGGATTCCTTTCAGACCGACGACACGGTGGACGTTCAATCCATTGTGGATGATGCGCTGAAGGAGCAAAATGAATAAGCCGCAGATCTCCCCTTTTCTATTATTGCTGCTTTTTTCCTATATGCTGATCGAGGGTTCCTTTATGCCGCTTTGGGTGTTGCTTTTTTCGCTGATCCACGAAGGCGGGCATCTTTTGGCAATTCGGCTGTTGGGCGGCGGCATCCGCAGTTTTCAAGGCGGAGGACAAGGCTTCGGGATCGGTACGCGCGCCCTTTCCTACCGGGCGGAATTTTGGGCGGCCTTTGCAGGGCCCTTGACCAGCATTGCATTAGCGATGCTTTTTGCCGCTTTTCGGCAATGGCATTTTTTATACACCAATTTGGCTTTGGGGTTGATGAACCTACTCCCCATCTACCCTCTGGACGGCGGGCGGATGCTGCGGGCGATTCTGACCGAAACGCTGCCGCTCCACCTGCAACAACCGATTCTGCAAGGAATCGGTCTGCTCTTTATTTTACCGCTGCTTGGGTTGGCATTTTGGCAGTTTTTGGCAAGCGGGTATAATATTTCTTTGCTGTTTATTTGCTTTTATCTGTTAGGACTTTTAAAGGAGAACGGAAATGACGTATAATTTAGATCAAATGCGCGATCTTTTGCTGAGCGTTCAAAAGCCTGCCCGCTATGTCGGCGGCGAGATCGGGCAAATTATAAAGGATCCCGAAGCGGTGGATATTCGGGTGGCTTTTTGCTTTCCCGATATTTACGATATCGGGATGTCCCACCTGGGGATGCGGATCCTTTACGGTGTTTTAAACGAGCAGGAAAAGGTATGGTGCGAGCGCGCCTTCCAGCCCTGGCCCGATATGGAAGAAGCGATGCAAAAAGAAGGCATCAAGCTTTATACCTTGGAGAGCCGCACCCCGCTGGATGAATTTGATATCGTCGCTTTTACCTTGCAATATGAAATGTGCTATCCCACCGTTCTTAATATGCTGAAGCTGGGCAACATTCCGCTTTACAGCAAGGATCGCAAAGGATTGGAACAGATCGTCATCGGTGGCGGTCCCTGCGCCTATAACCCCGAACCCTTGGCACCGTTTTTTGATATTTTCAGCATCGGCGAAGGCGAAGAAGCACTCCCCGAGCTGACCGAAAAACTGCGGGATGCCCGCGACCGCGGGATCAGCCGCGAAGAATTTTTATTTGAAGTTTCCCAACTGGAAGGGTTTTATGTTCCTTCCCTTTATGATGCTACCTATAATGAAGACGGCACCCTTGCCGCCTTTACCCCCAACAGCGAGGGCGTTCCCGCCATTGTTCGCAAGCGGATCATCAAAGATCTGGACAAGGTCTACTATCCCAAGGACCAGATCATCCCCTTTACCGAGGCGGTACACGATCGGGTGACCATCGAACTGTTCCGCGGATGCATCCGCGGCTGCCGCTTCTGCCAGGCGGGAATGCTTTTCCGCCCCATTCGTTGCAAGAGCGCCGACACTTTGGTAAAGGACGCCTGCACTTTGCTGGAAAAAACCGGCTATGAGCAACTCTCCCTTTGTTCCCTTTCTTCCAGCGATTATCCTGAGATTGAAAACCTGGTGGATCAACTGATCCAATACACCGAGCCCCGCGGAATCAACCTTTCTTTGCCTTCTTTGCGGATCGATAACTTTTCCAAGGAATTGGCGGAGAAGATTACAGGTGTAAAGAAATCTACCTTTACATTTGCTCCCGAGGCAGGAAGCCAGCGGATGCGGGATGTCATTAATAAAAATGTCACCGAAGAAGATATTGAGCGCAGTTGCCGCATTGCCTTTGAGAACGGAAATTCCTCGGTCAAGCTTTATTTTATGATGGGGCTGCCCACCGAGACCGATGCCGATCTGGATGCCATCCGCTCTCTTGCCGATAAGATCATCGGCTATTTCTACGATACCGATAAGGAAAAGCGCAACCGCTTTATTAAGATCACCGCCAGCGTTGCCACCTTTATTCCCAAACCCTTTACCCCCTTCCAATGGGAGGCGCAGGACAGCCGCGAGGAGACCAACCGCAAGCAACAGTATCTTTGGGAAAAGGTGCGTTCCAAGCAGATCACTGTCAACTGCCACGATTGCCGCACCTCGATGATCGAGGCCATCTTGGCACGGGGCGATCGCCGTTTGGCACCGGTTTTGGAGCAGGTCGCCGCCATGGGCGGAAAACTCGATGCCTGGAGCGAGCATTTCAGCTATGATCGCTGGATCGATGCGATGGAAAACTGCGGTGTGGACGGCAACTTCTATTCCCTTCGTAAGCGGGATTTTGATGAACTTTTACCCTGGGATTTCATCGACATCGGTGTTTCCAAGGACTATTTGATCCGCGAAGCCAAGCGCAGTTATGAAGCCCAAACCACCCCCAACTGCGCCGAACAATGCAACGGCTGCGGTGCCAATCAAATGATGGGAGGGAAATGCGATGTTTAAAGATATGCGGGTACGTTTTTGCAAAGAAGGCAGTGCCATCTATTTTTCCCATCTGGATCTCAACCGCGTGGTTCTGCGGGCGTTGCGCCGCAGCGGTATCCCTTATTGGAGCAAGGGCGGGTTCAGCCCCCATCCTTATTGCGTGTTTGCCCAATCCCTATCCTTGGGATTTGAAAGCGAGGGTGAACTGTTTGATTTTCGCTTATTAGAGGGGGCAAAATTTGATCCGCAAATGCTGATCGATGCTTTTCCCGACTCTTTAAAAATTTTGGAGATCTATGAGCCGCAGGATCATTTTAAGGAGATTGCCTTTGCCGCTTATAAGATTGAATTGGAAACCGACCGCTCTGCCGCGGAGATCGAGCAAGCGTTCCAATCGCCGCTGAAGGTTTTAAAAAAGACCAAACGCACTGAAAAGGAAGTATTGCTTTCGGACTTCATCCGCTCCATCCACGCCGCCGAGGGCGAGTGCGGCAAGGTCGTGCTTTGGGCGACGTTGGCGGCGGGCAACGAAGGTTCTTTAAGCCCCAACTATCTTGCCGAGGGCTTAAACAACGCGGGAATCCCCGCTAAAATCAAGCGGGTTCGCCGCTTGGCGTTCTATAAGCAGGACGGTTTGGAAATTCGCTAAATTCTTTTAAAAATTGCTTGACTTTTGATTTGTTTTATTATATACTATTCAAGCAGTTTGGAGAGATGGCTGAGCTGGTCGAAGGCGCACGATTGGAAATCGTGTAACGGCTTAAACCCGTTCGGGGGTTCGAATCCCCCTCTCTCCGCCAAAAATCCTCGTACGATAGTACGGGGATTTTTTACTTTTTCACTATTATCTCTTCACTTTTCTATTAAACACTTGATTTTTGGCTAGTAAAATATAATAATGAATTAAGAAAACCTAAAAAAGCAGACCCATCCGAGTCCGCCCGCATTTGTGCTTCATTCTGGTCAACACCCAATGTATCTACAGTTTTTATAATATAAATACTAGTGGTTATATCTCCAACTGCTGAGCTTTTGGTGTTTGCCATAATGCTCTCATAGGTTTATATACAGCCTCATAATTTTCTGCCCATCAAATTTGTGTCCAATATCTTTACAGACATAACTATACACTATATGAAACAAAGTTTAATTAAGTTTGTTGACACAGTCTATTTATTTAAAATTTTTAAAAAATTATACATATTTCTTGTGAAATTATCTTATTAATGTTATAATATATAATAAGAATACTTGTTTCCGTTTTCAATGCGCAAAAGGAGACCTCTATGACAGATATTTTATCTAATGAAAACCTGAAATACCTTGCCGAGCTTTCGAAATCCTACCCAAACCGCCGTGCCGTTTTAAATGAAATAATTAACCTAAATGCCATTTTAAATTTGCCAAAAGGCACTGAGCACTTTATGAGCGACATTCACGGAGAGCATGAAGCATACCTACATATAAGACGCAACGCTTCAGGTGTTATACGCCGTAAGGTTGATATGCTGTTTTCAAAATCTGTAACAGCAAAAGAGCGTGCAGAGCTTGCAACGCTTATCTACTACCCTGAAGAAAAGTTGGAAGAAATCAAAGAACTTACCAATAACATAACCGACTGGTACTCTATAACCTTGCAAAGATTAATACTTATTTGCCGTACTGTCAGCAGTAAATATACCCGCTCTAAAGTAAGAAAATGCTTAAAGCGTGTTTCTATGGGATACGATTATATTATAGACGAGCTTTTAAACAACGGCAACGAGGAGATAAACAAGGTACAATACTACGACAGTATTGTTGATACCGTTATCAGTATCGGCTCTGCCGAACAATTGATAATTGCTATATGTTCTGCTATTAAGTCGCTCGTTATTGACCACCTACACATAGTGGGTGACGTTTTTGACCGAGGGGCCCGAGCCGATATTATAGTTGACGAGCTTATGAAAGAGTCTTCGCTAGATATACAGTGGGGAAATCATGACGTACTTTGGATGGGTGCCGCCGCGGGTTCCAGAACCTGCATTGCCACAGTATTAAACAATTCTATTACATATAAGAATCTTGATGTTATAGAAATAGGCTACGGCATATCTTTGCGTCCGCTTTCGCTATTTGCAAACGAGCAATATTCCGGTTCCGATGTTTCACATTACATGCCTAAAGGTAACACTGACGGGGATTTTTTAAAGCAAGATGACGATAAGCTTATTGCCCGTATGCATAAAGCTATCAGTATTATTCAATTCAAGCTTGAGGGTCAAACTATACTACGCAACGCCGAGTTTCAAATGGATAATCGCCTCTTGCTCGATAAAATCGACCCCAAAAAAGGCACAGTAACAATAGACGGAAAAG
>JAZSBU010000113.1:0-6420 GCA_045602565.1 Eubacteriales bacterium | reverse complement strand
CCAATTCCAAGGCGATGATCAAAAGGCAACCCACAAAGCCCAGCTCCTCGCCGCAGACCGAGAAGATAAAGTCGGGCTGCTTTTCGGGCAGGATCCCGTATTGGGTCTGGATGCCGTTATATAGCCCCGAGCCCAAAAGCCCGCCGCTGCCCAAGGCGATCTTGCTTTGGATGGTATGGTAACCGTAGCCCAGCGGGTCCAGCGAAGGATCGTATACTGCCAAGATCCGCATCTGCTGATATTCGTCTAAATGCTCAAAGATAAAAGGCGCGGCCGCGGCGACCAATGCGCCGCCGCCCAAGAAAAAGCCCCAATGCAATCCAGCCGCCATCAGCATCATCAAAAAGATAAAGAGAAAGACTAAGGTGGTCCCTAAATCCCCCTCCATCGCCACCAAGCCGGCGATGACCGCAAAATGCAGCCCCAAGGGAATTAACGCACGCATATTATTGATATATTCCCGCACCGAAGACAGGTGCTTGGCAAAGGTAAGGATAAAACCGATCTTAACAAATTCGGAGGGTTGAATATTGATAGGCCCCAAAGCGATCCAGTTTTTATTACCCATCACTTCCTTGCCGAAAATCAATGTGGCGATCAGAAGAAGGACACACAGCCCGTAGATGGGGATGGAAAACCGCGCTAAATTTTCGTGCTCGATGGTGAGCAGTACCAGCGCCGCGATTAAGCCCAAAATGATACCGCCGGTCTGGACGATGATGAGTTTGCTTGTCCCGAAAGAAGCGGTGGCGGAAGAGATCAGCAGCAGCCCAAAGGCACAACTGACCAAAATAGGAATCAGCAACAGCCAGTCGATCCGCTTATAGATATGGTGCGCGAAGAGTTTGATCTGCTCGCCCATTTTTATCGCTCCTTTCGTAGATTAAGGTTTCTTTACTCTCTATTATAACAATTCTTTCAAAAAACTCAAGTTATTTCCTTGAAAATGCATATATATTATGTTATAATAAATAAACTATTATATTAAATTGGGGTAGTATCGATGAATAAAACATATATATGCCGCGATCTTGCCGCCACCGAAAGCGCGGCGCAGGAGCTGGCGGCATCGCTGAAGGGCAACGAAACAGTGGCGTTTTTCGGCGACCTCGGCGCAGGGAAGACCACCTTTATCCGCGCGCTTTGCAAGGCCTTGGGGGTGGAGGATGAAGTGACCAGCCCCACCTTTGCGATGGTGCACGAATATCATAGCGGTCCTTTTCCGATCTACCATTTTGATATGTATCGGGTGGATGGGGAAGACAGTCTGTTCAGCACCGGATATTATGATTACCTCGATCACGGCCTAATGCTGATCGAATGGAGCGAAAATATTGAATCTCTTTTGCCGCCCGATGCCATTCGCTTATATCTGACCTATGGCGAGCAGGAAGGCGAGCGTAGAATTAAGGTGATAAAATGAAACTACTGAGTATCGATAGTGCGGGCAAGATCGCCGCTGTCGCGCTGACCGAAGGGGATCGGGTGCTGGCGGAAGGTTTTGCAAACGAAGGGCTGACCCATAGCCAGATGCTGCTGCCTTTGGTGGATGAGACCTTGAAGAAAGCAAACGCAAGCTTGGCGCAGGTGGAGGCCTTTGCGGTGACCAACGGTCCCGGTTCCTTTACCGGATTGCGGATCGGCTGTGCCTTGGTGAAGGGAATGGCGCTGGGCCGCCCCTGCTATGCGGTGCCGACGCTGATGGCTTTGGCTTGTAATGAGCGGGCAAGCGGGCGGATCGCGGTGGCGCTTTTGGATGCCCGCTGCAAGCAGGTGTATATGGGCGGCTATGCCTTTGATGAAAAGGGTGCCCCTCAAGCGGTGATTTCCGATCGCGCTTGCGCGGTGGAAGAGGCCGAGGCGTTGATCAAGGCGCTGGATGCCCCTGCGGTCCTGCTGGGGGACGGAGCCTATCTGCTCGCGCACCTGGCCGATGGTGATGGAATCATCATCAGTGAAAAAAATCATATATTAGGTAACAGTATTGCCTATGCGGCAGGATTTTTGGAAGCGATGCCGCCGGCCAATATTGTCCCCGCCTATTTCAGGCTTTCGCAAGCCGAGCGGGAATATCAAGCAAGAAAAAAGGAGCAAGAGAAAAAATGAAAGTAGTATTGGGATGCGATAAAGCAGGAACGGAATGGCTGCCCATTATCTGTAAAAAACTGAATGCCATGGGCATTGAAAATGAAATTTTATACGATGGTACCGTCGACGGTTGCGATTACCCCGAAGCCGCTTTTATGGTGGCCGAGGCAGTGGCGGCGGGGAATGCCGATAAAGGCATTTTGGTCTGCGGAACCGGCATCGGTATGAGCATTGCCGCCAATAAGATCAAGGGCATCCGCGCTTCGGTCTGCGGCGATTGCTTTTCCGCGGAAATGACGGTGGTGCACAATAACAGCAACGTCCTTTGCATGGGTGCCCGCGTTTTGGGGATCGAATTGGGTTTAAAAATTGTGGAAGCCTATTTCGGTGCCGAATTTGAAGCAGGCGGTCGGCATGAGCGGCGTGTGAATGCCATTGCGGCAAAAGAGCAAGAATGAAAAAGGCAAATTTTAAGGGTTGGTTCTATTTAGGACTCGCCACACTGATCCTCCTTTACGCCGGTTTACTTTATCGGGGCGGTGGATTCAGCGGAGCGTTCACCTTGGCATTATTGGGTGCCATGGCGGGTGCGGGAATCTTATATTCGGCGGGCTATCGTCGGTTGGGTTCGGTCCCCGCTTGGGCAGCAATGGCAGGAGGAATGGCGGTTTGCCTGCTCACCTGCGGTGATGCCGGAACGGCGGTGCTTCTTTGGGCGTTTGGTTGCGGCACCCCGCTGGCTGTTTCCCTCCTTTGGTCCCATCGACCCAAGATCCGCCCCCTTTCGATGGCGGCGTTGCCTTTGGCAGGCGGCATCTGGCTGATGGGTACACTGCTTTATAGTAAACTGCATTGCGGCAGTTGGGCGCTGAATGGGCTCACAGAACGGATCGCTGAAAAATATCTGACCGCAGTGGGGCAGATGGAGCAGATCTATCGGCAGATCTATACCGAAGGGTTCCCCGAGCAGCTTATAAAGATGCTGGAGATGATGAAAGGGATGGATCGAGCCGTCGGCTTTTTCTGCATCGTCTTTATCGCTTATGCGCTGATCGGGAGCTTTTTCCTCAGCGTATGGGCGGCGGATCGTCTGGCGGAGAAACGTATTTTGGGATGCTGGGCGACGATGGTCCCCACCCGCGGAATCAGTTGGCTCTTTATGCTGGGCTATTTCTTTACCATGTTTTTAGCCGAGCCTTATTATACCAACATTACCGCCACCTTCCATTTGTTTGGATTTTTCTATGTATTCACTGCGCTTTATGCTTTGCTGCATCTGCTGCGCCGAAAGAATTGCGCGCGGTTTTTGCGGCGGCTGATCATCGGAGTGTTATTCATTTTGGCCTATTGCTCGGCAGGAAACTCCTTGGTCAGCATCTATTCGTTGTTGATGATGGCAGGGCTGGTGATTGCCACCGCGCCCCGTGTTATTGTCATCAAGAAGAACTCATAATTTGAGAAAGGAACCTTTGCATGAAATCGTTCAGGATTCATCTTTCGCCGATCGAGATCGTCTTATATTGCGTGTTGGCAGCGTTTTCGCTGGTGACCACGTATGTCCATCTCTGGTTGGGGTTGGCGGAGCTGGCGTTTACCGTGTTCTACATTGTATTTAACCTTTTGAACATTGATAAACGCAATCGCAATATTTACGGCTATCTCCGCGGCATCACCTCTTATTTGGATGAAGCGACGCGGGAAAATCTGACCAACTTCCCCATGCCCATCACCCTGCTCAACGAGCGGGGGGAGATCATCTGGTATAACGAACTGTTCCATCAGGTGCTCCACGATAGCAATATGGAAGAGATCTTCGGCCGAAAGGTCAACGCGATCAATAAAAATATTTCCTTCGATCAGGTCAAAAAGAACCAAAGCGGGAAATACGATATCACCTTTGCCGATAAGAGATACACGGTGTATATCCTCAGCCAAGGGGAAGAGGGTAAGGGCCATTTCTACGCGGTCTATTGGATGGATAATCATACCCTGCATGAGCAGATCCATAAATTTCGCGGGGATGCGCTTTGCATGGCCTATATTTTGCTGGATTCCTACGATGAGATCCCCGAAAATGTCCCTGCGATGCAAAAGACCAATTTTTCCAACCGTGTGGATGTGCGGGTGCGGCAGATGGCAAGAATGGTCAACGGCCTGCTGCAAAAGACCGAAAAGGATAAATATATCATCTTTTTCGAGCGCCGTTATTTAGAAAAACTGAAAGAAAATAAATTCAAGATCTTGAATGATATTAAGGATATCCGCATCGAAGATCTGCTCCATGCCACCCTATCCATCGGCATCGGCATCGGCGACGGCGATATCCTCAAGACCGACGATGCCGCCCGCAGCGCCCTGGAATTGGCGCTCAGCCGCGGCGGCGATCAGGCGGTGCTGACTAATGCCGATAAAGAACGGTATGAATTTTTCGGTGGCAACTCCGAAGGAGGCAACCGCCGCAAACGTGTGAAAGCGCGGGTGGTCGCCGATGCGCTTCGGGCGCAGATCGAGCGGGTAGAGGATGTCTATATTCTGGGTCATAAATATGCCGATCTGGATTGTCTGGGTGCTTCGGTGGGCGTTGCAAAATGTGTGTCGTCTTTGGGCAAAAGGGCCCATATCCTTTATAACGCAGAAGAAAACCTCTGTCAGGATATGCTGGACGCCTTGATGGAGACCGACTATAAAGAGATCCTTTTGGAAGTTTCCTATATGACCAAAGCCATGGCGGAGGATGCGCTGCTGATCGTGGTGGATACCCACGATACCGATTATATCGAAAGCGAGCGGGTTTTGAATTTCTTCCGCAAGGTGGTTGTCATCGACCACCATCGCAGAGCGGTGGAAGGGGTAATCACCGATACGGTGGTTTCTTTCCATGAACCCAACGCCTCTTCCGCCAGCGAGATGGTGACGGAACTGACCGAAAATATCCGCAATTGCAAATTAAATAAAATTGAAGCGCGGGCGCTGCTGGCGGGCATCATTTTGGATACCAAGAACTTTACCGAGCGCACCGGCTCCCGCACCTTTGAGGCGGCGGCTGTCTTGCGTAAGGCGGGTGCCGATCCGCAGGAGATCCGCGGCTATTTCAAAAACGATATGGCCTCCTATCGCAAGCAGATGGAGATGATCACCAAAGCGGAGATGGTGAGCGAGCATATTGCGGTCGCCGCGTGGGACGGGGAACTGTTCGACGGAATTAAGGTCATCGCTGCCAAGGCGGCGGATGAACTTTTAAATGTGGCGGAGATCAACGGCGCGTTTGTCCTTTATGAAGAGGACGGCGTGGTCCATATCTCCGGTCGATGCGATAATACCTATAATGTTCAGATCATCTTAGAGCAGATGGGTGGCGGCGGTCATCGCGCCGCGGCAGGAGCGCAGGTGGAAGGTTCTCTGCAGGAGATCCAAGCCAAATTGGTCGCGCTGATCTGCCAAGAAAACGAGGAAGAAGGAGAAAGCAAATGAAAGTAATATTATTACAAGATGTCAAAGGCCAAGGAAAGAAAGGGGATACCGTCAATGTATCGGACGGATATGCCAGAAACTTTTTGATCGCCCGCGGGCTTGCCACCGAACTGAATGCTCAGGTGCAGAATGATTTTGCGGGCAAAGCCGCCGCGGCGCAGCATAAGATCGATGTCGATACCGCTGCCGCCAAGGAAAACCAAGCCAAGTTGGAAGGCAAGACCTTTGTTCTGAAAGCCAAGGGCGGCGAGAGCGGTAAGCTCTTCGGTGCCATCACCGGCAAGGAGATCGCCGCGCTGATCGAAAAGGAAAGCGGCATCGCGGTGGATAAGAAAAAATTGGTAGTGGATACCATCAAGAATTTCGGCACCTATGCGGTGACCGTCAAGCTTTATACCGGCATTGCCGCTAAAATCAACGTATCGGTTGAAAAAGAGTAAGGAGGATCTTCAAAATGGAATTTGAAGATTTGAAACGAACCCCCCATAGTATGGAAGCGGAGCAAAGCGTCATCGGCGCTTTGATCGTGGACTATAAATGCATGGAAGATCTGGCGGCGGTGTTGCGCCCCGAACACTTCTATGTGGATAAATACGGCAAGATCTATGATACCATCAGCGAAATGTATGCCACCGGCGCCCCCATCGATTTCGTCACCGTTCTTGATCGGGTGGTGGCGGCAGGCATCTATGAGGAGGCGGAAGCCAAGGCATTGCTCTATGATATGGCATCTTCGGTCACCAGCGTCAAAAATGCGGTCGCCCACGCCAAGATCATTGTGGAGAAAGCCAATCTGCGCCGCCTGATCGCCGCCTGCGATCAGATCACCGAAGCCTGCTAATCCGGCAGCCACGGGGTGCA
>JAZSBU010000112.1:0-3404 GCA_045602565.1 Eubacteriales bacterium | reverse complement strand
GATACCAGCATCAATACCGCCAAAATGCCCGATAAGCCCTTTTTCGTGTTCTTCATTCCAAATACCACCTTTTTTGATAAAAATTTTAGGAATTTTGTATATATATCATATAGTTAATACAATAATAACATATAATTTTGTTTTTTTCAACCATATTTTTAGAAAAAATGCGATGTACTCACCGAAAACAGTGTGTACATCGCAAATTATGGATTTTATACTTCAACTTGGGCAAAAACGCCGAAATGGTCGGAGACAAAGCCCTCTTTGATCCCCTTTTCGGGGACACCCGGCCGCTCATAGCAATAGGTGAATTTTTGGATCTCAATGGGGGTATGACTGCCGCCCATAATATAGTCGATGGAATTTTTGCCGTTGATATTATCAAGGTTAAAGCCGTTGGTGGTACCAATGCGGATGTCGCCCGCTTCACAGGTCCCCTCTTCCACCGCCTTTTCAGCAGCGGGGCGCAGGTCGTAGAACTTTTCGGTATCCATCAGCGCCTGATACTTCTCGCTTTCATAGCGGATATTGAAATCGCCCATAAAGAGATAGGGCTCTTCCCCTGCGATCTCACATTCTTTTTCGAATAAAGCGCGAATGACCTTGATGGGTTCGAGATTCTCTTTATAAAAACCAAAGTGGGTAGAACCGACGCGAATGATCCTGCCGCTTTCTTTTTCCCTCAAGCGCACCCAATTGCAGATGCGAGGATAATATTGATCAAAGCCCGGCGGATTGGCTTGGCCGGGGGTTTCGGAGAGCCAGAAGCTGCCTTCCTCCACCTTCTCGAATTTATCCTTTTTCCACATCACCGGCTCGGATTCATTGCTGCCCTTCAGCGCGCCGCGGTATTGATAATACAGCTCATATTCCGCGCCGAAATCCTCCTGCAGCATCTCGATCCAGCGGTCGTTGACCTCCTGCATCCCGACGATATCGGGATCATATTTTTTTACCAGCCATTGAAGGCGGTGGCGGCGGATGGAGGCTTCGTTATCGGTGCCGATCTCCTTCTTATTGCCTGCATACCGTAGGTTCTGGCATAAAATTTTCAAGTTCATTTTGGCTTTTTCCTTTCGATAAAAAATGCAGAGCGTCAACCGCTCTGCATTTGATTTTTTATTGATTTATGCAGAGTGAAGTGTCTTATTTCGCGTTTCCGTTGTAGTAGTCTGCATAGGAAACCGAGGTGCCGATGCGGAAATCTGCCAACACAGCAAAGTGGTCAGAGACCGGACCTGCCGCGATTCCTTTTTCTTCAACGGCGATACGATCATACAAGAAGGTATAATAGTCGACTGCCAACTGCTTCCGCGGCTGAGAGAAGATATAGTCGATGATACTGCTTCCATTATCCTTCTCAAAAGCACCGCTGGTGCCGTTGCGGATATCGCCCATCTGGCAATGGCCGGCGACGCTCATATCATTCGCGACATCGCGCATATCGAGCATCTCCTTACCGTCGTTGATCGTACGGTAACTATCGGTATCAAAGACAATGTTAAAGTCGCCTACAATAAACGGGTAGGCATCGGGATGCTGAGCGATAACCTTGGCAAACAGACCGCGCAGATAGACGATCTGCGCCTGGGTATAGCCCTCCGTATGCTTCTCGCTCCGAGGGAAGTCAAAGTGGGTAGAGAAGAAGAGGATCTTTTCGCCGGTGGCTTTATCCTCCAGCTCGACCCAATGGGCAATACGGGGATAATACTGATTGTTCATTTTGCTTGGCTGATTGGGGGTCTCGGAGAGCCAGAACTGCCCTTTATCCAAAAGGTTATATTTCTCGGTCTTCCACAAAATGGCGCAAGCCTCGTCGCTTCCCGAAGAGGCACCGCGGTATTGGTAACTCATTGTATAGTCCGGGAACAGCTGAGGAAAGACCTCGATCCAGAAATTATCCGCTTCCTGTGTTCCGATGATATCGGGATCGTTCTTTTCCACCAATTTTTGGAAACGGTACATACGAATCTCGGCGCCGTAGCCGGCATTGGTATCATCCGTGTTCTCATTACGTATGTTCTGAGACATAATTCGGACCTTGGTCCCGCTTTCGTCTGCTTCAAGAACAGCCAAGGGATCCTCAGAATCGTTCGGATCTATAAGTACGTCTTTATCGTCTTCCTTATCGGGAACGGGGGTATCAGCATCATCTTGACCGTCGTCCCCGGAATCATCGGTGCCATTATCGTCATCGCTGCCGCCATTGCTGACCGAGCCGCCCAGATTGGAAAGATCGACTTTGCCGCTGCCGTCCAGTAAATTACCGTCGGCATCGCATAAACCTGCAAGGACAGGGTCCTCGGTCTCTATGACCGTAACTTTATCGCCGGTATAAGGAACCTCGATCTCCTGATCCTTATAAAATTCCGGAAGACCGTCCTTATTGCCCATCATCTCTTTGCTGTAGTTTCTTCCGGTCATACAGCCCGACAACATCGAAAGGCTGATCGCCAGAATTCCCAGCAAAGCGATGTATTTTGTCCATTTTTTCATGTTCGAACCTCCTCTTCCGCACCATGCGGAATTTACGAGACAGTATTAGATATTAGCATTATAACATTTAAATGCAACTTTTCCAACGACTCAATGTTGTTTTTATTTAACACAATGTTGCCAATTTTTAAGGAGTCTCCTTTTTTGCAAAAACATTTGATTACTGCCGCTCTCTTTGGTATAATAATATCAATGTCATTATTCAAAGGAGAGTCCCTATGCTTGAAAGAAGCAGCGGCGTTTTGCTGCATATATCCTCCCTGATGGGGCCCTACGGCATCGGTGTTTTTGGCAAGGATGCTTTGCGGTTTATCGATTTTTTAAAAGAAGCGGGATTCAAAGCCTGGCAGGTTTTGCCCTTTTCTATCCCCGATTATTGCAATTCCCCCTATAAAAGTGTCAGCGCCTTTGCAGGCAACCCGCTGTTCATCGACCCCGACCAGCTTTTGGAGATGGGGCTGATTACCGAAGCGGAGCTGGACGGTTGCAAGGCCGCCCAGCCTTATACCGTCGATTTTGACCTGCTCAAGGGGCAGCGCGCGGCTCTTTTCAACGCCGCCTTTGCCCGCTGCGACGCTGAACTTCAGACTCGCATCGACGCTTGGCGGAGCAACCAACCCTGGATCGAGGATTTTGCGCTCTATACCGCGCTGCAGCAGGAATCGGGCAAGGATTGGATCGATTGGGAACTGCCGCTGAAACTGCGGGAGCCGCAGGCCATCGCCGATGCGCAGGCGCGGCTTAAAACCGCCATCGATCGCGCGGTCTTTTTGCAATATCTCTTTTTCACCCAATGGCAAAAGATCCGCCGCTACGCCAACGCCCAAGGC
The DNA here is from genome assembly GCA_045602565.1 of Eubacteriales bacterium. Taxonomy (GTDB): domain Bacteria; phylum Bacillota; class Clostridia; order Oscillospirales; family QAKW01; genus QAKW01. Next base: position 75 of record JAZSBU010000112.1, on the reverse strand, counting down.
ATCCAAATCATCGGCGATATGCCCATCTATGTCTCCCACGAAAGCGCGGATGTCTGGAGCCATCAACCGCTCTTT
>JAZSBU010000111.1:0-10422 GCA_045602565.1 Eubacteriales bacterium | reverse complement strand
GGTGTGACCGCTCGGCGTATCGATATACGCCTTCGGGATCACACCAACGAGATCTGCATCCGATTTGAACGGTTTTAGTTAGGGGTTGATTTTAAGATAAAATTTGATTATAATTATTAAAAATAAAATTATATCAAAAGGAAGGAAACGATAGAATGAATATATGGCATGATATTGATCCCAAGAGAATTACCCCCGATGATTTTGTGGCGGTGGTGGAGATCTCCAAGGGCAGTAAAAAGAAATACGAATTGGATAAGGAAACCGGCTTGATCATTCTGGACCGCGTTCTTTATACCTCGACCCATTATCCCGCCAACTACGGGTTTATTCCCCGCTCCTTCGGCGACGATAACGATCCTTTGGACGTTTTGGTGCTTTGCTCGGAGAGCTTGGAGCCGCTGACCTTGGTGCGGTGCTATCCCATCGGCTATATTTCGATGTTGGATGGGGATCGCCGCGATGAAAAGATCATTGCCATTCCTTTTGCCGATCCTACCTATAACCAATATAAAGATATTAAGGATCTGCCGCCGCATATCTTTGATGAAATGTCCCATTTCTTCAAGGTCTATAAGGCACTGGAGAGCAAGGAAACGGTGGTAGACGAAGTGCATAGCGCGGAAGAAGCCAAAGAGGTTATTAAAACCGCTTTGGATTATTATGTGGAATCCTATTGCAGATAAAAAATAAAGGTCGCGATGCGACCTTTATTTTTTATGTTTTTTTTGAAGAGCGAAAGCCAAAATAGAAGAAGATGCTTTACAAACGATGTTTTTTCTTATATAATAAATTATTGAAGTTTTTAATGAGGGAGGACGAGAAATGCGATCTGCACGAATGCTTTTTGAATCGCTCTACGGCGATCTGCCGAAGGCAACCTTTATCTATGATGACGCAATGGCGCCGGTTTGGCAAAATGCCGCCGCCGACGCATTCGAAACTCCTGCTGCTATAATCGAAGCCGAAGGGCGGCAAGCCCTGCGGCAGAAGCGCGGAATGGCAGTCAGCAAGGGGGATGTTCTTTATTCCCTGATCCCTCAAGAAACGGAAGGCGGTCTTTATCTGGCGGTGCAGGCAGAGCGGGATCACCGGCAGGAGAAGCAGGCGACAATGCAGGTACTGCGCAATGCTTCGGCAAAACTTAATGGCTATCTTAACCGTATCTACGGAACAGCGCAGCAGATCGGCTTGGACTCTCCCGCAGGGGCGCAACTCGGCAAGGAAGTGCAGCATATTTTGCGGATGAGCAACCATTTGTATCAATTGCTGGACCGTAGCGGGATCAAGGATTATGTTGTCCCCCTCCATGTGGGCTCTTATCTGGAAGAATTTGCGCGGGCAGTTGCCGAATTAAAGCCGGATTTCAAGATGGAGATGGAAGCGATATCCGCTGAGCTTTATCTGCAGGCAATGCCTGAAAATCTGGATCTGATGCTGGCGGCGATGGTCTCCAATGCCTATCGTTTCGGTAACGGAAAGGTTACGATCCGTGCCAAGAAGGCAGAGAATATGGTCTGCATCGAGGTTCTGGACGATGGCGAGGGAGTCGCGGATGTTGAGCGGCTTTTCGAATGGGGCTATCGTACCGCCGATAAAAAAGGTGCGTTGGGGCTGGGCTTCAGCTTGGCGACTGCATTGAAATTGGCGCAGTTGCAAGGCGGAACAATGGAACACCAACGTCTTGACGGGCAGACTTGCTTCAAACTTTTGCTGCCGTTGGCCACCGTTCCGATCGGAACGCGGATGGCGGAATGGGTGTCCGAACCGATGGAGAACAGTTTATCTCAACTTCGAATTGAATTGAGCGACATTTTATAAAGGGGAGTATAAATAATGAAAGTATTGGTCAGCGGCGGTGCCGGTTATATTGGCACCCATACAGTTGTGGAATTGCTCAATGCAGATTATGAGGTCGTTGTTTTTGATAATTTCTATAACAGCCACCCCAAGGCATTGGAGCGGGTGAAGGAGATCACCGGCAAGGATTTTAAATTCTATGAGGCCGATATGCTGGATGCGGCGGCAATGGATCGCATTTTCGAAGCCGAAAAGGTGGATGCGGTGATCCATTTTGCCGGACTGAAAGCGGTAGGGGAAAGCTGCGAGAAGCCGTGGCTTTATTATAATAACAATATTGTAGGAACCCTAAACATTCTGGCGAGTATGAAAAAATACGGGGTCAAGCGGTTTGTCTTTTCTTCTTCCGCTACCGTCTATGGTGACAGTAAAGTAGTTCCGGTGCAGGAAGATTTCCCCACCTCCGCCACCAACCCTTATGGTCAGACCAAGCTGATGCAGGAAATTATGCTGACCGATATTGCCAAAGCTGAACCGGAGATGGCGATCACGCTGCTGCGGTATTTTAACCCGGTCGGTGCGCACGAGAGCGGCAAGATCGGTGAAGATCCGCAGGGGGTGCCTAATAATTTGATGCCGTATATCGCGCAGGTTGCCATCGGCAAGCGGGAATTCCTTTCGGTGTTCGGCGGAGATTATAATACCCCCGACGGAACCGGTGTCCGCGATTATATCCATGTGGTGGATCTGGCAAAGGGGCACCTTTGCGCCCTGAAAGGGCAGGAGGGCAAGACCGGTGTCTTTACCTATAATCTCGGCACCGGCGAAGGCTATAGCGTTTTGGATATGGTCCACGCTTTTGAAAAAGCCTGCGGCAAGGAACTTCCCCATAAGATCGTTGCCCGCCGTCCCGGCGATGTGGCAACCCTTTATGCAAAGCCCGATAAGGCAAGAGACGAGATCGGCTTTGTAGCAGAGCGTACATTGGAGGATATGTGCAGGGACACATGGAGATGGCAATCTTCAAATCCGAACGGTTATACTGAATAAAACCGATGAAATGGGCGCCTTTTCCGTCGTGTCGCACCTCGGCATATCATTATATAGCCGAGGATGCGCCCCAACGAAAAATCCATCCCATTTGATCGGTTTGAAAACAATGAAAAGAAAAAAGGAGTCCCAAAAGGACTCCTTAAATATTTTTTAAGACGAATTAAAAGTAGTGCATCAGTCGTTTTCTCGAACCGACGCTGTATGTCGATACTGCGAGGGGCGAAAAACGGCTGAGGTGCTGCTTTTTATTCGTCTGTTAGGTCGAAGTAGTCAAGGATGCCGTTGTATATTCCGCGCGCAAATCCCATCGGGTCACTGACCATCTTCTGCACATCCTGTGCATTGGAGATAAACGCCAATTCGACCAAGACTGCAGGCATCGCGGTCCGCCGCAGGACATAAAGAGAGGGGTTTGCTTTCACCCCTAAATCTTGAGTGCCCATCCGCTCAACGATGCCTTCCACGATTTCTTCCGCCAATTCATAGGCTTCCCCCGCGGTGCGGTAAACATAGGCCTCGGTGCCGTTGGCGGCGGGGTTGGTGGAGGCGTTGGCGTGGATACTGATGAAATAATCGGCGGGCCATTCATTGGCGATCCGCACCCGCTCTTGCAGGCTGGTCAGGTTGGAGGTGCCTAAAATTTCATCGGGGGTGTTGCGGGTGAGCCGCACCTCGAAATTGCCGTTTGCCCGCAAAAGACGTGCCAATTCCTGCGAAACTGCATAGGTAATATCCTGCTCCCGATAGCCAAATCCTTCGGCGCCTGCGTTGACGGTCTGGGGGTTATGCCCCGCATCAATGACGATTTTAATTGCCATAATAAAAATCACTCCTTCATATCAAAATATGATTAAATTTACAATTTGTTCAACACAAATGGGAATTTTAGGTGTATCATATTAAATATAAAATGGAAAGGAGGCACCGCCTTGTTTGGATATGTCGTTGCCAATACGGAGCAGTTGAACGAACAGCAAACGGCCGTTTACCGCGAATATTATTGCGGTCTTTGCCGCAGTCTGAAAACGCAGTTCGGCAATTTCGGTCGGTTGACCCTTAATTATGATATGACCTTTATGGTGTTGCTTTTGGCAGACCTTTTGGACCCCGAGACCTCGTATCATGAAGGGCGGTGTGTGGTCCATCCCAAAAAGAAACGCAAAATGGCGCAAAACCGCATCATTGATTATGGCGCGGCGATGAACATTTTACTTGCTTACCATAATTTGATGGACGATTGGAAAGATGAGGGTAAAACCTCTGCCAAGGCGGCGGCCGATCGCTTAAAAAAATATATTCCAGCCATTGAGGAGAAATATCCTCGCCAAGCCAAAGCGGTGCAATCGGCGTTGGAAGCCCTTGCCGTTGAAGAGCAGAAAACACCCAAGGATCTGGATACTGCCGCCAATTTTTCGGGGCAGATGCTGGGCGAACTGTTTGTCTGCCAAGAGGATTTTTGGGCGGAGGATTGCCGCCGGTTCGGGCAGGCGTTGGGGCGGTTTGTCTATTGGATGGATGCCTATCAGGATCTGGAAAAGGACCGTAAAAAAGGGCGGTATAATCCGATGGTGCTGATCGCTGACCAACCTGATTATCAGCAGCGGGCAGAGGAGATGCTCAAGGGTGCGTTGGGTGAATGTGCGCTGATCTTGGAGCGGCTGCCGCTGGTGGAGCATCTGGATATTTTGCGGAATGTAATCTATTCCGGTGTCTGGACGAAATTTAAAAAGGAAACGAGAAATGATGAATGACCCTTATGGCGTTTTGGGGGTATCCCCAAGCGCGACCGACGATGAGATCAAAAAAGCATATCGTAAGTTGGCAAAGCAATATCACCCCGATATCCATCCCGATCCTGCCTTTGCCGAAAAGAAGATGGCAGAGATCAATGCAGCCTATGACCAGATATTGAATCAACGCCAAGGGAAGACTGCGGGTGGCGCAGGCTACGGCGGGTATGGCGGATATAACTACGGCGGCGGGCAGCAGGGGTCTACCCCCGAATATACAGCGGTGCGCCATTATCTCCATTACCGCCGCTATCGCGAGGCCTTTAATGTGCTCAATCGGATCACCGACCGCAATGCCGAATGGTATTTTCTTTCGGCCTATGCCCATGCGGGCGTGGGGAATCGGGCGCAGGCGCTGGAGTTTGCCCGCAAGGCGGCGGCGATGGAGCCGCAGAACGCCGAATATCAGCAGTTGTTGCAGCAGTTGCAGTATGCAGGGACGGCTTATGAAAGCTATGGGCGGGGTTTTTCCATGCCCACCGGCGGGATGAATCCCATTTGTATGGGGCTTTGTTTGGCAAAAATGTGTTGCCCTTATTGTTGATTGTATGTTTTTGAAAGGAAGAGTTGAAAAATGAAGTTTCGTATGTGGTTGGCGCGGCTGATGACAGGGCGTTATGGTGTGGACCAACTCGGCAGAGCGTTGCTTTGGGTCTATTTGGGGTTGGCGATCGCCGCGCTAGTATTTCAACCGCTTTATTATGTTGCTTTGGCACTGATGGTCTGGATGATGTTCCGCATCTTTTCCAGAAATATTTATAAGCGGCAGATGGAAAATCAAAAATATCTGCGGGTGATCGGTAAGATCAAAGGCTGGTTCACCTTGCAAAAAAATAAGGTCCGCGACCGCAAGACCCACCGCTATCGCACCTGCCCCTATTGCAAGGCAACTTTGCGTCTGCCCAATAAAAAGGGGAACCATACCGTTTGCTGCCCTAAATGCAACAAAGATTTCCAAGTGAAGATATAAAAAAATTCCCGATGCTCAGCATCGGGAATTTTTATTTGATGAAGATATCCACACCCAGCGCGGTGACGATGGTGACGATGGCACCGGCAGTCAGCACCCCTGCGACAATGGCGGGGAAGGCTTTTTTCAGCCGCATATCCAGCATTGCCGCGATTAGCGCACCGGTCCAGGCACCGGTCCCCGGCAGCGGGATGGCGACAAAGACGAATAAGCCCCAAAAGGCACTCTTTTGCACCGTTTCGGATTTACTGTGTGCCCGCGCTTCCAATTTATCCACCATGGAATTGAGCTTGGGCAGCTTGCGGCGGATCCAGGCAAAGATCTTCTTGATAAACATAATGATAAAGGGGACGGGGAGCAGATTGCCGATCACCGCCAAAGGGATGGCGATATAAAAAGGCAGCCCTGCGCCTACCGCGATGGGGATGGCGCCCCGCAGCTCGATGATGGGCACCATCGAGATCAGTAGCGTCATCAGCATCTGACCCCAAAGATTATTCCATAAAAAGGCGAACATTCTTTTTCTCCGTTCAATCGATTTGTCGATAAATATCATATCATATTTGCCGTATAAAGGCAAGGACTTTTGAAATGTCGGGATATAATTGTAAAAATTGGTTATATTAATAGGAAAAAAGGTGCGGAAATTGGTGAAACCGCCGTTGACATAGGTTGCCAAAGATGATAAAATTATCTACAATGGGAAATATGGGAATTTATTAAAATTCCGTTTAGGTACAATGGTCAGAAAGGAGGAAAAACATAATGCTGAATGCCGCATTGATGGTTCCGGGCGAATATAATATGGGTGTTGTCATTCTTTTGGGGATGGGCATCGTTTTCGCCGGATTGATCTGCATCGTCATCCTGTGTGTAATGATGGGCAAGGTGGTTCGTCTGTTAGAAAAGAAGGAGGCCCCTGCTGCTACTGCACCGGTTGCCGTTGCTGCACCTGCCGCAACTGTTGCAGCGATTCCCAATCGCGCAGAATTGGTTGCCGCGATTTCTTGTTGTCTGGCAGAAGAATTGGGGACGGATGTTTCCGCAATTCGTATTGTATCATTAAAAAAAGTTTGATCGTTTGATTTCAATTTCAGAAAGGAACATAAGAAAATGAAAATGTATAAGGTTAATGTTAACGGCACTGTTTATGAAGTATCCATCGAGGTTATGGACGGCGTACCCGCTGCTCCTGCCGCTCCTGTTGCTGCACCTGCAGCTGCTCCCGCTGCTGAGGCTGCTCCTGCTCCCGCTCCTGCTGCTCCTGTTGCTGCACCTGCAGGCGGTGAGGCTGTTTGCGCTCCCATGCCCGGCACCATCTTGGCGGTCAATGTTTCCGCAGGCGCTGCTGTGAAGAAGGGCGATGTCCTCTTCGTTCTGGAAGCCATGAAGATGGAAAATGAAATTATGGCTCCCTGCGACGGTACGGTTGCTGCTGTCAGCGCAAATCAGGGTGCTTCCGTTTCCACCGGCGACGTTCTCTGCACCATCGGTTAATTAAAAGAAGTCGGCGGAGGCTCATAAAATGTTAGAAGCAATTATGAATTTTCTGCAGCAGACCGGATTTATGATGTTTGGCGGCGATAATTGGAAATGTTTGATTATGATCGCCATCGCATTTTTCCTTTCCTACTTGGCGATCGTCAAGAAGTTTGAGCCGTTGCTCCTTCTGCCCATCGCTTTCGGTATGCTGCTTACCAACCTGCCCGGTGCAGAGATGTTCCACGAACAGCTCTTTGCGGGCGGTCATGTCAACTGGGATATGTTTGCCGGTGCTGAATATATTTTTTCCACCGACCTCAATTCCGAATATATCAGTATGTTCGGCGTTCTGCCTTCGGGCGATGTGTATCTCAGCAACTATATCATCGGTCATCTTTCCGGCATTACCCTGGATGGCGAAGCGCTCTTCAATTCGGTCGGTCAGTTGGTCAATGCCAATAACGAAGTGTTGGCGGATTCTGCCCGCATCGTTTTGGATAATGCCATGATCTCGATCAAGGATGGCGCGGTCTATTTCAGCGATGCTATGATCGCCTCTCAGGTGCAGAGCGTTTCTGCAGGGTTGCTGGATTATCTCTATCTCGGCGTCAAGCTGGGCATCTATCCCTGTTTGATCTTCTTGGGCGTCGGCGCCATGACCGATTTCGGTCCGCTGATCGCCAATCCCAAGAGCTTGCTGCTGGGTGCAGCGGCTCAGCTGGGTATTTTTTCCACCTTTATCGGCGCTCGCCTCTTGGGCTTCACCGAAGCGCAGGCGGGCTCTATCGGTATCATCGGCGGTGCCGATGGCCCCACCGCGATCTTTGTTACCTCTAAGTTGGCCCCCGAGCTGCTTGGTCCCATCGCGGTCGCCGCTTATTCCTATATGGCGCTGGTTCCGGTCATCCAGCCGCCGATCATGAAGGCGCTGACCACCAAAAAAGAGCGCTCCATTCGTATGGAGACCCTGCGTCCGGTCAGCCAGACCGAAAAAATTATCTTCCCCTTTGTCATTACCGCGTTTGTTGCGCTGCTGGTTCCCTCGGCTGCTCCTTTGGTGGGATGTCTGATGCTGGGCAACCTGTTCCGCGAATGCGGTGTTGTGGAACGTTTGTCTAAGACCGTTCAGAACGAACTGATGAATATTGTCACCATCTTCTTGGGCATCACCGTTGGTGCCACCGCTACCGCGGCCACCTTCCTTTCTTGGAACACCATCAAGATCATTGTGATGGGTGTTGTTGCCTTTGGCCTGGGTACTGCAGGCGGTGTCTTGCTGGCGAAGTTTATGAACCTCTTCCTCAAAAAGAAGATCAATCCCTTGATTGGTTCTGCCGGCGTTTCCGCTGTTCCGATGGCGGCGCGTGTTTCTCAAACGGTCGGTCAAAAAGAAGATCCCGCAAACTTCTTGCTGATGCACGCAATGGGTCCCAATGTTGCAGGCGTTATCGGCTCTGCGATTGCGGCAGGCGTGTTGATCGCATTATTCGGTTAAGGAGAATTAAATTATGGCTAAAACAACAAAGAAAAATCCTCTGTTTATAACAGATACTATTTTGAGAGATGCTCACCAGTCCCAGGCGGCGACCCGTATGCGGATCGACGATATGATCCCCGCTCTGGAAAAGTTAGACGATGTGGGCTATTGGTCTCTGGAATGTTGGGGCGGCGCAACTTTTGATGTATGTATGCGCTTTCTCAACGAAGATCCCTGGGAGCGTCTGCGTACCCTGAAAAAGTATATGCCCAAGACCAAGCTGCAGATGTTGCTGCGTGGTCAGAACATTCTCGGCTATAAGCATTATGCCGATGATGTTGTGGATCTGTTTGTCGCCAAATCCATCGAGAACGGTATCGATGTGATGCGTATCTTCGATGCGCTGAACGATGTCCGTAATGTGGAGCAGGCAATGAAGAGCTGCAAAAAGTATGGCGGTATCTGCGAAGCTGCCATCAGCTATACCACCAGCCCGGTTCACAATGAAGAATACTTTGTGAAGCTGGCGAAAACCTTGGAAAGCATGGGTGCCGATGTCATTTGTATTAAAGATATGGCAAACCTGCTGCTGCCGATGGATGCCTACAGCCTTGTTAAGAAGCTGAAGGAAGAGGTTAAGCTTCCCATCCACCTGCATACCCATAATACTACCGGTACCGGTGATATGACCAACCTGATGGCCACTTGGGCAGGGGTCGATATCGTCGACTGCGCTTTGTCCCCGATGGCAAACGGTACCGCTCAGCCCGCCACCGAAGCGCTGGTTGCTACCCTGCAGGGTACTGACCGCGATACCGGCTTGGATCTGAATAAGCTCAGCGATCTTGCTGCTCATTTCCGCGGTGTTGCCGATAAGATGAAGGCGGAAGGCACCTTGGATCCCAAGGTTCTGAACGTCGATGGTAAGACCTTGATCTATCAGGTTCCCGGCGGTATGCTCAGCAACCTGATCTCCCAGCTCAAGCAGATGGGCGCGGAAGATAAATATTATGAAGCACTGGCTGAAATTCCCCGCGTTCGTAAGGATTTCGGTTATCCCCCGTTGGTTACCCCCACCAGCCAGATCGTTGGTACCCAGGCGGTAATGAATGTAGTTGCCGGCGAGCGTTATAAGATGGTCGGTAAGGAATCCAAAGGCTTGCTTCGCGGTGAGTATGGTCAGGTTCCCGGTGAGGTCAACGAAGAAGTTCGGAAAAAGGCGATCGGCGATGAAGAAGTCATCACCTGCCGCCCCGCCGATCTTTTAGAGCCCGAATTGGAAAAATACCGCGCAGAAGCCGGTGATTTGGCAAAGTGCGAAGAGGACGTTTTGAGCTATGCCCTCTTCCCGCAGGTTGCCTCCAAGTTCCTCTCTGAACGCAATAAGCCCAAGGCCGATGAAAATGCGGTCCGCGAGCTTTATGTTGAGGATCTCGGTGTATAATAATATAATGTAAGAAATTCCCCTTCTGCCGCAGCAGAAGGGGAATTTTTGTTCAAAAGTTTGTGCAATTCCTGTGCAAAAACTGTGGATAAATCCAAAAGAAAAAAATCTCGAAAAAACTTCAAAAAAAGTGTTGACAAACCCCCATTATTTTGTTATTATATTCGGGCACCGCAAAAAAGCGGCAAGCAATGAACCTTGAAAATTAAACAGCATCATAAAAGAAGGACCCGTTAATTGTAAAGTCCACGGCGGAAAATTTCGTTGTGGCGAAAGCGATTAACAAAAGAACTTTTAAGCCAGTTTTTAGAAGTATTTGTTATGAGCTGGATAAGAACTTGATTAAATTTTTTTTAGAGAGTTTGATCCTGGCTCAGGACGAACGCTGGCGGCGTGCCTAACACAT
>JAZSBU010000110.1:0-4853 GCA_045602565.1 Eubacteriales bacterium | reverse complement strand
ATCGGTGGCGACCTTGGCGGTACCCTTTATGGCCATCCTTTATACCGCCTTGACCCTTTGGCTGATTTTGCTCCATTGGCAGCAGTTGCCCGCCGCCACCGCGCTGATCCTACATTCCGCCTTTATGCCCAAAGCGACCTTGGGTGCGGCGGCAGGCATTACCCTGCAAAAAGCCATCCGCTTTGGGTTGGGGCGGGGCATCTTTTCCAACGAAGCGGGGATGGGATCCGACCCCATCGCCGCCGCGTCCGCCCGCACCGACGACCCTGCCAAGCAGGGGTTGATCTCGATGCTGGGCCCCTTTTTGGATACGGTTTTGATGTGTACCCTCACCGGCTATGCGGTCATTTTGACCGATGCCTGGAAGATCCCCTCCCTTTCGGGCGCGGGCATCACCCTATATGCTCTGCGCCACCTGCCGCTCCCCGACGGGCTGCTTTCCTTTTTATATATGGTCTGCCTGCTCTTTTTCGGGTTTTGCTCCATCATCGGCTGGAGCTTTTATGGTGAACAGAGCCTAAGATACCTGCTCCCCTGCCGCAAGCATTGCGTCCGTTGGTTTCGGATTTTATTCTTGCTTTTGCTCTTTGGCGGCACCTTTCTCACCGCCGAAGCGGTCTGGAATTTGGCGGATATCTTCTGCGCCCTGATGGCGATCCCGAATTTAATTGGATTGCTTGGATTAGCGGAGCAAGTTTTCCACGGCGCAAAAAAGAGTTTTGGCGGAAATTGTTGACACTCGCCAAAAATTAATGTATACTGAAATCAGGTTAGTTTACAAATTGTTCATAATTGCTAACCGAAAGAAAGGAGAATTTTATGGAAAACACAGTAGTAACTGCCCCCGTTGGTCAACTCAAAACAAACAAAGGCTTGCTCAAAACCATCCTGCTTTCGTTGATTACCTTCGGCATCTATGGTCTGGTTGTTATGTCTGCCGTTTCGAACGATATTAATATCGTTGCTTCGAGATACGACGGCAAGAAAACTATGCACTATTGCTTGCTGACCTTCCTCATTGCGCCCATTACCATGGGTATTGCAGGCATCGTTTGGTCCCACAAAATCTCCAACCGTATCGGCGCAGAGTTGAAAAGACGCGGTATCGCCTATAATTTCAGCGCTTCGGATTATTGGCTTTGGAATGTATTGGGCGCCCTGATTGTTGTCGGTCCGTTCATTTATATGCACAAGCTGTTTAAGGCGGTCAACCAAATGAACGCCCACTACAATGTAAACGGTTAATTCAAAATCAATCAAAATTAAAATCTCTCAACCTTAAGGTTGAGATATTTTTTTGATATGATATAAATCCCCAAGGGATTTATATCATATCGATAAATTCATTTAATGTGGTGGAGCGGCGGACATAGTAGCGGGAAACTTTGGCGGGATGGTCGCCGGTCTCATAGGTTCCGCCGCGGGAGAGCAGCCCGAACTGATACTGCTCCTGCGTCACCTGCAGCGATTGCTCGTTCCATTTGCCCGAAGGGTAGGCCACCACAAACATTTCCTTTTTCAACAGCCGGGTCAGCTCCAGCTTCGATTGCACCAACTCGTATTGCAGCTGCTCCTCCTTGAGGGTATCCAAATTGAGGTGAGTCATGGTATGGCTCTGGAAAGAGACCAGCCCCGACCGGTCCATCTCCAGCACCTGCGCGCGGGTGAGATAATAGGGCTGTTGGTCCAGCATATTGTTAATTAGAAAGATGGTGGCTTTGGCCTGATATTTTTGGAGTAGCGGGAAAAGATCGGTATAATTATCGCTATATCCATCATCAAAGGTCAACATCACCGGTTTTTCGATCTGCTCAAGGTTGGCGAAATCTTCAAAGGTAACAGTGGTATAGCCGTTTTCTTGCAGATACTGCAGTTGCTCTTCCAGCTTTTTGGGGGAAACGAAAAGTTGAGGGATCCCCCAGCAATGATCCGATACCGCGTGGTACATCAAGATCGGGATATCGATTCCCTCCTCCACCTCTTGCGCCAAGGGGTAGGCGGTATAGTAGGTGTGGTTCTTTTCGGGATCTTCAAAGGGATGGTAGCCCTCCAGCAAGGGAAGCAGGTCCTCCTTGGGCTGGTACCAATTTTCACCATCGTAGCGTTTGCCTTCGGCAAAGGAATAGGTCTCATCGCCCAAAGTCAAGGTGGCGGAAAAGGTCTGCTCTATAGGGACGATTTCCACCGAGCCGCCCAACGCTTGAGCAAACTCCTGCAGGCAGAGATATTCGGTCTGCCCATCGCTGTAAATCCCCGAAAGGGAAGTTCCTGCGATAGTAATGCCCCGCTCAGATCGAGCGGGGGCATCCTCATAGGTGGGTTCGGGGGGCGGCGGTGCCGCACACCCGCCCAAAAGCAACGTTAAAATTAAAATAAACGATAAAATTCTTTTCATTTTATTGCTCGGCCGCGGATTTGATATACCGCATCAAAATAGTGGCGATCTGCGCGCGTGTGGCAATGCCTTGAGGATCCAGAAACACGGTATTGCCGATCTTATTCCCGGTGATCAACCCTTTGGCATACGCCCATTCCATTTCCTCTTTGGACCAAGTGACGTTATTACCATCGGGGAAAGAAGAAAGCTCTTTTCTTTGGGAAACATCCATGTTTTTATATTCCGCATAGCGATAGAGCATTGCCGCAATCTGCTCACGGGTAACAGCCTCTTCCGGGGCAAAGGTCGTCTCGGTCATACCCTTGACAACTCCTTTTTCGTATGCCCAGTTGATGGGGGTTTTATACCAATTTTGCTGCAGATCGGTAAAGGGAGCTGCGGCGATGACCGACGGCTCTCCCTCTTGGCGATAAAGAATGGTTGCCAGCATGGCGCGGGTGGTGGCAGAGTCCGGCACAAACTTATTGTCGCCCATTCCGTTCATCAAATTATTATTGTATGCAAACAGCACCGCTTCCTTATACCAATCGGCAGTGACATCGGTAAAGGTATGGTTCTTATACAGAGGGATTACAGTATTTGCATAGGTGACCGGTTGGAGATCGTCTTCGCTTGTAGAAGCGATCTGCACGTCGCCAATTTCCAGCGTGGCGGAATTGACATTCGTCAACACCTTAAATTTCAATGTGCCGAATTCCACATCGCCGTTCAGCGGTTTATTAAGATTCTCGATCATCCAGGCAATGGAGTAGATGCCCTTCTCCATCTCTTCGGAGATGGTCAAGCCCTCTGCTTGCGTTTGGACAAAGTCGATCACCGCCAATTCCGCAGGATCAAACTTTAGGACCAGCCCAAAAATACCGCAATTATTTATGTTCTCCACACGAACTTTGACTTCCAGATCCTGCCCGACCATACCATAAGGTGCATCCAACACCAAACGCGCGGTTTTATCCTCCGCTGATGCAGGAATGGCCGCCATCAGAAGCACTAAAATCAACATGCAAGAAATAATTCGTTTCATCGTATCAAATTCCTTTCATTTGATATTAAATCTTATACTATAATCATATCAAATAATTTTTAAAAATGCAATGCCAAAATACCAACCGCTTTTATATACCAAATGTTCACAATTCATTTGTGCAGACATACAAATGATTTGTATGTTTCCCGCCAATTCATTTGTTACTGACGACAAAACGACAATACTACCCCAAATGATTTGGGGTCTGTTGCACAATTCATTTATGCAGACATACAAATGATTTGTATGTTTTCCGCACCAATTGATTTGGTACGGACCATCGTTTATACCGTAGGGGATGATGGGCAGCGCCCCCTACAAATCAATGGATTTATTGTTTTCTGTGTCCGTTTTTTCGGACACATATTGTGAGATAATACAGATACCGATAAAAATCCTCATTTTTTAAAAAGGAGAACTGTTATGGGAAAACCAAGACGCACTTCCGAATCCGTTGCTGAAATATTTATTACAATTTATGGGTTTATACTTTTACACGCGGCTGGAGCAGGGTTTGTTTTTTTGTTAGGGGTTGACTTTATAGCCAATCATACGCTTCTTACTCCAATATTGGCTGCCATCGTAGGATGGGGATGCATCTTCTTGCTTCATCTTCCCTATCCGTTCGGCGGTCTGATCGTCGTAACTCTGATGTCTGCGCTCTCTACATTTGGCTTATATACGGTCCTTGCCTTATATTGTATATCTGACCGTTGCCTGCTCATTGTTCTTTCCGTTCTCTTCTTTTTATTTTGCTTTACCGGCGGATTCTTCGCCTATTATGCTAAAGAAAATATGTATTTATAGCGAAAACAATTCCATTATATAAATCATTCGGAGGAAACTTGAAATGCTCGAAAAATTTGAATCCCTTTGGACATACGGTTTATTTACAGCGATGGTTCTTTTTGTAATATTTGGTGTTTCAAATTGTGATTTTATTGGATATTTGCTCGTGATCGCCCTTTGTTGCACGGTTCCGTTCACCTTATGGTTGCTCTGGGGCTTCGCCAAATGTGTCTTTGGGCTGATCTTCAGCGGTGAGCTTGGCGGTTTTATCAAAGGAATTCTTCTTGCTGCCGCACTGATCTTTCCCGCCGGCGCACTGATGCTCTTCCATTTATACTACATAATTGTCTGCTTTGTGATCTTCTTTGTCTTTATTATTTATCTTTTTATAGGTTAAGTCCTCTCTTTGCGGGACGATCTAGGCATCGTCCACCACAAAAAGAATCGACCTTGAAATTTCTAGGTCGATTCATTTTTTCATTTTTGTTTTCTTTCGAAACCGTTCAAATGGGTTGCGACTGCGACCGCTGCCTGTGGTTGCGACTGCGACCGCTGCCTGTGGTTGCGACTGCGACCGCTGCCTGTGGTTGCGACTGCGACCGCTCCCTGTGGCAGATGAAGGGAGCAGGTTAGCAGGTG
>JAZSBU010000109.1:0-2167 GCA_045602565.1 Eubacteriales bacterium | reverse complement strand
CAGGAATGGAAACCACATCGGGCTTGCTTTTCTCAATTACTCCTTCTGCGGTAAGCACACGCTGAGAACCATCGGGAAGGGTTTCCAAAACCTTTCTCTCAAATTGTGGGAACAATCTGTTATTCGCGTCAACGACATTATACCAATTACAATCCCATCCGATGATCCGATCAAGCTCTCTTTGCGCCTTGGAGCCATCGGCTCCGGCCCCTTTGGCCAGCTCGAAAGAGATATGCCCCTGCTCTGCCCATTCATTCAAAAGTTCTTGCCAGTAACCGAAATGAACTGCCGGCAATCTGTCTGCAGGTTTAAAGTGCAGAATGTTTAATGCTCTTTCTCTGTTCGTCATAGAATCCTCCGTTGTAATATCACTTCTTGAAAACGGGGCATGGTCCGATATTTGCCCCTTCATGGGTTACCTTTTCACCATCGTTTTTATAGGCGTTCAAAAATTCACGACCTGCAAAACGCCACTGCCGCATCTGCCGCGCTTGCAGCATCCGCTGTATAACAGTCAGCACCGATTTTTTTGCAGAAGCCTTCATCGACGGGAGCCCCGCCAATCATGATCTTCACTTTGTTGCGAACCCCTGCGGCTTCGGCGGCTTTTACTACATCCTCCATAACACCCATAGTGGGGGTGAGAAGCGCCGAGCAGCAAATGACCTGACAGTTTTGCTCGATGGCGGTATTTACAAAGGTTTCGGGCGCAACATCGGTTCCAAGGTCAATTACCTCAAGCCCCTTTCCCTCCATCATCATCTTCACAAGATTTTTGCCAATATCGTGAAGGTCGCCCTGAACGGTTCCGATACACACCTTGCCTTTGGCAACAACACCGCTTGCAGCCAGAAGCGGCTTGAGCAATTGTGCTCCTGTGTTCATGGCTCTTGCGGCTACCAATACCTCGGGAACGTATACCTCGTTATTTTTGAATTTTTCTCCGATAACGCTCATTCCCGAAAGAAGACCTTCAGACAAGATGGTTTCTGCATCAACGCCTTGGTCGATTGCCGATTGCACCAATTCTTTGACGATTTTGGATTTGCCTTTTTGTAAATTTTCGGAAATTTCCGCAAGAATGTTCATGGTGGTTTCTCCCTTGTTATTTTCTTTTCTATATTGATTTGGTGTAAGTCCTGTGTATTCCACAAAGGCTTTATAAAATGAAGTGGCATCGCGCATTCCGCACATTTTCATGATAGCATCGATTGTTTTATCGGTATCCACAAGCAACATACAAGCTTTAGCGAGCCTTATATTTTTCAAATGGGCAGAGAAAGAGGTTCCCGTTAATTGTTTGAAGAGTCTGCTCAAATGCGATTTGCTTATATAAAAAGATTCTGCAATGCTTTCAAGTGTCATATTGGCATCACTGAAATTTTCATTTACTAAAGCGATTGTAGCGGAAACAGGATTCCATGTAACAGAATCGGCGCTGGGAATATTTTTTAATGATGTATCAACATACCGCTTTAGCGTTATCAGAATTAGTGAAAGGTTTGCTTTTAGTGCATTTTGCCACTCGCTTTTTTTCTCAAGCACTTCTATTGCCAATGCATCGCACAGCGATAGAATCTTTTGCATTACCTGATTGGTCAGCATCGCATAGGCGGAAATGGGGTTTTCCGAGAATAAGCCATAGCAAAAGTGTGGGCTTGCCGGCACCGCCGATTCGCCATCAAACAAGTTGTCCGGTTCAAACAAAAGTCTTCGAACGGTAAGACCTGTTTTCTCTTCAGAGGCGAAGTATCGGTGCGGAACATTTGAATTAAGAACATAGATGTCGCCCGTTTTGCATGGGATCGCCTGCCCCAGAACTCTATGAATTCCATGCCCGCTAACGACAATGCTGATCTCAATGGGTCTGTGAGAATATAGCATAGAAAAGTCGATGGTTTCATCGTACACTTGATGGCAGACAAAAGTGTCTTGACGGATGGAAATATCGCCAAGATTACTGTCGGCTTGAATGTTTTCAAATCTTTTTGAGAGATATGACATAAAAAAACTTCCTACCTATAAACAATAACAGTTACATTTTTATTATACAAAGAAAATCTTTAAAATTAAATAGGTTATCGTTGCTTTTTCGTTGTTTTTCGCAACAATACCATATAGAAGAAATATTATCAGTGTAAATCTCATGTGTTTACAGATACTAACA
>JAZSBU010000108.1:0-2056 GCA_045602565.1 Eubacteriales bacterium | reverse complement strand
GGTCACCGCAAAACAGGATATACCGTCGTCGCGGAGCATATCCGCCATGTCCAGTATTCCGAAACCGTAGGCATTGCCCTTGAGCACGCCGTAGACCTTGGCGTGGCCTGCGCGGGCCTTTACCTGCTTGATGTTTTCTCTCACCCTGTCCCGCTCAACGACCATGTATTTTGCCATCTTCGCTCCTCCTTCCCTTTTGGGAAAAACTTATCTTCCCTTGATCTTTCCGAGAATATGCCTTGCCTTTTTCGCAAGGTCGATGACCTTAGCCGCGCCGGGGCGGAACATCAGCTCAAATTCGCCCAAAAACTCGGTGAACTCGCCGTTGAAGCCCTTCTTGAAGCGATAGAGACCATAAAGAGGGTTGTCCTCCGAAAGGTCGCCTGAAACGCCGCGGAAATCATAGACCCGCGCGCCCCGCTCGATCGCCCATTTGATCATCTCCCATTGCAGCAGATAGTTGGGCATATAGTTGCGGTGTTCGTTGGAGGAGGCACCGTAGAGATACCAGACCTTGTCCCCATACCCGATGGCGAGGGTGCCTGCGATGGCGACCCCATCCAGATACGCCATATACAGCCGCGCGTGGTCGCCCAGCTCCCGCATCATACGGCGGAAATAATCCTCGGTACGGACCACAAATCCATCCCGCGAGCCGGTGGTCACCATGATCCGATGGAAATCGGGCAATGCCTCTTCCCCACAGATCTTGACTTCCACACCCTTTTTGATGGCGACGCGGATATTATATCTCCATTTTTGATGGAAGGAGGCGAGCATCTCCTCTTCCCCGCGCCCTTGCAGATACAAACGGAAAACAAACTTCGGCTGGATCCCCTCAAAGTTCTTGGAACGGTTGGGAGCGGTGAAGCCCAGCTTTTGGCAGATGGCATAAAATTCTTCATCGTCCACCTTGGTATCGGTATCGATCTTCAAGGAGCAGGCACGGTATTTCTTGCCCACTTCCTTGGCGGCGTTGACAAGCTTGGTCACCATCGCCTCATCGTGCAGATCGCAGACAGGGCCGCGGCAAGAATACATAATCGCCGTTCCCGGCACCTTGCGGATCAAAAGACCCATCGAGCCGGCAATCTCGCCCTTTTCATCCCGCTCGATGATCGCCTCGAACTCCCATTCCTTTTTCAGCCGCGCCCATTCCACCGATTGGGCAAAATGCCCCTTGGGATGACGCTCCAAAAATGCTTCGTATTCCGCGACCGCGGCAGGATTTTTAATATCTAATAATTCCATACTGAACTCCTTAAAGAACATATTTATCCATAATAATTCAATTTAGTATAACACTTTTTTAAGGGAATGTAAACCAATTTTAAAAAATACCTTTGCAATTTCCTCAAAAACCGAGTATAATATTTTTAAAATAAATGAAAAGGAGATTTTATACAATGGTAACGAAAGATATGATCATTGCCGAAGTTTTGGATAATTATCCCCAGACCGCACCGCTCTTTTTGGAGATCGGTATGCATTGCCTGGGCTGCCCCTCCGCCCGCGGCGAGAGCGTGGAGCAGGCCTGCATGGTGCACGGCGCCGATTGCGACGCGCTGATCGAAAAGATCAACGCGATGATCGCAGAATAACAAACCCAAAATCCCCCGATCACTGATCGGGGGATTTTTTTATGCTCCACTCTTTACTTTTGGAAAAATCTGTGTTACAATATATAAAATGTGTTCCGTATGGTACAGATTGGAGGGGTTTGATGAGCAGATCTCCGCTGAAAGAGTTGTTTTTATGGAAAGGGGTTGCGCCGGAAACGGTGGACACTTGCCTCAAAGAACTTTCGGTGCCGAAAACCTTTGAAAAGGGCGCAGTCATCTATAGCGAGCGGGATTTTCCCCGCGCCTTTGCGGTGGTGCTTTCGGGCAAGATCGCCATCTGCTCCCACAGCGGTGCCGCGATGCGTACCTTAGAGCAGGGCGCGGTCTTCGGTGTGACAGCGCTTTTTGGCAACGAGCGGTATGCCACCACCATCTCGGTGGTCTCCCGCGCCAAACTGCAATTCATCGAAGAGAAGCAGTTGACCGCGTGGATG
>JAZSBU010000107.1:0-1591 GCA_045602565.1 Eubacteriales bacterium | reverse complement strand
AGTTCTTTTTTGAAGCGGGTCTTAATAAAAAAGCCCGCCAAGGCGCCCAGCCCCAATAGCCCCAGCGCAATGCCGTAGGGGGCGCTGCCCTTGCCCGCCTCTTTAATGAGGGAGACAAAGGTGACATTATATTGCACTCCGAAAAATCCCACCGCAAAAATCTTCAGCAGCGGCAGCCACCAGCCTTTCAACTGCGGCTTTTGCCCCCGCGACCCTTGGGGGATTTTCAAAAAGCAGAGCAAAACCACCGAGGGGATAAAAGAGCCGAAATTGACCAAAAACGGCACCGCCGCGCCCCATTTGGCATAAAGAAGACCGCCTAAAATGGGCCCTAAGCCTCGGGCGGCGTAGGTAACGGCGGTCAACAGCGCCGTTCCTTTTTTGAGATCCTTGGCCAGCCGCTTGGGCAGGCTTTGGTAGATAGGCGTTTGCAGGGCGCGGACGCATCCCCATACCCCGCCAAACACCAGCAGAAAGGGAAAGCTCAACCATTCAAACACCGCCGCCAACCAAAGCAGCAGCGATAGAGCCGCCAACCCGATCTCACTGGAGATCAGCCAAGGTTTTATTTTCTTTCCGTCCAAAAACCGCCCCAGCGGGTAGGAGAGCACCGCCACCGGCAGGTAGCAAGCGATCATATACCACGCCAGCGGTACTCCGCCACTCTGCTTAGCGGCGATCCAGGAAAGCACCAAGGTCTGAATATATCCGCCGGTCAGGGAGCAGCCCTGGGCGGCAATCAATAAGGCAAAATTTTTCATCTTGCCAATAGTATGGCAAAAATTGTTTAATCTATTCTTCCGGTCAGATGCCCGATCTTTTGCAGCGCGCCAAATTCTTGCTGGCGCAAGGCTTCATAGGCGATGACCGCCACCGCATTGGATAAATTCAGGCTGCGGGCTTCGTCGATCATCGGGATGCGGATGCACTCTTCGGGATGCTGCTTTAAGATCCGCTCGGGCAAGCCAAAGGATTCCCTACCGAATATAAAATAAAGATCTTCCTCGATACGGTAATCGATGGCCCTATAGGTATGCGCCGCCTTGGTGTTGCAAAAATACATGCTGCCGCGGGCGGTCTGCTCAAATCGTTCAAAGCTTTGGTGCACCGTCAGTTTGAGATATTTCCAATAATCCAACCCTGCGCGGCGGACCGCCTTTTCGCTGATATCAAAGCCCAGCGGCTCGATCAGATGCAGGTGGCAGCCGGTGGCGGCGCAGGTGCGGGAGATATTGCCGGTATTTTGCGGGATCTCCGGCTCCATCAATACGATATGGATCATTTATAAATCACGTCCTTTTCCAAAAATGATATCATATTTTCTTCGGTATTTCAATCATATAATAAAGAAAAGATGTCAACAATGATGATACTATTCTTTTAAACACCTTGCAGAAGGGAGCGATAATCATCGAACGATTTTCCAAATTAGCGGCGCACGCGCTGGAGCGGGCGTTGCAGATCGCCGAAGAACAACGCCACGACTATTTGGGGACCGAGCATCTGCTGGTCGGGCTTGCCAAGGAAGCGGATGGGGTGGCGGCGCGGCTGCTGCTCTCCAAGGGGGTCACCCCCGAGCAGCTGCTGAAGC
>JAZSBU010000106.1:0-5815 GCA_045602565.1 Eubacteriales bacterium | reverse complement strand
AAAGCCTATTTTAGCGTTCGCAACAGCGGCGCGGGTATTCCCGAGCAAGAAGTGGGAAAGATCTTTGAACGGTTTTATAAGACCGATAAAAGCCGCGGCGAAAACCGCAAAGGCGTCGGCCTTGGTCTTTATATGGTAAAGGATATTATCGAAGCCCACGGCGAAGATCTTTATGTTTCGTCCGAAGAAGGAGCTTTCGCTGAATTTTCTTTTTCTTTAAAAGAAACCAAAGAAATTGGAGAATAAACAATGCAAGAAAATACAAACACAACCCGACCGCAGACCGAGAGCAATCCGCAGAATGTACAGGTGCCGTCTCCGCCCACCTATCGCTATAATGCGGGCTCTTCGGAGCAAACCTTTAAACAAGGGGGCTATACCTATCAGAATCCCAATCCTTATCAAACGACCTATAACGTCCCGCCCCAACCAAAGAAAAAACTTAACCGCGGCTTGATCGTCACAGCGGTGAGCGCGGCGGCGATCATGCTGATCTGTTGCACCGCAGTGGTGACTGCGATGTTGATGGAGGCGCAAGGGTATATGAACCCTTCGGAGGATTTTATGAATCCCTTTGGCAATGAGGAAGATTCCGCACCGAGCAACCAAAATTCTGCCGCTGTGGATCGGGACGAAAATGCAGTCTATGAACTGCCGGATATGACCACCGAGCAGAAGGGTGGCGAAGAACTTTCGTTGGTGGATATCAATAAAAAAGTCAAAAACAGTGTGGTGGCGGTGTTGATCGCCCAAGGGGAGCAGGAAGCGGAATTTTCCGGCTCCGGCTTTATCATCAGCGCAGATGGATATATTATCACCAATGCCCACGTGATCGATGAGGCCTCCTCCATTAAGATCGTGTTGCAGGATGGGATCACCGAATATAAGGCAACCATCGTCGGTGCCGATGAACGCTCCGATTTAGCGGTATTGAAGGTGGATGCCAAAAATCTTGCACCGGTGGAATTGGGGGATAGCTCGTTGCTGGAAGTGGGGGAGACGGTGGTTGCCATCGGCAATCCTTATGGAATGGAGCTGGCGGGAACGGTCACCAACGGCATCATCTCCGCCCTCAATCGTAAGATCGAGATGAACGGTTCCTATATGACCCTGATCCAGACCAACGCCTCCATCAACCCCGGCAACAGCGGCGGCCCGCTGGTCAACGTCTATGGGCAGGTCATCGGCATCACCTCCTCCAAATTGGTTGCCAGCGGCTATGAAGGGATCGGCTTTGCCATTCCCATCAACGATGTGGTGGAGATCGCAGAAGAATTGATCACCCACGGTAAGGTCAAGACCCGCGCCTATATCGGTATCAGCGGCAGAGATTTTACCGCGCAGGAAGCGGCGCAATATCAAATGCCCCAAGGCGTCTTGGTGGCGGGGGTGGACCTCCATTGCGATGCGGCCGCCAAGGGTCTGCAGAAGAACGATATCATTGTCGGCTTCAACGGTGAGAAGATCAGTTCGATGGCGGAACTCAATGAAAAGAAGGATGAATTCCATCCCGGCGATAAGGTCAAGATCACCTATTGGCGCAATAATAAAGAAACCACCATCGAGATCTTGCTGACCGAAGCAAGTGAATAAATATCAAATCCCCACGCTGTTGCGTGGGGATTTTTTAGCAGTTTGGTCGAAATTTGTTGCTATGGTGTTCAAATTTTGTAAAACATTCCCCTTGTATCCAAAATATGAATGTGATAGAATGGTCTCAAATAAATTAAAACAGAAGGTGAATCAAATGAGCAAATTCAAGGCTTTTTTGCAAAGAAAAGATATTGAGTTTTCGTGGAAACGCTATTTCATCGATGCCCTCGGCGCGATGGCGCAGGGGTTGTTCTGCTCCTTGCTGATCGGTACCATTATCGATACGGTCGGTGATCTTTTGATCTCCGGCGGAGCAGAAACGGTTGGTAACTTCTTGGTAGAGCTGGGCAAATATGCATCGGCCATGTCCGGCCCTGCGATGGCGGTCGCCATCGGCTATGCGCTGAAGGCACCGAATCTGGTGCTGTTCTCTTTAGTCGCTGTCGGCAGCGCTGCCAACGGCTTTGGCGGTGCGGGCGGCCCCTTGGCGGTATTGATCATTGCCATCCTCGCTGCAGAATTTGGTAAATTGGTCTCCAAAGAAACCAAGGTCGATATTTTGGTGACTCCTTCGGTAACCATCTTGGTGGGCGTCAGCCTTTCGGCTTGGCTCGCTCCTTGGATCGGCAAGGGTGCCTTTGCGTTCGGCGAATTGATCAAACACGCCACCGAACTGCAGCCCTTCTTGATGGGCATTTTGGTTTCGGTGCTGGTCGGTATCGCGCTTACTCTGCCCATTTCCAGCGCGGCGATCTGCGCCGCACTCAGCTTGACCGGTTTGGCGGGCGGCGCCGCGGTGGCGGGCTGCTGCGCCCAGATGGTGGGCTTTGCTGTGATGAGTTTTAAAGAAAATCGTTGGGGCGGTCTGGTCTCGCAGGGGATCGGCACCTCGATGCTGCAGATGGGCAATATCGTCCGCAATCCGCGGATCTGGATCCCGCCTATTGTCGCTTCGGCAATTACCGGCCCTTTGGCGACCTGCCTTTTTAAATTGGAAATGAACGGAGCCCCCGTTTCCTCCGGTATGGGTACCTGCGGTCTGGTGGGTCAGATCGGCGTGTATACCGGCTGGGTGGAGACCGGCCACGCAATTACCGCGATGGATTGGATCGGATTGGTATTGATCTGCTTTGTTCTTCCCGCCATCCTTTGTTGGCTGGGCGGGCTGCTTTTGCGCCGCATCGGTTGGATCAAAGAGAATGATCTTAAACTTTAAAAACCGCATAAAATCAAGCAAAATGAGCTTTCGAACGAAAGCTCATTTTTTTTGTTGATTTTTTTAAAAAACTATTGATTTTTTCTAAAAAAATGGTATAATTTAAATCAAGTGGAGTCTAAATGGGTACTAAGTGTGTATCAAGTGGGTGATTTTTAGAAAGGAGGTGCACGCATGTCTTACCTTACCGGTTTTTATGAAAACTTTGTGGATGAAAAAGGTCGCGTCATTATGCCGAAGAAGCTCAAAGAGCAGATGGGCAGCGAGCTGGTCTTTACCAGAGGGCTGGATGATTGCGTGTATGTCCTGACCAGAGAGGCTTGGGCCGCTCTGGAAGAAAAGCTCGCCAAGCTTCCCATCTCTAAAGGGCGCGGCGTCAGCCACTTTTTCAATACCTATAAATCCGATGTTACTGCCGATAAGCAGGGAAGAATTCAGCTCCCAATCGCGCTGCGCCGTATCGCTGAGATCGAAGGCAATGCGGTCATCGTCGGCAACGGCAACCG
Source organism: Eubacteriales bacterium (assembly GCA_045602565.1). GTDB lineage: Bacteria > Bacillota > Clostridia > Oscillospirales > QAKW01 > QAKW01. The sequence continues at coordinate 2,500 of JAZSBU010000106.1, read as the reverse complement.
TGTGGAGATCTGGAATCCCGATCGCTTCGCTGCGATGGAGCAGGCGTTGGATACCGATAGCATTGTGGCCGCGATGGATGAACTTGATTTCTGATGAAAGAATTTGAACATTATAGTGTGATGGCGAAAGAGTGCATCGATGCTCTGGCGATCCGCCCCGATGGAATCTATGTGGATGCCACCTTGGGCGGCGGCGGGCATAGCTCTTTGATCGCCGCCAAATTAGAGCAAGGATTGCTGATCGGTATCGATCAGGATCGTGATGCACTCCAAGCGGCAAGCCAAAGGCTGGCACCTTTCGGAGAACGATTTAAGGCAGTCAAATCCAATTTTTCTGCTCTAAAAGATGTATTAAATAACGAAGAGATCCCCGCGATCGACGGTATCCTCTTCGATCTGGGTGTTTCCAGCTTCCAGCTGGATGAAGAAAGCCGCGGCTTTTCCTATCGCTTTGATGCGCCGCTGGATATGCGGATGGACCGCGAGAACCCTTTGGATGCCTATCAGGTCGTCAATACCTATTCCAAAGAGCAACTGACCAAGATTTTATATGAATACGGCGAAGAGCGTATGAGCCCGAAGATCGCTTCTGCCATCTGCAGACAGCGGGAGATCGCCCCCATCGAGACCACCGGTCAATTGGTGAAGGTCATCGAAAAGGTGTTCCCGCCCAAGGAACGCTATGGCAATAAGCATCCCGCCAAGCGTACCTTTCAAGCGATCCGCATTGAAGTCAACGGCGAACTCCGAATTTTAGAGCAAGCCTTAAGAGATGCGGTCTCGATGCTGAAAAGCGGCGGCAGAATCGCTGTTATGACCTTCCATTCGCTGGAAGATCGCATTGTCAAGAATGTCTTTGCAGACCTTGCTTCTGGCTGTGTCTGCGATAAAAATCTTCCGATCTGTGTCTGCGGCAGAACGCCGACCATCAAGCAGATCACCCATAAACCGATCACAGCCTCCCCGCAGGAACTGGCCGAAAATTCCCGCTCCAAGCCGGCAAAACTGCGTGTAGGGGAAAAACGATAAGAAGTATTAAAGTAAAGGAGACCTTTATGAAGAAAATAAAGTTCAGCAATGTTCGCTGGTCGGTCGTTTTGATCGCGGCGGTATTCATTGCCATCGGCGGATATCTTTTATATAGCCACATTGCCCTCAACGAGGTCTCCAGCGAACTTCTGGCGGCCAAGCAAGAGTTGACCAAGCTGGAAGGCGAGGCGGGAAATCTGCAGGTTTCCATCGACAGCAAAAATTCTATGGGTGAGATCGAGCGGATCGCCACCGAGGAATTGGGAATGGTCAAGATCGAGAATTATCAGATCCAAACCATCAATCTGCTGACCGATGATACCGTGGAGATCATCAAAGACGAGCCCACAAACGATAGCTGGTGGGACGGCGTAGTGGCAGAATTCAACATTTTGTTGGAATATCTGAGCTGATTTGAAATAGGATTAAAGTAAAACGAGAGTGGGAAGTTTTTTCTTACTCTCATTTTGCACTTTTAAGGTGACAATTTTTGGAAAAATTTCGGCGAAAGGAGCTGCAAAATGGGTAAAGGACCGAGTCGTTCGATGGTCAAAAGAAGTACAATTCTGCTGGGTATTTTTGCCGCGGCATTATTGGTATGGATGGCAGGCGTTCTGGTGAAATACCAGATCGTCAACTATAGCTATTATCAGACCCGCGCCATCGCTCAGCAAACGATGGATACCACCTTGGCGCCCAATCGCGGCTCCATTTACAGCCGTAACTATACCCCTCTTGCCATCTCCGCGCCGGTGGAGACGGTTTATATCGCCCCCAATTCCATCGACGAGGAAGACCGCAGAACGGTCGCCGAGGGGTTGGCATCCATTTTGGAGATGGAAGAGGATGCCATCTATCAGAAGACCTTGAAAAAGAATTATTATGAGATGATCAAACGCCGCATCGATGCGGAGGTTGCCGATCAGATCCGCGAATGGATCGATGAGAAGGATCTGGAGGGCGTCCATCTGGTGGAGGATACCAAGCGGTATTACCCCTATAACAGTATGGCGTGCCATATTTTGGGCTTCACCGGTACCGATAACGTCGGTCTGGACGGCATCGAATCCATCTATAACGAATATCTGCAGGGCACCTCGGGTAAATTGATCACCGCCAAAAACGCGATCGGTACCGAACTGCCCTATGAATATGAGACCTATGTGGCGGCCGAGAACGGCAAAAACGTGGTGCTGACCATTGATGAGACGGTGCAGTACTATCTGGAAAAGCACCTGCAGGAAGCCCGTTTGGAGCAAAAGTGCGTGGAAGGTGCCGCCGGTATCGTTATGAACGTCAAGACCGGTGAGATCTTGGCGATGGCATCCCTGCCCAATTATGATCCGAACAGCTACTATACCATCACCGACCAAATGGCGTTGGAAGCGTTGGAAGAATATGAGGAAGAGGAGCGCAAAGAGCAGGAGACCGCCTTCCGCAATAAAATTTGGCGTAATAAGTGCATTGTGGA
>JAZSBU010000105.1:0-11887 GCA_045602565.1 Eubacteriales bacterium | reverse complement strand
TTCTTTGTTCGATTCGATTCGGTGGCGGTGGATTCCGGCGGCAATGTTACCGGGCAGGATTCGAATAAATATACCAAAGAAATATTCGTTACCTATGTGGGCGGTCTGGATACAAGCATGAGCGTATCCGCGTTGCACACGCTGCATTATATCGTCGGTGAATCGGCGGAAAACTCTTATGCTGTCGATAAAGAGATCCGCAACCTTTACGGCGGCGTTGGCAGAAACGGTGCCTGGCTGGCCGGCTTCCCCGGTGATGAATTTGTCTTTCAGGAATTGGTGCAATATGCCGAGACCGGCTATCTTTCGGTGGAAGGGGAGCCGGTGGCGGTGGAGCGGCTGAACGCGCAAAACTATGCGATCCGCTGGTATGTCTTCAAGGCGCAGGACGATGCCTGGCATGTCGACGGCAGGCTGATCAAAAAAACCGGAAGCCTGCTGATCGAAAAGACCTTCAACGGCAACACCGCGTTGCTGGAGCAGGCAAAAGAGAATTTTTATATCGATGCTTTGAATGAGCGTACCGGTGAGACCGCGCGGCTGACCTTGGATCAGGCAACGCTTGTCGGTAACGCGTATCAATGGAAACTCGACGATATTCTTTATAATGAACGCTGGACCCTGACCGAGAGCGTCGGCTTAGACCATGTCGAAGGAGCGGGCGAGGAGTTCGATGTTTATTCCGAATATACCGTCATCGACCCGCTGGGCGATCAATCCCGCTCCGGCGAGGGAACCTCCCTTTCGGTGCTGGGGCGGACGATGGCGGTGGACGAAGGGGATGAAATGATCCTGCGGGCGCAGTTCAATAACATTTATCACCGCAGCAATTCCATCATCATTAAAAAGCAAGACCATCGGACCGGCGCGGCGCTGGGCGGCGCAGAATTTTCCCTGCTGCAGCAGGGGCAACCGCTGAAATTCACCTATAATGCGGAAGACGATAGCTATGAATACGACCCCGTCAACGGAACGCAGACCGTTCTGAGCGGGCGGGAGAGCGGCTATTTTGAAATTCTGATCGAAGACTTTTCCTATGATAACGGTGCTATTACCGTGCGGGAGGTCACCGCCCCTGCGGGCTATACCTCGGTGGCGGCGATCGAGATCGGCTATGTGGATGATCAAGGCCATATCGGCATCCTTGCCGGCGAGAATGAAATGATCCGTTTTGAAAACGGTGTGTTGCTGATCGGCAACAGCACCGATACGGTTACGGTACGGGCTGAAAAACACTGGGAATGTCCCGCTGCCGAATGGCAGCCGGTGCAGGTGCAGCTGATGGCCAACGGTAAGATCGCTTCGGCGGTGATCGGCATGAGTGATGCCCGCGTCACGCTGAGCGAAGAAAACGGCTGGGCGCATCAATGGCAGGATCTGCCGCTTTATGCCAACGGGCAAAAGATCACCTGGTCGCTGGCGGAATTGGCGATCGGCGGAGAAGCTGCCAAGACCGACGGTTCCTTTGTCAACTGGCTGGCATCCTATGATCCGCCCATCATCACCACCGATGAACAGGGGCAGACCAATGTACTTTTGGTGGTCACCAATACCACCAAGAGAGTGATGCTGCGGTTGACCAAGACCAATGTTTCCCGCACCCTGCATCTGCCCGACGCAGTCTTTTATCTGGAAGCGGTGGATGCCGACGGAAATCTCCTTCCCAATGAGGTCGCCAAAACCGGCACCACCGATGCCACCGGAGTCCATATCTTCGATAATATGAAGGTGGGCGTTCGCTATCGGCTGACCGAGCTTTCGGCGCCGGAGGGCTATCGGGTGGCGCCGATGCCCATCTATTGCACCATTGGGGAAGACGGTTTGGTGCAGGTGGAAGAACATATGCTTGCAGAATCCGGTTCGACCGCTTATAATATAATTATACGAAACGCGGAAGATGTCCCGCTCCCCGAATCCGGCGGAGGCGGGGATCTATGGTATTTCGCTGTGGGGCTGCTGATGATGGCGGCTTCCGGCTTATACATATCCATTTCCCAAAAGAAAGGGAGGTGGAAAAAGGGAATTTAATATTCCCGCGTTATGCTTCGTTTTCAATTTACAAAAAATAAAAGTAAAGGAGAAAAAACAATGAAAACGACCAAGAGAGTTTTTGCGATCATTGCTTGCATCTGCATGCTCGCAGCCATGGTAGCCATCCCTGCATCCGCAGCTGCCGACGGCACCATCACCATCACCGCTGCCGACGGTTCCAATGCGGTCATCGGCGGAAAGAAGTTCAATATCTTTAAGATCTTTGAAGCATCCAAAGGCGAAACCACCGCATACGAATGGAATCAAGATCTCAACGATGCATCCGGCAAAAACGCCTACTATGATTTCTTCTTCGGCGATGCCAGCGGCAAATATGCGGTGATCACCAAGAAGGATTCCGCCAAGACAAGCGGAAACATTGTGGATGTGGTGGACTACATTTTGAGCCTGAAGGATAATTCCTTTGAATTTTCCAATATGGCATCCCTGCTGCATGACTATGTGCATGATAAGAGCATCGATCCCACCGATACGCTGGATCTTACTATGAATACCGGAGCAACCGAAGCGGTATTCGATAAATTGGAGTACGGTTATTATCTCATCTATGATAGTTCTGATTTGGGGACGGATGCCGTTCGTTCGGCGGCGATGCTGACCAATGTTACTCCCGATGCGGAGGTCACCCTGAAGGCGTATCGCCCCACGGTCGAAAAATATGTCGACGATGACGACACCGAGGCAGAGGCTTGGAAAAAGGGTACCACCACCGCCATCGGCGGCAGAGATACCTTCAAGATTGTCACCGCAGTTCCCAACCACGATCTCTACGGCGATCACTATAAACTGACCATCAGCGATAAGATGGACAACCATCTGCAACTGGATACCAACTCGGTGAAGGTATCCATCACCGAAAACGGTGTGAAGAGAGACATGACGAAAGACACCGAATATACGCTGGAATTCCCCACCGCCGGTGAGATCGATCTGGTGGTTGATTTCAAAACCATTCCTACGCTGACGGTTGGCTCTGTGATCGAGATCTATTATGATACCATCCTGCTGGAAACTGTAGAGCAGTTACATACCAACGAAGTTACCATGACCTTCAGTAACGATCCCGGCAATAATGATCCCACCGATCCCGATTTCTCCACCGCGGTCGCAACCGACAGCGCGATGGTCCGTTCTTATTATTTTGTCTTCACCAAGCGTGCAGAAACCGCAGAGGGTCTGCCCACCTCCACCGCGCTGGCGGGTGCAGAATTTAAGGTGTACCACTATGACAGCGATGCCCCCATCATCTTCCGTAAGGTAGAGCACACTCTCGACGGCAAAACCTTTACCGCCTATGTTTATGCGGCAGGCAAAACCGCAGCCGATCTGGCAGGGGATGGCACCCTGACCGATACGGTAAAAACAACCGATACCGGTGTAGGCGTTTCTATGGGCACCAAATCCTTCGGCGGCAATCTGGGTGAGATCACCTTGGTCGGCTTGGGCGAAGGGAAATATACCTTAAAGGAAACCAAGGCCCCCGATGGTTATCAGCAAGCGCAGGGCGACTTTATGTTCGGCTTTACCGATACCGTCGGTATGCAGGGTAATGTTCTTGAAATTCTGACCGAAAAGAGCGATGCCATCCCCACCGGCGGCCAGCTGACCGCTGCCAATAAGTATCCGGACGATCTGCTGATCGAATCCAGCATCACCAACCGTCCCGGTGAGACTCTGCCCAGCACCGGTGGTATGGGTACGACCCTCTTCACCATCGGCGGTATTGTGTTGATGGCAGGAGCCGTTGCTTTTTTTACTTTGCGAAAAAGAAATAATATCGCATAACCCATCATAACAGCCGATTTCTTTTTCGACTGTAAACCCATAAGGTTGTTATAAAATACTAAATTTGAAAGGGGGAAAGCCCAATGAAAAAAGCAATACCGACCATAGCGATGGTGGTTCTTTTCGTCTGCGGGCTTTCCCTCTTTTTATATCCCACCGTCAGCAATCTCTATAACGAATATCGCAATAAGGCGATCATCGGCGAATATGAGGAACTGGTGGAAAATGTCCGCCCCGAAGAATACCAAAAGGCAAAAGAGCAGGCGGCAAACTATAATAAATACTATCAAAACCCTCAAAAAACGGAGGAACTTGGTTTAACCTATGAATCGATGCTGAATGTGGCAGGCAACGGAGTGATGGGCTATATTGAGATTCCCAAAATCAGCGTATCTCTGGTCATCTATCATTCCATCGAAGAGAATGTCTTGCAGCGGGGCATCGGGCATGTGGAGGATTCGGCGCTGCCCATCGGCGGAGAGAATACCCATGCAGTGCTGGCAGGGCATACCGGCTTGCCTTCGGCAAAGCTACTGACCAATATCGATCATCTGAATGTGGGGGATCGATTTTATATTCATGTGTTAAACGAAGTTCTGGAATACCAAATCGATGATATTTCGGTGGTGCTGCCCCATGAGACCGATCGGTTGAATGTGGTGCCGGGCAAGGATCATGTTACGCTGGTCACATGCACGCCCTATGGGGTAAATTCCCATCGGCTGCTGGTGCGCGGTGTGCGGGTGGGCAGCGGATCGGCCACCGATCCCGATCATTTGGCGGTGCATCAGGAGATCGAGCCCGTTGCGCTGAGCACCCTGCTGACCATCTCGCTGGTCGGGCTGGCGATTTTGGGAGCCGGCGGCTGGTTCTTATGGCGGCGGCTTTCCCGCAGAAAGAAGAAAGGCGGGGAAAAAGATGCGTCGTAACCTGCTTTTGTTTCTGCTTTCTTTCTGCCTTTTGGTTTCCCTGCTGAGCAGCGCTGCTTTTGCCGCACCATTGGGAAAATTGGAGGTCTGCCCCACCGATCTAAAGGGAGAATCCATCCGAAAAATTTATATTCAATGCTGCCGTGTGGCTGTGCCGCAGGGGGAAGGATATGCCGTCGAGGAAGCCTTTGCGGGCGCTGATCTTTCGGCAGTGATCTCTGACCCTGAAACGGCAGCGCAAACAGTATATGAAACCTTTGCCCAAGGCAAGCGCCTTCCGGCGCGGCAGAGCTATGCCGCCGAAGGGGTGGCGACCTTTGAGGATTTAGAGGCGGGGATATGGCTGGTCTGGTGCCCCGAAGGGCAGCCCTATCGGTTTAATCCGTTTATCGTTCGGTTCGGGGCAGAGGGCGGTGTCATCACCTCCCATCCCAAAGGCGAGCCGGATGCGCCTTATAGCAAGTCCATCCAAGTCTTTAAAAAATGGGCGGATAGCGATAACGCGGCCGGCAAGCGCCCCCGGTCCATTACTGTGGAATTGCTGGAGGGCGGCAAGGTGATCGCCACCGCGTCCCTTTCGGGGGATACCGGCTGGAGCCATACCTTTTCAAATCTGGAAAAAGAGACCGCCTATTCCGTGCGGGAGCAGGCGGTGGAGGGCTATAGTGCTACCATCGAAGGCAATGAAGCCGATGGATTTACCATCATCAATACCTATTTAGTTGATCGCTTGCCCCAGACCGGCCAGCATTGGTGGCCCATCGGACTGATGGCGTTGGCGGGCGCGGCGCTGGTGGTTTTAGGGATCTATGAACTCAAGGAGCGCAAAGGCCATGGCGCGTAAGGTGCGGGGCATTGCCCTGCTTTTGATCGGCGCGCTTTTGCTGCTCGCCGCGGGCGGATGGCTTCTTTATAATGAGCAGGAAAGCCGCGCGGCAAAAAAAGCCTCCCATAAGATTTTGCAAAAATTAGAGCCTTCCCAAGAAAATAAAGAATTATTGCAGGCGGAGGGTGAACTTTTTTGCGCCACCCTTACCATCGAAAAATTGGGGCTGGAATTGCCGGTCTATCAGCAATGGAGCGAAGGGCATTTGGCGAAAGCCCCTTGCCGCTGGAGCGGCAGCCTGCAGCAGGGCGGGTTGATCATCGCCGCCCATAATTATAGAGGTCATTTCAGTACGCTTTACCAAATGAAAAAAGGGGATGAAGTTTGCTTGACCGATGGGCTGGGAGCGGAATATCGGTTTGTTGTCGCCGAAAAGACGATATTGGACGGGACCGATGTGCATGAAATGAGATCCGGCGATTGGCCGCTGACGCTCTTTACCTGCACCAAGGGCGGCAAGCAACGGATCACACTGCGGTGCAATTATAAAGAATAAAAAATCTCTCAACGACTAGTTGAGAGATTTTTGCTTTTGCGAATAATTGGAATGGTCAGGAAGATGCCGCAAAGGGGGAAGAGCATTCCTACCAGCATCCCCAGCTTCATCCCGAATTGGTCGGGGGAAAGCTGCATTGCCTGCGCCAACTCAAGGAGCGCGGGCTGCTCGATGGCAAGGTCGGTGACGACCCCGACCAGCTGAGGACCAACCGAAGCGCCCAGATCTCCGCCGGCGGCCAGCAACGCATAGATAAAGACTCCGCCCGCAGGGAAACGATCGGCGGAATGGATCAAGGTCCCCGGCCAGAGCATTGAGGTGCAAAATCCGGTAAAGGCGCAGGCCAAAAGCCCCAAGATCGGCCAAGGGGAGATGGCGGCGAGCAGATAGCAGGCGGCTGAGCCGCAAAAGCCGAGAAAGAGCACTCGCTCGATCTTTTTTCCGAATTTAGTATAAAGGGTGCGCCCCAGCCCCAAGGTCGCCGAAAAGAGCGCCACGCCGAAGAGATCGCCCCAGATCTTGGGCAGACCCAGCGCCTGTTCTAAATAGCCCGAGCTCCATTGCCCCATAGTCAATTCGGAAGAACCGCCCATAAAGATGATAAAAAAGCAAAGCCAAAGCCCTTTGTTTTTAAGCATACCGACCGCGCCCGAAACCTTTTTGGGGGTTTCCATGGCAGGCAGCTTGGCACTTCCCAGCAAAAAGAGGGAGCCAAGGGGAATGGTTAAAAAGAGCAGGATCAAAAGCTGCCAATGCGTATTATCAAAAAACAGCAAGAATAGGGAGGCTAAAAGAACCACACCTACCGAGCCCCAGGCATACACCGAATGGAGCTTGCTCATCTCCCGATCGGGATCCTTGGCGGGCAAGGCCGCGATGACCGGACTGATCAGCACTTCTGAAAGACCGGCGGCGGCCGAAAAGAGCAGCGTCCCAATAAACAAGCCGAAATAGACATTTTGGGGGAAGAGCAGCGGCGCTCCCGCAAACACCAAAAAGCCTGCGATGGTGAAGAGCGGCATCGATTTAATTAACGCCGAAAGATTAAATTTATGGGAGAAAAAGGAGAGGATCAGATCCACCGCCAATTGGATGCAGAAATTGGTCAGGATCAAAAGCCCCAGCAGGGAATAGGAGATATCATATAGTTCCCGAAAGGTCAGAAAGAGCAGCGGTGAAAGATTGCTCGCTGCCGCCATCGAAAGGCTGGCGGAATAGCATCCCAATTTAACGTGTAATGCCTGTTTGTTCATCAAAAATCACCCTCTTTTCCAAAGGATTATAGCAGATACCATAATAAAAAGCAAGAAGAATATAAATCATTTGGAGGAGCCGTCATTTCATCGGGATACGATCAATGGCCGGGCGTTCGGGTCGCCCCTCTTCCATTTTAATGAAAATATAAAAGAGGGCAGATGCGAGATCTACCCTCTTTTATATGGTCGGAGTGAGGCGACTCGACAATTCTGCCTGTCTTTGAGGTTGGTTCTGTATCGGTAGTTTTGATCAACTGCCCCTTTGCGGTGACCCGAAATTTTCGGGCGGACGGCGGGGCACCACCCAAAATTTCGACCGCGGCAGCCGAACACCCCCGCCTTCATCTGCCACCGGCAGCGGCGGGGAAATTCGACCCGAATCAATTCGCCTTTGGCGAATTGGTTCGGTGGGCAGAGGTCAGAGGTTCGAGTCGCCCCACTTCCATTTTAATGAAAATATAAAAGAGGGCAGATGCGAAATCTACCCTCTTTTATATGGTCGGAGTGAGGCGACTCGAACGCCCGGCCTCTTGGTCCCGAACCAAGCACGCTACCAACTGCGCTACACCCCGATTAAATTATATTGAAAGCAAAAGATTGTTTGTGAAACACTCCTCGCTTACAAGCCTCTTGATTATCGCAAGCCTTGATCAAGCCCCTTTGCAACATCAGCATTTCCGTCGCGAGCCGATGTTCGCTCGGTAACTGCTGTGTTGCGGCAGCCGCTAACCTGCTCGCTTCATCTGCCAAAGGGCAGCGCTTCGCAGTCGCGACCCGCTACGCTATACCCCGAATTTTCGCCGATAATCATCGGTACTTATCTATTATATCGGTTTTTTGGAATTTGGCAAGTGTTTTTTTAAAAGTTTTTATTTCTCTTTGCCGGAAATGAACGAGAACCTGCTTTTTTCTTTGAGAAAATCATGCTATAATAGAATAAATGAAAACTTTTTCAAAAAAATGTGACCGGAGGGGACGGTCAATCGTTATTAAGTATGGAAGGGGTGATGCGATGTGCGGATGCACGAACGGGAAAAGTTCGAGAACGGCTATGAAAAATATGCAGATCTGCTTTATCGCGTGGCTTATTCCTATCTGAAAAACGCAGAGGATGCCGAAGATGCGGTGCACGATGCCTTCATTAAATATATGCACCACCTTTTTGCCTTCCGCGATGAGAGCCATGAGCGCGCCTGGCTGATTCGGGTGACGGTGAATCGATGCAAGGATTTATTAAAGCATCCGATCCACGCGCCGCTGGACGAGGCATCGGAGATGGCTGCGCCGCAGCAAGAGTCGGCGGTGCAGCACGCGCTTGAAGCGCTGGAGGAGCTGTATCGCATCCCCATCATTCTTCATTATCTGGAAGGCTTTGATGTACGGGATGTGGCGCTGATTTTGAATTGCTCGGAATCGGCGGTCAAGATGCGGCTGCTGCGCGGGCGCAATGCGCTTAAAGAAATCATCGAAAAGGAGAAGAGCGATGTTTGATCAAAACCAAATCAATGAATATCGCGCGGTGAAGGCGCCGATGCACCTGAAGCGGCGGATCGAGCATAGCCTGGTCCACAGCCGTTTGCAGCCCAAGGGCTGGATGGCAGCCGCCGCCTGTCTGGCGGTCGTCGTTTGCGCGGCGATGCTTTCACTGCAGATTCTGGCACCCCGCAAGATTGCCATGATCTATATGGACCAAGAGATCGGCGCGGCAAAGCTTTCAGTCGCTGGAGGGACCGCCGAAGCGGCGGAATTTGGTGCCAAAACCATTGTCCCCGCAGGGATCCCTCTAGAGATCCGAGTTGATCGCAACACCAAAATTTCCGTCTCGGGCGGAACGCTGCACCTCTTTGATCGGGAGGGTCAGCTGCTTTCGGTGGGGACCGATCTTACGGTGGACACCGCCGCGCAACTGCGCTGGGATGTTTCCGATCTGCCGAGCGGGTGCTATACGCTGGCACTTGGCAACCAAATCTATGAAATTAGCATTGATGCTGCAACGGGCGCAATGTTGATTTATAAAAAGTAAATTATTTTTAAGGAGAAAGAAAAAATGAAAAAGATTTCGTTAATTGCTGTACTCACCCTGATTGTTGTTTTGGTCGCTTCCTGCGGCGGCAAGGCGGTTACCTCGTCCTATGCCGATTCTCTGGAAGTAATGAACACCATCTGGAGCAATGTGGATGAAGCCAATAAGTTCCCTGTCGGCGGCGGTGATTCTGCCAACTTGAACATGGAAGGTCCCGGCAAATTCGACCACGCAAACAAAGAAGAACTGGGCGTTACCCTCGCTCTGCCTGCCGCTTTGGCGGATAAGATCGATGATGCTGCTTCGATGGTGCATATGATGAATGCCAACCAGCTCACTGCGGCTGCTTATCGCTTGGTCGATGGCACCGATGCGGCTGCTTTCGCGAAGGACTACAAAGCCAATCTGGACGGCCGCCAATGGATGTGCGGCTTCCCCGAGAAGTTTGTCGTTGTCGGCAGCGGCAACTATGTGGTCACCGCTTTTGGTAACGCCATGAACATCGATAACTTCAAGGCGGCTGCCGAGAAGTTGGAAAACGCCACCATCCTGCTGGAAGGCGCGATCGAAGCATAATGCTGTTTTCAAGCATCCCGTTTCTGTATTACTTTTTGCCCTGCGTTCTGCTTTTATATCTGATTGCCCCTAAAAAGCTGAAAAATGCGGTGCTGTTTTTAAGTAGCCTGATATTTTACGCTTGGGGTGAGCCGAAATTTGTCGTGATTATGTTGATCTCAGTGACGGTGGGGTATCTTTCGGGTCTGCTTTTGGAGAAATATCGCCAAAAGAAATGGCTGCTCTTTCTAAGTGTCGCCATCCCGATCTCCTTTCTGCTCTATTTTAAGTACGCCGATTTCTTTATCGCCAATTTCGCCGCCGCCACCGGCCTTTCCATCCCGCTGCTGCGGGTGACGCTGCCGATCGGGATCAGTTTTTATACCTTCCAGATCGTCAGTTATCAGGTGGATGTCTACCGCGGCGCCAAGGCGCAAAAGAACCCCATCCATCTGGGAGCCTTTATCGCCTTGTTCCCGCAGTTGATTGCAGGCCCCATCGTGCGCTATGTGGATATCGAAAAAGAGCTGGAGAATCGCACCCATTCCGCCGCGATGATCGCCGAAGGGATTCGGCGGTTCTGCATCGGCTTGGGTAAAAAGATTCTCATTGCCAACACGCTTGCCACCTTGGCGGAGCTTACCGCCGAGGCGGCGGCACCGTCGGTGCTGCTCTATTGGGTTTGCGCGTTGGCTTCGGCATTGCAGATCTATTTCGACTTTTCGGGCTATTCCGATATGGCGATCGGGCTGGGCAAGGTCTTGGGTTTTCATTTCCTGGAAAACTTCAATTATCCTTTTATTTCCCGCTCGGTAACAGAATTTTGGCGGCGCTGGCATATGTCTCTCGGCAGTTGGTTCCGCGACTATGTCTATATCCCGATGGGCGGCAACCGCGTCAGCAAGGGGCGGTGGGTATGGAACATTCTCACCGTCTGGATGCTGACGGGATTTTGGCACGGCGCCGAATGGACCTTCATTCTCTGGGGGCTGTTCTTCGCGGTGTTTTTAGTGCTGGAAAAATGGGTGTTGGGCAAATTTTTGCAAAAGTATCGCATCCTATCCCATTGTTATGTGGCGTTGTTGGTGTTGGTCAGCTTCACCATCTTCGGTAGCGGCAGTCTGCCCGCCATGGTCGAGTCGTTGGGCGCGATGTTTGGATTCGGCGGTCTGCCGTTGATTACCGCCGAAACCGTTTATTATCTTAAAAGTTATGCCATTTTGTTGGTGATCGCATTGGTGGGGTCTACGCCGCTGATGAAGCATCTGGGGCTGAAACTGCCGGAGAAGATCCGCAATATCGGCGAGCTTCTTTATGCGCCGGCGGTCCTTACCGCCTGCACCGCCTTTTTGGTCGATGGGGCGTTCAATCCATTCTTGTACTTTAGGTTTTAATTATGAATAATAAGATTAAAAACATCATCATGGTGGTATTGGGCGCGGTGTTGATCTTTGGCGGATGCCTCTTCTGCCTTTTGATGCCCAAGCAGGAATATTCCGAAAGCGAGCGTCGCCCGCTGGAAAAATTTCCGCAGTTTTCGGCGGAAACGCTGATCAGCGGCGATTTTATGGCAGGCTTTGAAAAATATGCCACCGACAATTTCCCCCTGCGGGATGCCTTCCGCGCCATCAAAGCGCGGATCACCTATTCGCTCTTCGGGCAAAAGGATAATAACGGCATCTACCTGCATCAAGGGCAGATCGCCTCGATGGATTATCCCTATAATAAAGAGTCGGTGGACTATGCCGCCTCCCGCTTTGCGCATCTTTATCAAAAGTATCTGCAAAATTCCAAGGTCTATTTTTCGGTCATTCCCGATAAAAGTTCCTTGCTGGCGGAAGAGGCAGGGGTGTTGGGATATGACCCTGAGCAACTGATCGGCGACCTGAAAGAAAAAATGCCCTA
>JAZSBU010000104.1:0-1612 GCA_045602565.1 Eubacteriales bacterium | reverse complement strand
TTCGGGCTGCAGATCCTTTAAGTCCTCCGACTTAATATAAGGCGGGTTGGAGAGAATGACATCGTACTGCTCCTTTTCCAAAAAGAAGGGAATACCCTGCAGAATATCCCACTTTTCGACAGTGACCTCCACGCCGTTTTGCTCGGCGTTCTGCTTGGCAACCTCCAGCGCCAAGGCGCTGATATCCACCAGCGTCACCTCCGCTTGGGGGAGCAGTTTCTTCACCGCAATGCCGATGCAACCGCTGCCGGTGCAGAGGTCCAATACCTTAATGGGGCGGTCGGCATACTTGTTCAATACATATTCCACCAGCCATTCGGTCTCGCTCCGCGGGATGAGGACATCGGGGGAAACGATAAAGGGCAGCCCCATAAATTCCCAGCTCCCCAAAAGATGCTGCAGGGGGACGCGGTCGCCCCGCTTTTGCAGGTCGTGCATATAGGCGAGCACGGTTTCTTCTTCAAATTCCTGCTCCCCTTGGAGCAGAATGTCGGCGCGGGAGGCACCGAAATGCTTATTCAGCAGGCAGAATACATCGTTGCGATAGTTTTCGATCCCCCGCTCCTTTAATATGATTTCACCCTGCCGTTGCAGGTCCTTCAGTTTCGTTCTCATTGTCCTTATCCTTCAGATAGTTTCCTTCTTCGTCCACGATAAATTCCTTATTGAGCGGGTAGTCGTTCAAAACGCCCTTTAAGGCGCAGAGTGCCACATTGATCTGCTTTTCATCCGGCTCCTTGGTGGTGATCAGCTGGAACCATTTGCCCGGCGCGGAGAGGATGCGGGTAAACCAATTATCTCGCTTGCCTGCATAGCGGATGAATTCATAAGCGATCCCCATCACCAGCGGGATGAAGATGATCTTCAAAAAGGTCCGTACCAAGCGATTCCCCCAGGGGATAAACATGGCAAATACAATGCTGATCAAGAGGGTAAAGAACATAAAGGAGGTCCCGCAGCGGGGATGCAGCCGTTTTTGCTTTTTGGTGTTTGCGGTGGTAAGCTCCTCCCCTGCCTCAAAGCAGAAGATGGATTTATGCTCGCCGCCGTGGTATTGGAAGGTGCGGCGCATATCCGGCATCAGGGAGACCGAGAGCAGATACCCCAAAAAGATGAGGATCTTCAATAAGCCTTCCGCCACCGCCTTGAGCGGAGCGGGCGCCCAGAACATTGCCCAGCTTGTAAAGAGGGTGGGCAGATACATAAATAAAAATAAAGAAAGCGCCAGCCCCAGCACCATCGAGATGACGCCGAGGATCGCCATGCCGGTCTTGCCCATCAGTTTTTCCAAAAATTGATCGACTTTAGAGGGATTTTCGGGCTCTTCCATCCCCTCCATCGAGACGTCGGCGGAATACATCAGGCATTTATAGCTCACCGTCAGCGAAGAGACGAACGCTAAGATCCCGCGCAGGATGGGGATCTTGGAATACCATTTCTTTTTTGTGTCCAGCGGTTCGATCTTCATCTGGATGGCGCCGTCGGCGCGGCGGCAGGCGATGGCGAGCTTATCGGTGCCCCGCATCATCACCCCTTCGATCAGCGCGGAACCGCCGATACTTGTATAATTACATTGCTTTTTTTCAGCCATAAAACAATTACTTCCTTTCAT
>JAZSBU010000103.1:0-8693 GCA_045602565.1 Eubacteriales bacterium | reverse complement strand
CGTTTGCGGTGCGCGGGCATACGATTTTAGAGTTCTAATTTACGGATGGGAATGATGGCAGATTCCGCCTTTTCATCATAGGTGAAGCTGACTTGATCCCCTACATTCAGAGTCACCGCCCGCTCATCCTTGGCGATGCTCAGCGAGAAGGTTCCGTCCACACCCTGCAGCTGATAATAGAAGCAGGTATTGCCATCCACCACCGCGCTGCGAATGGATGAAATCACACCCGAAACGGTCTTTTCGGCAATGGGGGCCTCTTGAGGCTGCTCGGTGATGCCGGCGCTATTCATCTTTTCAATATAGCGACGCCCACATTCCTCCAGCGAATCGGCGGCGACCACGATCTGATATTGCTGAACATTGACCATCGCGTACATCTTGACCAGCGCGCTGGCATCCTTCAAAGCCATAAAATAGGTGGGTTCATTATTGATATTGAGCAACAGCGGGAAGGTGGCCACATAGCGCATCTCCTGCACCTGACCCTGCGCAGAATTCATTGCCGAATATTCTTCGGCGCCCGCCACGGTATAGAACTTGGTCTCCTTGGTACGTTGGTTGGAGAGAATAAAGCCGATATTGGATTGGTCGGCGGCCACGCTGGTGACGCCGGTATACATATAGACATCATCGCCCAATGCCATATAGTTATACCCGTCGGTGGTGATGCGGCAATCCTTTTGGGCAAAAATCGAGTTCCAGAAGCCATTGATCAAAGTACCGTAGAAATCATATTGCTCGATGATCAAATCGGCGTTAAAGACACGATCGACCCAGCTGGGGATCTCCTCTACTTTATAATAAGTGCTTTCGCCGGTGATGGCGTTGACCAGCACCGCACCCTCGATATCGCGGCCCGCATAAAGCCCGATGCGATAGGTATAGGTGGGGCAGATCCAATAGGGCACGCCCTGCTCATCCACTTCGAAATTCTGCTCTGCAAAGATCTTGGTGGGATATTGGAACCGCAGATGCCGCTCCAAATAACGGCTGAAGTGCTCAGCGGTGGAATATTTCATCCCCTCTTCCAAGCGGACCAACTGCACATCCTGCGTCACCATATCGATCATCAGGTAACCGGGGATGCCTTCCTTCACGTTGGAGAACCATTTAAACACATCCACATATTCCAGCGGAGTGACACGGACAGGGCGGCCTTTATAATTGATCTGGGTATAATTATCCATCACAGAGAATTGGCTGACCATATCCGAAAGCTCGCCCATCTTGCGATCGCCCAATTTTTGCGCCGATTCCAGATCCAAGCGAGGAATCTGATCATAGCTGATGGCAGAAACATCCTCGGTAAAATTGCCCTCTTTTACCTCCAGCAGATTACGGTAGCGGGCAGCGTTAAAGATACGGGCGCCGACGATATTGCCGACCAAGCCAAAAACAATGCAAGCGGCAATGATCGCCAATAACACCTTAATGGTTTTAGGAATGGAAAGAAAGGACTGTTTATCCAGCTTGACTTCCAAGACCGCAGACTTTTTCAAGCCCAACACCAAATAAACCACTCCGTAAGCAACGCAAAGGGAGATGATAAATGTGAGCAGGCCGGTCGAATGGATATTCAACGCCGGCAGGGTGAAATAATAGGATACAGCACCGAACAAAACTGTTCCGAGCGCGCTGATCAAATGTCTTTTGATAGATTTCATACTTTTTATCCTTCCACAATTTCAATATTTTCCAGCGCCTTCCAGACCAGCGCTTCGATATCCAATTTCGCTTCTTCTTTTTCAATATCCCGCAGCAGCGGCTTGGTGCGGGGATGCTTTGGGGTAAAGACGGTGCAGCAATCCTCATAGGGCTGGATGGAGGTCTCAAAGGTGCCGATCTTGCGGGAGATGCGAACGATCTCTTCCTTATCCATTCCGATCAAGGGGCGCAAAATCAGGGAATCCACCACCCCATCGGTCAGCCGCAAAGCATCCATCGTCTGACTTGCGACCTGACCCAAGCTTTCGCCGGTAATGAGGCAGCCGCTGCGGGTGCGATGCTCCAACTCTCTGGCGACCCGCATCATAAAACGACGCATAATGACGGTGAAAAATTCTTCCTTACAATGGTCGCGGATGGCTTCCTGCACCTCGGTAAAATGAACCACCAACACCTTCATCCCCGGGCAATAGGCGCGCATCTGCTCTGCCAGGGTCAATACCTTTTGCTTGGCACGCTCGCCGGTATAGGGCGGGCTGAAAAAGTGGATGGCGGTCAGTTTTAAGCCGCGCTTTGCCATCATATAGCCCGCCACAGGGCTATCGATGCCGCCCGAGAGCAGCAGGCAGGCACGTCCGTTAGAACCATAGGGCATTCCGCCCGCACCCGGTACCCGCACCGCGTGGATATAGGCACCGAAATCCCGCACCTCGACGGTGACGGTAACATCAGGGTTATGGACATCCACCTTGAGATGATGGAATCGTTCCAGCAAGGCACCGCCGACTTCGCGGCAGATCTCGGGAGATTTCAGCGGAAACCGTTTATCGCTACGCTTGGCTTCTACCTTAAAGGTTTCCACCTCTTCCATGGTATCGACCAAACATTCCTTTGCCAATTTCAAAATGGCATCCATCGATTTTTCGCAGGTATAGGCGCGGCAGACGGCCGCAAAGCCGAAGACACGGCAGGTGCGTTCAAAGACTTCATCCATATCCGCGTCCCCCACCGCGCGCACATAGACGGTGGACTGCGCCAAACTAATATCAAAGGACCCTAAATCTTTCAGAGATTCCTTTAAATTCTTCAAGAGAATTGAATCAAAATGACTGCGGTTTAATCCTTTTAATACAATTTCGCCGCATTTTGCCAAAATCATTTGTTCCATTTTTTAACATCCTTATCTATACATTTTCTGAATCTTTTGAGGGACAAGTTCCAGCGCATCCATCAGCGCATCGATCTCTTCAATGGCGGTATCAATACTGAAACTGATCCGCAATGCCCGCATCACCCTTTGCCCGATCGTCCCCAGCCGCGCCAACAGCGATTGGCTGCGCGCCTTTTTGGAAGAGCAGGCAGAGCCTTGGGAAACATAAATTTCCTGTTCTTCTAAATAATGCAGAATATTCTCGCCCAAATAGCCGATACAAGAAATATTTAAAATATACGGCACCCCATCGGGCGAAGAATTGATCTGCACAAAGGGCAGTTGCTTTGCCCGCTCAAGAAAATGGGTTCTTAATTGCTCAAAATGACCGAGGTCTTCCTTTTGATATAATTGAATCGCCTTTGCAAAGCCGAAAGCCGCGGGACTATTATAGGTACCGGGGACAATGCCTTTTTCCTGCTCACCGCCGACGGTGATATTCTTTACCCGTACCCCTTTTTTGAGATACAAAGCACCGATACCCTTGGGCCCTTTGAGTTTATGGGCAGAGATGGAAAAACTATCGCATTTCAGCACCGAAACATTGCAGGGAACCTTACAAAACGCCTGCACCCCATCCACATGGAAATGGGCAGGTGCTTTTTTGCGCTTGATGATGCGGGCGATCTGCTGGATCGGCAGAATACTTCCCACTTCGTTATTGACCAGCATCGCTGCCACGACGATGGTCTTATCGTTGATTGCTTCTTCAAAGGCTTCAGCGGTAGGTGCGGCATACACCACATCGAATCCCCGCTCCTGCAGCACCGCGCCGCAGGCATAGACACTGGGATGCTCCACCAAGGAGAGAACGATGCGATTTCCCATCCGCTTTCGCGCTTCGGCAGCGCCCAGCACCGCTAAATTATTGGAATAGGTTCCCCCGCTGGTCAGCAAGATCTCGTCGGGGCTGCAATGCAACACCGAAGCGATGGCTTGCTTGGCTTGAAGGACTCCTTCTTCCGCTGCCATAGCGGTGCGGTATAATGCGGAAGCATTGGCAAAATTCTCCTGCTCCTGCTCCGCGATCAGCGCCGAAACCTCTGCATAGGGTTTGGTTGTCGCGCTGTTATCCAAATAGATCATTTCATTCTCCTACATAATATTGTTATAATATATTATATAACGAATAAAACAGATAATCAAGGATTTTTCCATAGGGTAATCATTGCTTTGGCGGTAAGTTCGCCGCCGTAGACGGCTTGGGATAAGGTGTTGGCGGAGCTTCCCACCTCCACCAGCAATGTATGGGGTGTGAAATGGGTATTGAAACGATCGCGCCGCAGGTTGACGGGGCGGGATAATTCGCCGTATAATTCCCCCATCATGCGAGAAAGTTGCAACGCATATGTAAAATTCTCGCGCCACTTTGGATGGGAGAGCCCTTTGGCATCGGTGCCACAGACAAACATAACCTGCGCCGCTTCTTTTCCGTCCACTTTGGTGACCGGATAATAATCCACCCCATTGCTGCTGATGGAATCCCGATGGACATCCAGCACCACCTGAATGGTCGGGTTTTCTTCCAAAACCTTTTCCACCGCCGCACGCGCGGTAGGATACGCGTTATTGAAATCCCGATTAAGCACTGTTTTGAGATGGATGGTCTCATATCCTGCCTCTTCAAACACCTTTTTCATCGCTTCCCCCACCGCGACCACATTTTGAGACTCATCTTCGGTGTTGGTGATCCCCTCTTCGTTGCGATAACATTCGGTGGTATGGGTATGGTAGATCAAAACAGCCGGTTTTCCCTCTGTAAAGGTTGGCATCTTTACACTTTCTTTCAGATTTTCGCTGATATCAAAATCGGTGGCGTTTGCCACCGCTGTGCCGTCGTATTCTTTATAGATCCCCGAAATTGCCGAAAGATTCGCCGCCTGCATCGAATCATCCGCAGCCGCCGGTTCTTCCTGCTCCATAAAATACAAAAACAGCTCGTCCGGCGCCTCTTCGGGCGCGGAAGCCAGATACCGCGCTACGTTTTTCATCATTGGGTCGGTATGCTTTAATAAAAAAACACCAACATTTTTCATCGATATCGGTTGATATTGGCGCAAGGCAAAGGCGGTGGCGGAAGGCAGCCAGCTTTCCCAATGAACCCCCGCCCCTACTAAAATCAATAATATCAAGCCGATGCTTATCCACTTACGCAAGGGGAAACACTTCCTTTCCCTATACCATATGCATAAGCAAACACAAATAGTCAATAAAGATACTTTAAAATTTCTTCGGTGGACAGATCTCCATGCAATGCCTTATTGATGGCAAAGGCGATCAGCCGCGCACCCATATCGGTGGCAAGCTCCATCTGGCGCGGGGTGGCGATCAGGCTTTCTTCAAAAGGGTGTAGTTTTACACCGAACTTTTCCCAATCTTCCCCCAATACGTGCCAAAGCAGCACACGGCAATCCACAACCGTCGGCATCCCCACAGAGATGACCGGAACGCCCAAGGTCTTTTCCGAGATCTCTTTGCGGGCATTATCCACCCCACCGCCGGGGGTCAGCCCGGAATCCGAAAGTTGGATGGTCTGGCAAAGACGTTCCAGACGTGCGGTCGCCATCGCATCGATCAAGATCACCGCTTCGGGGGCGATGGAATGAACCAGCCCCTGCGCCAATTCGGCGCTTTCAATGCCGCTGACACCGTAGACCGATGCCGCCATCGCGCTGACCGATGCATATTGCTTGGGGCGGTCTTTTAAAGGGCGGGTGACCATCAGCCGTTCCACCGCCTTGGAGCCTAAACTATCGGGGGTAATATTGGGATTGCCGATCCCTAAAATCAGAATTTTTTTGCAGTTTTTGAGCATCTGCTTTAGCTGATCCGCCAAGGCGGAGGCGATCTCTTCAAAGGCGGGTTCTCCGATCTGATAGCTTTTATCGGTTTCGATGGTGACATACCGCCCCATCTCACGCCCCAACGCTTTTGCACCCTCTTCATCGCGGATGGAAACCTGATGCACCACGCAATGCTCCAGCGTTTGAACTTCATTTTCCACCCCTTTGGGTAGGGTCATCTTTGCCATTTCCAACTGCTCGATCATCAGATCCGAAGGAAGCATCTTCATTTTTATCACCTCAAAAGGTAGTATAAGCAAAAAACCGAGATGCAATGCATCTCGGTTTTAATTCAATTATTGAGGGCTGAGCGCATCAGCGATGGTTTCGACATAATCGCCTTCAAAGAGCTCGATCATTCCCTTATCGCAAAGGGATGCAAGCTCGGGATCGATGGGCAAGCGCGCCAAGATCTTCAGTTCGTTCTTTTGAGCGATCTCTTCCAGCTTGCTTTCGCCGAAGACCTTAATTTCCTTGCCGCAATCGGGGCAGCGCAGATAACTATAGTTCTCGACAATACCTAAGATGGGGATATTCATCATCTTTGCCATCTTGACCGCTTTGGCGACGATCATCGATACCAGATCCTGCGGCGAGGTCACCACAATGATACCGTCGATCGGCAGGGATTGGAAGACGGTCAAAGGAACATCGCCGGTGCCCGGAGGCATATCGACGAACATATAATCCACATCATTCCAGATCACATCGGTCCAGAATTGCTTGACCGCGCCTGCAATAATGGGGCCGCGCCAGACCACAGGGGATTCTTCATCCTCCACCAGCAGATTAAGACTCATAATCTGGGTTCCCATTTTGGAATGGACCGGATACAGAGCGTTTCCGTCGGATTCAGCTCTGCCCTGCAAGCCGAAGGCTTTGGGGATGGAGGGGCCGGTGATATCCGCATCCAAGATCGCGGTGCGGAACCCGCGGCGCTGCATTGCCACCGCCGAAAGAGAGGTGATCATACTTTTGCCGACACCGCCCTTGCCGCTGACAACGCCGATGATCTTTTTAACGTTACTTAATTCATGGGGCTTTTCCATCATACTCTCGGGGCTATTATTGCCGGAGCAGTTGGAAGAGCAGGATTCGCAATTATGGGTGCATCCCATTGATAACACTTCCTTTAATTAATGATACTTGGATTAGTATACCCCTTTCATCAAAAAATGTCAACTTTATTAATACGACGTTCACACCAATTTCATATTTAATTATTATAATTATAAGCGTGGTAGATATGCCACGCTTTTCATATTTCTCTTTTGTTTGGGTGAGAAGGGCTATGTTTTTTTCGCATAGCCCTTTTCATCTGTAAAAAATTATGTTATACTGATAAAGTCACAAAGGAGAGAATATTATGGCGAAAAGAAAAGAAAAAAAGAATCTAAATCAGCGCGCCGATCAATTTTATGATTATCTGATGGGGCGCAAAGGGCAAATTTTGCGCTATGTTACCGCCATTTTAGTTACCGCGCTGGCGGAATTCTTTCTAAAGCGGTTTTTATTTTCCGAGCCGCAAATGGCGATGGTACCCTTTTTGCTGCGGTTTTTACTGCTCTTCCCCATCTTAAAATATTGGGTCTATCGCGAACTCCATCAGGATATCTTTATCGTTCTCAAGCAGATTATGATCACCGTTATGGCGGTCATCATCATTCAATTTTTGATCAATTATCTCACCATCTTTTTGGCGAATGTTACAGGGCACCCGATCATTATAAACTATATCTGCCGCGTCCTCGCAGAAGTTTTATACTTCCTGATCTTCCAATTTTGGATCTTCAAAGAGAAAAATGATTGATTTTTGATATATTTTGTGGTATCATAATAAATGGATAAAACCGAAAGGGGAAAACCGATGAAAAAGAACCATATTGTTATTTTAATTTCTGTGATCTTGAGCGTTGCCGCTGCGGTGACTGCTGCCGTTCTGGTCATTAAGCATATGAAGAAAAAGGCTGCCATCGCCCCTGCCAACCTCTCTTTTGAGACCGATTTCACCGAAGAGGATGCGGAAGAACCCGCCACCGAAGAGTAATAAAAACCATTAAAGCACCTGCTTTTGCAGGTGCTTTTTTATTGCCATACCATATTCGATTCAAAATAAAAAATAAATCGGAACGCAAGCGTTCCGATTTATTGGTCTAACTCATTTTCGCGCGTCTTATACTACGCCTTGGGCCTTCATAGCCTCGGCAACCTTCAGGAAGCCTGCAATGTTAGCACCGGCGATCAGATCGCCCTTCATACCGTACTTCTCGGCAGCCTCATAGGACGCTTTGAAGATATTGGTCATGATCTGATGCAATTTAGCATCCACTTCTTCGGCCGTCCAGCTATAACGCATGGAGTTCTGGCTCATTTCCAAGCCGGAAACAGCAACGCCGCCGGCATTCACAGCCTTGGAGGGAGCGATAACAACGCCGTTCTCCTTTAAGTATGTAACTGCTTCTGCGGTGGTGGGCATATTCGCAACTTCAACGTAATATTTTACGTTGTTGGCAACGATGTTCTTGGCATCGGCGATTTCAACTTCGTTCTGGGTAGCGCAGGGCATAACGATATCCACCTTTTGCTCCCAGGGGCGCTTGCCTGCATAGAAGGGAACGCCGAACTTATCGGCATAATCCTGCACCTTATTGCGGCCGGAGGCGCGCATTTCAAGCATATAGTTGATCTTCTCTTCGGTGGCAACGCCATCGGCATCGTAGATGTAACCATCGGGGCCGGAAATGGCGACAACCTTACCGCCCAGCTCGTTGATCTTCTTGACAGTACCCCAAGCAACGTTACCGAAACCGGAAACAGCAAAGGTCTTGCCTTCAATGGTATCGCCGAAGGATTTCAGCAGCTCAACAACATAATAAACAGCACCAAAACCGGTGGCTTCGGGGCGGATCAAAGAACCGCCGAAGGGGATACCCTTACCGGTGAGAACGCCGGTAAATTCATTACGCAGGCGC
>JAZSBU010000102.1:0-3340 GCA_045602565.1 Eubacteriales bacterium | reverse complement strand
CCATGTTCTTGTCAACGACCCCACCACGGGGTATGGAATTTTTATTGAGAATATGCTGGACGCGGCATAATAAAATGCTCACCGCGAGATAGCGGTGAGCATTTTATTGGTACTTGGATGGACTAACGCCAAAGTAATCTGAATATTTTTTTGAGAAAGTCGGCAGGGATGTATATCCGACGATATATGCAATCTCTTTTACCGATAATTGCTTTTTCAAAAGCAATTCTTTCGCTGCCTCCATACGGGTTTTTACAAGGTACTTTTGGGGCGAAATACCAAATCGATTCATAAACAAACGATACATATGCTTTTCGGATAAATGCATCTCTTTTGCAATATCACTCATTTTAATCGGATATGAGTAATTGGTTTCAATAAAGATCTTCACCCTTTCCGCATAGTTGATTTTGCAACGCATAGATGATTGATCATCAGATTTTAACAACGGAAGAACCGCGGTAAATATAGAAAGCACATACGAATCGGCAAACTCAGGCGCCCCGCTTTGCAGGTTTTCGGACGCGGTAGCAAAGAGTGTTTTAACAAAATCAATGTTTTCTACCCAAAACAGCTGATGGCTCTTATATCCTATCTTAAATCCTTCAAAGATTTTTTCCAATGAGTCTCCTAAAATACCAATCCAATAATGCTCATAATCCTCGCTGGTGGTAAACGAATGCAGATGTTCTTTTGCGATTAAAAAAGCCTGCCCTGCTTCCGCTTTGAACCCCGAAAATTCGCAATATCCCCTTGAAACAAAGTGTAAAATATAGATTCCTCGGGACCACGGACCTACCCGTTTGGATTCTGTATACATACTGTGCCCGAATTCCGTTACGAATAAATTTCTATCTGCATTTGTAAACTTCTTCAGAAACCTCGGCATAGCTTTTCACTCCCTAAACAGCTTTATATAAAGCATATATTGTTTCCTTCGATAAGTCAATCAAAATGCGTAATTTGAATAATCTTTTGAGTAATTAACCAATTGATTTCTTAAAAGTTTCGTTTTATCATAAAATAAAAGATAACTCGGAAAAGGATGGTAAATATTATGACTTATCATAGTGAGGAAAACAAAATTTGCTATTTCCCGCCAATGCTTTCCAACGGGGATATTTCTTTTGCGGCGGATGCAGAAGGAATGCTCGGCTATACCCTCCATGATTATAAAAAGAAAGGGGTTCAAGCCTTCGACGGAATCGTTGTTCGCTACGGAAGAAGAAGCGCAATGTGCTACGACGTTCGGGCGCGGCTGTTTCCCTTTGGAAAATTTACGTTCCGCGAGGGAAGCTCCCTCGAGCAATGGACACAGGAGCTGAACGTTGAAAATGGCTTTTTCGAAAGCGAGTGCTTATATGAAAGTGGGGCAACCATCCGTTCAAAAGGCTTTATTCACCCCTCTCATAATATCTATGCTCTTCAAAAAACATTTGAAAACATCTCCGGCACAAGGGAATTCGCATACGAAGTAACCCTTTGCGGATATAATGAAAGCATCAGCCGGTATATGCAAGTTTTATATACGAAGAAGCATGAAAACATTTGTTGCATCGGCTTTAAAATGTATGGAATGGATGTTTTTACCGGCGAAATTCATTTCTTTGTTGATAAAGATTTTTCTGTAAATCTCACCGACACCGGTGCCCAAATTTCCTTTTCGGCATCTGCGGGCGAAACCGTAACCTTTTACTATTATCTTGAAGATGATATGGAAAAAGCCGATTTTAGAGAGGTGCTCCATCAATACAAACAAACCATTGACGCGCTTGGCTTTGAGGGTTTGCTAAAGGAATGCACAGATCATTATGATTCCTTCTACAAGCTTGGATATGTAAAAACCGCGGATGAAACGCTTAACTCCATTTATAAAACGTCGCTTTATTCGGTTAAATGCAACACCACGAAAGCATCCATCGCGGTAGGGTTCAATAACGGAAGTTGGGATGGGCGCTACTTTGCGTTTGATGAATATACCTCTTATTATGGTCTATTGAGTGCAAACCGATTGGAGCTTGCCAAAAGAGTGCCACTATACAGAAAGAACGTTTGTTTGGATGTGGCGATCCATCGGGCAAGTGATTCCCATCGAACCACCGAGACAGAAGATATGGCTCGTTTTCATTGGCAAACAGGAGAAATTGATCGAATTGAACTGGCAGCGGAAGGGCACTGGTTGGATCATATTTTTCATATCCCTCTCGTGGGTATTGGCGCATTCGAATACTATGAATATTCAAAAGACGTTGATTTTTTGAGAGACTGTTATCCCATGATTCGTGCTTGTTCAAAATTTATCACAAAGCATATGCTGTATAAAGACGGCGATCAATATTATATCGGAAAATGCACCGATCTCGAACGGCTTGGCTCCTCCATACAAAATCCGTTTATGACTGCCTGCGGCGCCATTAAGCTCCTTCAATGTTGCAAAAAACCCGCCGACATATTGGAAACAGACGAAAAATATTCAGCCGAGTGTGCCTATATCTCTAAAAAACTTTATGAAAATTTGCCGGCAGAAAACGGAATGTATGTTCCGCACTTGAACTGCAAACAAAAAAGCATTGCAGTTTTCGCCGGTAAATTTCCCTTTGACCTTTTAAATGATTCTGATGAGAAAATGCTCTGCGCCTGGGAAGATTTCGAAATAAATGGGCGCGCCTACGGGAATATGTATCCGGTGGGGAACAACATTTCACCGTGGTATGCCTGCTGGAAAGCATTAGGATATGCCAGAGCAAAAATGGCAGAAAACGCTTACAAAGCCCTGAAGCAGGTCTATCCATCTGCCGGAGTTTTTGACGAATTGTTTGAAATCAATGAGCCGGTCCGACGGAACCGCCCTTGGTTTTCAACCGCCGCAGGGATTTTCATCTCTGCCGTAAACGATATGCTTTTGCAAGCAGAGGGTAATACCATTCATCTATTGCCCGCATTCCCCCACACCACCGACGTCTCCTTTAAATTAGCGGCAAAAGGCGGAATCACGGTTGAAGCCGAGATCAAAAACGAGAAATTGGTAAACTGCGTGATTTTACGAAACGGTATAGATGTAACGGATGAATTTTTCGTTCAATTCTGAATGGTTGGTCCTATATTGACACACTCGTGTCCGGCAGTCCTATTATCCAGGACGGGGAGCGATGCGACCGCCGCCGGTGGCGGATGAAGGGAGCTGAGCGAGTGGCAGCGGTCGATAAAATCGAGGAAAAGCGAAGCCCGAAGATTTTATCTGGCACCGCAACAGGACCCTCGGACCCCCCAGACGACCTAAGGGGAAAGCGAATAGGACACTTTTCTTCCCGCATTTCTTCCGCTTCCCCCTTAGGAATCC
>JAZSBU010000101.1:0-14758 GCA_045602565.1 Eubacteriales bacterium | reverse complement strand
AATCTCGGCGGCTTTGGCGTGGTTGATCGCCTCAACGGTCTGGGGCATAATGCCGTCGTCGGCCGCGACCATCAAGATCGCAATATCGGTTGCCAGCGCACCGCGGGCACGCATTGCGGTAAAGGCAGCGTGGCCCGGAGTATCCAGGAAGGTAATATCCTGATCGTTGCAACGTACTTTATAAGCACCGATGTGCTGGGTAATACCGCCGGCCTCGCCTGCGGTAACATTGGCATTGCGGATGGCATCCAAAAGCGAGGTCTTACCATGGTCCACGTGACCCATGACGACGACAACGGGGCAGCGATGCTCCAGCTCTTCCGCCGTATCCTCGCGATCATCGATCAAGCGATCTTCGATGGAAAGAATAACCTCTTTTTCCACACGAATATCAAATTCCTCGGCCACCAAATAGGCGGTATCGTAATCGATCATCTGAGAAGCAGAGGCCAAAATACCCAAGCTCATCAGTTTCTTGACCACCTGCGCCAAATTGACCTTCATCCGCAGCGCCAGATCGCCCACCGAAATTTCTTCGGGGACTTGAATTTTCATCTTCGCCTGCTTACGCTGCAGCTCGATTCTCTTCAAACGTTCGGCCTCGGTTTCCTTCTTTTTCTTTCCATACTGCCCTTGGCGTTGGAAATTCTTCTTTTGGATCTTTTGCTTGCCGGAGGTGAAATTGTTGCGGCTCTCGTGACTGCTGGCAAGATCCATCAGTTTATCGTCATATTTACCCAAGTTGACATCCTGGGTGCGGGTATCGACCACACGGACGGTACGCTCCACATTCTGCACCTGACGAGGACCCTTTTCCTTTTTCTTGGGCATCTGCACCGGTTTGACCGGAGCGGCCGGCTTTTTCGCGGGTTCCGCCGGCTTTTGAGGCGCCTTCTCGATCAATCTCGGCCCGGTCTTTTGCGCCGGTTTTTGAGGTGCCTTTTCGATCAGCCTCGGGCCGGTCTTCTTGGGCTCCTCCACCTTCTTCGGCTCTTCGTCCTTCTTCGGTTCCTCCGCTTTTTTGGGTGTAGCCGGTTTCTTCGCGCCTTCGGGATCGGGGCGGTTAGCCAAAGCAAAATAAGCGTCAAAATTCTCTACTTGATTTTTCTTGGTATAGTGGTTAAAAAGATAATCCAATTCGGGAATGGTGAGAACCGCCATATGGGTCCGTTCCTTTTTCTCGATGGTATCCAAAAGATTCATAATGTCTGCGCTTTTGACATTAAAATCTTTGGCAAATTCATGCACTCTGTATTTAAGTTCCAAATTATTTACCCCCTTCGATAGATTGCATCAAGCTGCGGGCAAACCCCGCATCGATCACTCCAAGGATGCCCACCGGCTTGGTGCCGATGCTGATGCCTAACTGCTCCTTGGTATAAGGCAGATGGTAAAGCGGAATCTGAAATTCCTTGGCTGCCTCTTCCAAATTTTTGCAGGTGCGCGCAGAGCAATCTTCTGCCAACAGCAAAAGATGGGTTTTATGCAGCCCTGCCATCACCATATCAAACCCATAGTGCAGCCTTGCCGCGCGGCGGCAAAGCCCTAAGGTCGAAAGTACTTTTTTATTCACCGCAGCTCAGCTCCTTTTGCAGCTGCTCATAGACCGCATCCTCGACCTTGCGGGAAAATCCGCGGTCTAACGCACGTGTCTTGAGCAATTTTGCCACACACTGCGCTTCGCGGCAGAGATACGCGCCTCTGCCGGCAGCCTTGCCGGTGAGATCCACACTGATCTGCCCTTCCTTATTGAGAACCACCCGAACCAGCTCGCGCTTGGGTTTCATCTCGCGGCAGCAAAGACACATCCGCATGGGAATTTTACGTTCTTTTGCCAAGGCTTATTCACCTACTTTGGAAAGCGGCTTGATATCAATCTTATAGCCGGTCAATTTGGCCGCCAAGCGGGCGTTCTGACCTTCCTTGCCGATGGCAAGAGAAAGTTGATCGTCGCTGACCACAACCACACAAGTCTTGGTCGCATCATCAGCGGCAACGCTCAAAATCTTGGCGGGAGAAAGGGCGGAAGCGATATAGTCTTCGGAATTTTCGCTATAGCGGATGACATCCACCTTTTCGTTCTTCAACTCTTCGCAGACCTTGGAAATACGCGCGCCGCGGTTACCGATACAAGCACCGACAGGATCGACATTCTCGTCCTGCGCCCAGACCGCGATCTTGGTTCTGCTTCCGGCCTCGCGGGCGATGGATTTAACCTCCACAGTGCCGTCGAAGATTTCGGGAACTTCCAATTCAAACAACCGTTTGACCAAGCCCGGATGGGTTCTGGAGATCAGAATTTGCGGGCCTCTCTGTGCGTTGCGAACTTCCACCACATAGATCTTTACAAAATCGCCGGGGTTGAACACCTCGCCGGGGATCTGCTCATTTTTGATCAGCATCGCTTGGCTTTTGCCAATATCCAAGATCACATTGCCGTTGGGCTCCACACGATTGACGGTGGTGGTAATGATCTCACATTCCTTGCTGTTGAACTCTTGATACAACAGACCGCGTTCGCCGTCGCGGATGCCGTGGATAATGACTTGCTTGGCGTTCTGGGCGGCAATTCTGCCGAATTCCTTGGTCTTGAGCTCGACCTTGGCTTCGCTGCCCAGCTTCAAACGCTTATTGACAGTATCGTGGGCTTCTTCCAAAGAAATTTCCAAAACGGGATCGGTGACTTCTTCCACCACCAATTTCTTTTGGATCAACTTAATTTCATTCTTATCGCGATTGATAATAACTTCGGCATTATCGGAATTGCCGTAGGCACGCTTGACTGCTGCCAGCAGGGCGGCCTCCACCTTTTCCAGCATATAATCGGCGGGGATGCCTTTCTCCGCTTCGATCAGATCCAATGCCTTAAAAAATTCTGCGTTTTTCATTTTTGTCCTCCTATATATCCCTTATGTTTTACTAAAATCAATCCAAGGGCGAACCAATCTTGTGTCCTTAACACTAAGCTCCAATTCCTGCCCTTGCCATTCTATTGCAAACTTTCCATCCGCATACCC
The DNA here is from genome assembly GCA_045602565.1 of Eubacteriales bacterium. Lineage (GTDB taxonomy): Bacteria > Bacillota > Clostridia > Oscillospirales > QAKW01 > QAKW01. Next base: position 11,741 of record JAZSBU010000101.1, on the reverse strand, counting down.
AATCAATCTGCCCACCAGATAATCGGTCTTCTCGATGGGACGAAAGAGTTTTACCTCAATCATTTCCCCCATAAAATAGAGAAAATCCTTTTCTTTCTTCAAGGGGCGGTCCAGCCCGACCGAAGAAACCTCTAAATAATAATGGTCCTTGATGAGATCCGCCTCATCCAACAAGGGATCAATGGCGCGGCTCATCGCCTCGCAATCATCGATGGCGATCCCCTCTTCCTTGGTGATATACAGCCGCAGGAAGAAATCGGGCCCCTCTTTGACATATTCCACATCAAATAACTCATACCCCAGCCCTTCGGCTACCGGCTGCGCCAGCGCTTCCACGCGCGATGCAATGCTTTCTTTCACGCTCGGTCTCCTTTCATGCAAAAGCAAAGAGGTTCGTGCCAGACGAACCTCCTTGGTATTCATACTATAGACAGTGTACCACACTTTATGCAAAAATGCAAGCCTTTTTTATTTATATAGGAAAGAAACAAAGAAAAGGCTCCCCGCAGGGAGCCTTTTTATGGTTTACCACTCAGTTGTAATAACCTCTCCGTTGTAGAGTTTTTGAGCATTCTCTACAATCTTTTCCACATTCATCGTCGTCACCCAGAAAGAGCCGGTACCATTGACTTCGCAATAGCATTTCAGCTGGGAGACCGGATAGAATTTCATCGTCTCGACGGTATCATCCTTCAAGGTAAATTCCAAGGAAACATAGGGGGTGGTTTCCTTACCCTTATCCCCCACATCGGTGATCCCGATCATCAAAACATGGGCATAGAAGTCAGAAAAGAGTTCGCTATCCACCACCTTATTATTGATGGTAACATAGAAGTTTCCGTCTTCATCCTTTTCGCCGATGTTGATTTGGAAATTCTTATCCATACCGGTGACCTTGATGCCCTTGAGGTTATCGGCGGCGCGAGTATAGATCATATCTTCACAGAAATCCTTTAATTTACCTCCCATAAACTCGGTATTGGACGTCTCAATATTATGGATATATTTGCCGCCCTCGGTATAGCAATACTGATAGCCCGCTTCGGTGGTATTTCCGAAATGCACGGTCTGCACCTTGCCGTTTTGAACAAAGGAGAAGGTATAGGCAGGCTCATCGAGGCCATATTTTTTCAGGGTTGCGGGAGAAGTATCATCCCCCACCACCGCGGCGGTGGTCAGGGCAGTAAGCAGGTTAAAGATATGATCCTGCGCCACCATCGATGCCGAATGGTTGATGGGCGAGGTCAGCAGATAGGAGGCACCGACTTCGTCTTCGCCCAGCTCATTCATCACCAGGCGGAACTTCTCTGTTGCATCGGTGCCGCTGATCTCAAACCATTTCAAGGTCTCTTGGTCGACGGACTCCTCGCTGTATTCGATCATCACATCGGTATAGAACTGATACCGCGCCACCAGCGCGACATCGGGGATGGTTCCGTCGATGAGATAGACGGTAGGCTCATTGCCCATCTGCATATAATAGGCGCCCGATGCCGAAGTCGCACCGATCTTAAAGGTATAGGTATCGGCATTATCCTTTACTGTTACAATTCCATAGGGATTCTCCAGCCCGTAGCTTTTGATCTGCTCGGCATTGGGGGCATCAATGACCTTTTTGCTGGCGGTGAGCGAACCCAGGTTCTTTAAGAACTCTAAAATCGCATCGTTATCCACCTCATAGCCTTTTTTACCGTCCACATAATAATGGTCAATGGCCTGTTGCATTAAGGTAAAATGGTCAAAGGTGTTTTTGATCTCCACCGAATCTGCTTCGGTGAGATCGGTTTCCATCAAAACAACAGAATTTCCCTTATCCTCCCCCGCCTCATCCTTGGGCAGGACAAAGGCGATCAGCACCCAAAGCAGGATGCCCAGCACCGCCGCCACGCCCAAAAGGATCAAAACCGGTTTTAAACGTTTGATCATAAGAATCTCCTCCGGATAAAGACAATGGCGCCGATAATCAGGCAGAGAACGGGGATGACACCCAGAATCAGAATATATGCCCAAGTGGTGGTGGTCTCATCCAAGGTCATATAGGACGAAGCAACCGTCTTGGTTGCGCCGGCGACCTCCAGCTCGGTCTCATCCACCATCATTTGATAGATATTGAAGAGATATTCGCCGTTGCCGTTATAGGTAATATAGTTTTGCTCCAGCATCGCCACCGAGCCAGCCGCAAAGACATGGCTCTGCTGCTCCACGTTATCTTTGAAATTACTCTTGGTAGCAACCGCCGCCAAGGTAAAGGGACCTTCTAAATCCTCTTTGGTCTTGCCGTAGCCGCTGATGATGGCATCGGTGCTCTTGGCATACGAACCTTCCGAAGTGGTCAGCAAGGCGATGGTATCGACGGTATTCCGCTCATCGTTGACAATGCGGATCCCGCCGGTATGGGGGACTACGCAGAGAACATCGGCGCTGAGATCGACCGCATCCTCCTCTTCGGGCTGTACATAGGAGGGAATGACATAGAGCGGGGCTTCGGAAGGCTTTCCTGCATAGGTAGAAGCGTTATGGTCATCATCCTCCAGCACCAACGTATGATCCAGTTCGATTTCCCATTCCGCCAAAAATGCCTCTAGATTGGGCAGTTTGGGGGCTTCGGGGTTGGCAAAATAGAAGAGATTGCGCTCATAGGAATAGTCATTGGCAAGGAAATCCTGCAGTTTGCGGATCTCGGTCTCCGAATAATCCCGCATCGGGCCGCAGATGACCATCGTCTTTGCCATTTCATCAAAGGTATCCAGCTGGTTGATCTGCACTTCTTCCACATCCGAGCCGTTATTGGCGATCAAGCTCTTAAACGCTTCATAACCGCTCTCGCCGTGACCGTAGACAAAATAGGTCATCGGGACATCTTCTTGGGTAACATACAAAATAGCCGCCGCCAACCGTTCTTCCACATTATAGGAAGAGACTGTGCCGGTGGTATCATCCAAACTAAACATATCATCAAAATTGACCACCCGCAACCGCGCATCGCTCTGGACTACCACAGCGCCTTCGGCAATGCTGTATTCTTCCCCGAAAGAGGTCAGTGCGGTAGGATTGGCAACGGTATCGATAAAGGTCAATTCAATATTCTCGGAAAGGGCGGCAAACCGCTTGATAATATCCACAAAAGGAGAGGGATATTCCGATTCGTCATACATAACGGTAAATTTAATTTTTTGATTCTTCGTCAGTGTATTGACGATCTGCTTGGACTGGGTAGAGATACTGTAGAGATCGTTGCCGGTCAGATCCAATTCCCAAGCATAGGCATCGGTCAGCAGCGAGAAAATGACATTGATAATGACAACGATGGCGATAAACACCGCGGTCAGCGCGGTGGCCACCGAGCCATACTTAAATTTACGGGATTTGAAGAAAGAGCCGATGCTCACTTTTTCGTTCGTTTCCTTTTTGGGTAGCAAGGCCATCAGCTCCACCTCCTTTTAACGATAATACGAATATTCAAGAACAAGAAAATCACCGTAAGGCTGATAAAATAAAAGATTGCCGAAAGGTCAAACAATCCGGTGGAGAACCCTAAAAAGCGGGTAGAGACCGAAATAATGTTGACCAGCTTGGTAACAATCACCCAATCGGTGATAGAAAGCAGCAGATCGCAAAGGGCGAAGAACAGCAGGGAGAACAGACCCAGCATAAAAGCAATGATGGGGCTTTCGGTGACGCAGGACATCAGCATTGCGATGGCAATATATGCCGCGCCCAGCAGCAAAAAGCCCACATAGTTGCCAAGAACCACACCCCATTCCAAATTGCCGTAGATCATCAAAAATCCCACGCAGAACAAGGTAGGGATCAAGCTGATCAAGAACATGGAATAGGCGGCAAAGAATTTGCCCAGCACCATCTTGGTGATGCTGATGGGTGCGGTGATGAGGATCTGATCGGTCTTATTCTTTCGCTCTTCGGGATAAAGCCGCATGGTCAGCAGCGGGATGGCAACGATCAATATGTAGCAACACATTTGGAAGTAATACTGCACATCGGAGATGCCGTTACGTACATTGACGGTGCAAAAGATAAAGCCGGTGGCAAACAAAAACAAAAAGAGATAGACATAGCCCAAAGGCGATTTCAAATAGGCCTTGAGTTCCCGTTTCCAGACTGCTCTCATTCTTCTACACCCCCTTCATTGGTAATGAGGCTGACAAAGACATCCTCCAGCGACATATCCATCGATTTGAGTCCCATCAAAATCCAACCGCGATCGGAAAGCAGGCGGAACAGCATCTTGCGGATATCCACATTGGGTTCACTTTCGATCAAATAGTCGGTCGTCCCCTGCTCTTTGGTACCCATCTCTTCGCAGGAAAGAACACTGTTCATTGCGCGGATCGCCTTTTTGACTTCCGCCTTATTGCCGGCAATCCGCGCCACCAAGCGGCGGTTGCCTGCTTCTTTATGGGCGAGGGTTTCGGCGTTGCCGTCGGCAACCAGCTGCCCTTTATTGATGACAATGATGCGATCGCAGACCGCCTGCACCTCCTGCAAAATATGGGTGGAGAGAATGACGGTATGCTTTTTCCCCAGGCGGGTGATCAGTTTGCGGATCTCGATGATCTGGCGGGGATCCAAACCGACGGTCGGCTCGTCCAAAATCAAAATGGGCGGATTGCCCACCAGCGCCTGTGCAAAGCCGACGCGCTGGCGATACCCTTTGGAAAGGTTTTTGATCATCCGATTATAGACGTCCTCGATCTTCATCAGTTCGCAGATCTCTTTCAGATGCTCTTTTTTGGGGAACTTGCACTTTTTCAGATCATAGACAAATTCCAGATATTCCTTCACCGTCATATCCATATAGAGCGGGGGCTGCTCCGGCAAAAAGCCGATCAGCCGCTTGGCTTCGGTGGGATTTTCCAAGATATCGATCCCATCGATCAGCGCGGTTCCGCTATTGGCGGAAAGATAGCCGGTGAGGATATTCATCGTTGTCGATTTACCGGCGCCGTTGGGGCCGAGAAAGCCGACGATCTCGCCGGTTTCGACGGTGAACGAAATATCGTTGACCGCATATTTATCGCCGTAGGATTTGACGATATTTTTGACCTCGATCATATTTTTTCTCCTAACGTACAAAGTATCGGGTAAATTTTATCAAAATTTGATGAATAAATTGTTAATCCTTGTTTTCTTCTTTTTGAACAATGGCGATGCCCAGCTCCTCCAACTGCTCGGGAGAAACTTCGGCAGGGCAGTTGCTCATCAGTTCAGATGCATTCTGCACCTTGGGGAAAGGAACGACATCCCGCAGGTTTTTGAGGTTCAGCATCTGCATCACCAAGCGGTCCAGACCTAAGCCCATACCGCCATGGGGCGGTGCGCCGTATTGGAAAGCATCCAGCAGGAAGCCAAACTTCAGGTGGGCTTCTTCTTCCGAAAGCCCCAGCATATCAAACATTCTCGATTGCAGTTCGGGATCGGTGATGCGGATGGAGCCGCTGGCGAGCTCCACACCGTTCAACACCAAGTCATACGCCTTGGCACGCACCTTGGATTTATCGGTCTCCAGATAGTCCAGACATTCATCCAAGGGGGAAGTGAACGGATGGTGCATGGCCACCCAACACTCATTATCTTCATCCCAATCGAAGAAGGGAAATTCGGTAATCCAGAGCAGCTGATAGCCCTTGCGCTCTACACCTAACTTATCGGCGACCATCAGACGCAATGCGCCCAAGGTGCCCAAAACGATGCTGTTCTTGGCATCGGCCACAAAGAGGACCACATCCCCTTCCTTCGCACCGGAACGCTCCAGAATGGCTTTCATTTCGTCTTCGGTCATAAATTTGCCAAAGGAGCAGTTGATACCCTCGGGCATCCAGCGGATGAACGCCAAGCCTTTGGCACCGATGCCGCGGGCGTGCTCGGTCAGCTTATCGATCTCTTTACGGGTCAGTACCGAAGCGGCGCCCTGCGCGGTGATACCGCGAACACTGCCGCCGGCAGCTACCGCGCCGCTGAAGACAGAGAAACCGCTCTCTTTCACGATGTCGCTGATATCAAACAGCTCCATCCCAAAGCGGGTATCGGGCTTATCGGAGCCAAACCGCTCCATCGCTTCTTTATAGGTCAAGCGAGGCAGGGGCAAGGAAATTTCTTCGCCCAAGGCTTCGCGGAACACTCGTTGCATAAATCCTTCGCCGATGGCAAGGACATCTTCCATCTCCACAAAGGACATCTCCAGGTCGATCTGGGTAAATTCCGGCTGACGATCGGCACGCAGGTCTTCATCGCGGAAGCAGCGGGCGATCTGCATATAGCGGTCAAAGCCCGCCACCATCGAGATCTGCTTATAGATCTGGGGGGATTGGGGCAACGCATAGAAGCAGCCGGGATGGATACGGCTGGGCACCAAATAGTCCCGCGCACCCTCGGGGGTGGATTTCATCAGCATCGGGGTCTCGATCTCGATAAAGCCGTTCTCATCGAAATAATCGCGGGTGATTTTGGTGATGCGATGGCGCATCAGGATATTCCCCTGCAGGTCGGGACGGCGCAGGTCTAGATAGCGGTATTTCAACCGCAGTTCTTCATTGACGTTGCTGTTCTCCACGATCTCAAAGGGCGGAGTCTTTGCCTTATTTAAAACCTTGACGGTATCGGCAAGGATCTCCAGCGCACCGGTCTTCAAATTTTCATTGACCGCGCCGCCGCGTTTAGCGACGGTACCGGTCACTTCCAAGACATATTCGCTGCGGACGGTGAACGCCGCATCAAAGGCTTCCTTATTCACCGACTCATCAAACTGCAACTGCACCAAGCCGGTGCGGTCTCTCAAATCAATAAAGATCAGGCCGCCCAGATCCCGCTGGCGCTGCACCCAACCGCAGACGGTCACCTTCTGACCGATCTGCTCTGCAGAAATCTCTCCGCAATAATTTGTTCTTCTCATTTGCTTATTTCCTCCAAAAGGGCTTTATTCAAATCATTCAAAGCAATCGACTTTTGCTCGCCGTTTTTCATATTCTTGATCGTTGCAGTTGCTGCATCCAATTCGCTGTCGCCCAGCACCATGGTGCAGGCGGCGCCGATCTTATCGGCATATTTCATCTGCGCTTTGACCGAGCGCCGCAGCAGGTCGTATTGCACCTTGGCGCCCTCGCCCAGCAACCGATCGGTCAGCCCGACTGCGTATTTGCAGGCGCGATCGCCCAGCGGGATGATGAAAAGATCGCAGCCGCAATCCTCTTCCAAAGTAATACCCGCCTGCTCCAGCACCAGCATAAACCGCTCCATTCCCATCGCAAAACCGATGCCCGAATGGTTGCCGCCGCCGAATTGCTCGGTCATTCCATCGTACCGACCGCCGCCGCAGACGGTTCCTTGCGCGCCGATCTGGTCGGAGACAAATTCGAAAACGGTGCGGTTGTAATAATCCAAACCGCGTACAATACGGGGATTGATGTGGTATTCAATATGCATCAGCGAAAGATAATCTTTCACCGCTTCGAAATGGTTGCTGCAGTCCTCGCAGAGATAATCGGTGATGATCGGGGCATCCTTGGCGATGCCTTGGCAGATCGCGCTCTTGCAGTCCAGGATCCGCATCGGGTTCTTCATCAACCGCTCTTGGCAGGTGGGGCAAAGTTTTTCCTGATCCTTTTGGAAATAGGAAATCAGCGCTTCGCGGTATTTGCCGCGACATTCCTTGCAGCCGATGGAGTTGAGTTCCAGATGGATTCCATCCAGCCCAACCTTTTTAAACAGCCGATAGGGCAACGAAATAATGGTGGCATCCGCCAAGGGGTCGGGCGCTCCAAACAGTTCCAAACCGAATTGATGGAATTCCCGCAGCCGCCCTTTTTGGGGCTTTTCATAGCGGAAGCATTGGATCATATAATAAAGCTTGGTCGGCAGGGCTTCATTGAACAGACCGTTCTCCACAAAGGAACGGACGATTCCTGCCGTCCCTTCCGGACGCAGTGTGACCGAACGGCCGCCCTTATCCTCAAAGCTATACATCTCTTTGGTGACCACATCGGTGGTCTCCCCCACACCGCGTACAAATACTTCGGTATGCTCAAAAACAGGGGTACGGATCTCTTTAAATCCATATTGCGCGCAAAGCTCGCGAATGATGGATTCCGCCTTTTGCCAGCGGCCCGAATCCTTCGGTAAAATATCTTGCGTGCCCTTCGGGGCGGTAATTTGAGCCATTTTTTTCGTTTCTCCTTACTTCTCTGTAACAGTTATTAACAGTCGAAATCCCCGCTCACCCATAAAGGGGAGCAGGGATATTTGAATTGATTTAATCCTTGCGGATCTCGCGCCAATCCAGATCGCCGCGTTCCAGCGCCATAATGACCACCTCGGCGGTGGCAATATTGGTCGCCACAGGGACGTTATGAACATCGCACAAACGCAGAATATTCAGTTCTTCCCGCTCCCGTGTGGTCGGGGTCAAGGGATCGCGGAAAAAAAGCAGTACATCGATCTCATCATAGGAAATTCTTGCTGCAATTTGATCCTCGCCGCCATGGGGGCCGCTCAAAACTTTATTGATATCCAATCCGGTCGCCTCCGAAATGAGGTTTCCGGTGGTGGCGGTAGCGCAAAGATTATGCTTTGCCAAAATGCCGGCATAAGCAATACAAAACTGCACCATCAGCTCTTTTTTCTTTTCATGGGCAATCAATGCAATGTTCATTCTCTTTTTTCGATCCTCCTGACACAACAAATATTTATTTACTTTCTCCAAAAGCCGGCCAACCGCACATCTTCACCCTGCAGCCGACGGGCAATGTTCTTAAACGCCATAGCGGTATTGGACTTGGTCTGGGGCAAGATCATCCCGCGGTTGGCGGAGATCACTACCTCATCATCGTGGGGAACCAACCCCAGCAGCGGCAAGGAAACCGAATCCATCACCTGATCCACATTCCGCATATAGCCTTTTTTCATCATCTGCTTACGCACTTTATTGATGACCAATTCGCAAGGGACGGAACACATCCCTGCAATGATCGAGGCGGTCCGCCCCGCATCCCGCACCGAAGTCAGATCCGGTGTGGACACAACGATGCAACGCTGGGCGCTGAACACCGCATTGCGGAACCCTTCGCCCACCCCTGCAGGCGCATCGATCAAAACATATTCATAATGATCCGCCAGCCATCGGCAAAGCCGACGCATGGCCCGCTTGTCCACCGAAGCGGTATAATCCTCCGAGCCGGAGATCATATGCAGATTGGGCAAGGTATCGTGGACAACGACAGCCTGACCAATGGGGCAACGCTCTTCCAAAATATCCAAAAGATCATAAGAAGATTTGCTTTCCATACCCAGCAGGATATCCAGGTTTTTCAGCCCCATATCTCCGTCCAGCGCGATGACGGAATGCCCTTCCAGCGCCAAAGCAAACGCCAGATTGGCACATAATGTGGTCTTCCCCACACCGCCCTTGCCGGAAACAATGCTGATGACAGTTCCCATTTCAACGGTCCTCTCATATCAATAATAATAGAAGTATATCATAAATAACAATATAATGTAAAGCATTTTTTATATTTTTAGCATATAAAAAATTATAGTTTAGCGCAAAATTCCACCGTTTTGGGCAGGTGTCGCGGATTCATCTCCCGCCGGCAACATAAAGCGATGCTTTTGCCCGTCTTTCCGGCAGCCTCTTTGCCGCTGGGCACCAACCGCAATCGCAGCCCGCCGCCTTCCGCGCTGACACGGCAAGCAGCAATGGAAGGAAGGGTTGACAACTGACGCTCCATATCCGAGATCCGCACCCCGAAATCCCCTACATAATAAAGGGATTGCTGCTGCACCTTGAGTGCCACCGGACAGGCTTCCAAAGACCCCTGCCCGCCGCATTCGCGCATCATTCGAGATGCAAATTTTCGCATCAACTCGGTCGGTTCCTTGCCGATCTGGATCCCGCCCTGCAGGTTGGTCCATTTCATCTTCCAAGGGGAGTTTTGCTGGCGCAACGCCCAAAAGAACTCCTCGGTGGCGACCAGAAAATCCGGCTTGAATTTACGCATCTGCTCCATCGTTCCATCGCACCACAGCACCGTTTTTCCCGCCGCAAGTGCGCTATGAACAGCCAGAAAACCGCCCTCGGTGGCAAAAGAATTTTCCACAAAAACGACCTTGACCGCCTTCTTATTTTTCCAAAAATCACTTACCTTTTCGTCCAACTCTTCCGCTTGATAAGAGATGGGATGCGCCTCGATAAAACTGCTGGTTCCATAAAGCACCACCGCCTGCTGCAGAGGATCGCCTTTCGGTATTTCCAACGCACTGTAGCGGTTGGCTGCCATCATCTGATCCAGCACCGCCCGATCCTCAATATCGTTGCCCCATTCTTTTTCCAAATAGTCTCTGCGTGCCTTGCCTTTCATATCCAATTCGGGGCGGCATAAGATCAAATTGCTTTGAGGCAATTCTTCCATCAATTTGCGGTAAAGTTCATATCTCCCCGCCGTTGTCAAAAGAATATCGGCGCCTGCTTTTTCCATCTGCTTTTTCACCTCGCGGGGCGAGCAGGCAGGATGGATCAAAACCCCGATCGCCCCCATGCGGGAAAGCCCATAAAACGAAGCGAGAAGATCGGGGCAATCGGGCAGCCACAAGGCCACGCAATCGCCTTCCTCCACCCCCATCTGCAAAAAGGTGTTATAGGCATATTCCGCCCGCACCAGCAGGGCACCAAAGGTGAAGGTTTTACCGCCGAAAATCAGAGCTTTTTCGTATTTATTTCGATAGGCACTCTGGCGAAACGCCCGATATGCCGAACTGAATTGTTCTTCCATAATTAAAAATCAAGGCTGCTGCGCAAGCGCAGCAGCCTTGGCTCCTTTTTATTTAAAATCATTCGTGTTGGCATCGGGGTCAATTTTATCGCCCGAGACCGTCTCATCCACCAGCGAGCAAGCAGTATAAAGATAGTTGGTCACCGGTGTCTCGGCATCATTGATGGTCATATTTTCCTCCATCTTCTGCATGGTGATGGAGATCCTCTTGGCAAATTTAGAGGCATCTTGCGTGATATCCTCCGAGGTCAGACCATCGTTATAATAAAGGTCCACCAACAGCGTTACCACGCCGGTACCCTCTTCCTCCTTCACATCCAAAACATTGGGAACAAGGAATTTATTACCCATCGCGGAGCTGACCTTATAGCAACCCGAAAGGGATTCATATTCAAATCCGCCGCCGGTCTCCACCGAATGGTGCTTGATATCGCCCATATAGTTGAAATTATACAGCGCATATTTTTCCACATCCGCTTTGGGGATACGGATAATGCCCTTTTCATCGGTGGCATAGACACCCTGGCCGTTGACCTTGATCGCCTGCCAGATACCATAGGAAATAAAATAATCGGTGTTTAATTCCAAGGGGTCGTTAAAACCGGGGAAATCCTGCTTGACAAAATTTGAAATATATTCTTCGTAGTATTCCTTGGAGCCTTCTTCCAATCCCGAAGCACGCAGTTCATCAAAGGCCGCGCCTTCCCAGATCAGATCGGGATCCACGCCCTTTTCATAAATATTTTCAGGTTTAAATACATGATAGATCCGTTCGGCACCCAACCAGACCAATACACCGCAAAGGCTCAAAAAGGCCAGCCCAATGCAGAAGGTCAGGATCTTATGCCAATATTTACGAAAAAACATAGTAAATCGATTCATATGTTCCTCTCCATAACACAGTAATTCCATTCTATTTTACCTTTTTTTTCGCCGTTCGTCAAGTTGCGGTTGAAATAT
>JAZSBU010000100.1:0-4357 GCA_045602565.1 Eubacteriales bacterium | reverse complement strand
CCGCCGGCGGCGCGGACCTTTTCCGCTTCCACCGAGATGACGTCTTTATGATTCTTTAACGCTTCCTGATAGAAAGCGCGGGCTTCCAAAATGGTCTCGTCCTTGGTCTCGGCGTAGCCGGTGGCTTCGCTGATGACCGCTTCTTCGTAGCCCTTTTTACGCAGGTCTTCTTTTGCCAGATATTCGGCATTACCGCCCAGCATAATATCGGTTCCGCGGCCTGCCATATTGGTGGCGATGGTGACGGCGCCGAACTTACCTGCCTGGGCGATGATCGCCGCTTCTTTTTCGTGATGCTTGGCGTTTAAAACATGGTGGGGGATGCCCTTCTTCTTTAAGAGCATACTCAAAAGTTCGCTCTTCTCGATGGAGATGGTACCCACCAAGACCGGCTGGCCCTTGGCGTGGCATTCCTCGATCTGCTGCAGAGCGTTCAAAAACTTGCCCTTTTCGGTCTTAAAGACCATATCCGAATGGTCGACGCGGATATTGGGGCGGTTGGTGGGGATCTCCACCACGTCCAGCGCGTAGATGCCGCGGAATTCATCCTCTTCGGTCAAGGCGGTACCGGTCATACCCGAAAGCTTATCGTAGAGGCGGAAATAGTTTTGCAGGGTGATGGAGGCCAGCGTTTTGCTTTCCTTTTCCACCTTGACGTTTTCTTTGGCTTCGATGGCTTGGTGCAAGCCTTGGTTATACCGCCGCCCATACATAATACGGCCGGTGAATTCATCGACGATCAGCACCTGCCCGTCCTTAACGACATAGTCGATATCCCGATGCATAATGCCGCGGGCGCGCAGGGCTTGGTTGATATGGTGGCTGATCTCCATATTGGAGGGATCCGCCAGATTTTCCAGATGGAAAAAGGCTTCCGCCTTTTCCACGCCTTTGGCGGTGAGGGTGACGTGTTTGCTCTTTTCTTCGATGAGGTAATCGGCGTTCTGCAGATCTTTATGCTCCGCTTCGGTGAGATAATGACCCATTAGAAGTTCTTGGTATTCCATCTTGGCATAGGCATCGTAGTCTGCCTTATCGTCGGTACGGACCACCTTGAAGGGGCGCAGGGATTTGACGAAATTATCCGCCAGATTATACATTTCGGTGGAATTGGCACCCTGACCGCTGATGATCAAGGGGGTGCGGGCTTCATCGATCAAGATGGAGTCCACCTCGTCCACGATGGCGAAATAATGGCGGCGTTGCACCAGATTTTCCTTATAGAGCGCCATATTATCTCTCAGGTAGTCAAAGCCGAACTCGTTATTGGTACCGTAGGTAATATCGGCGGCGTAGGCCTTCTGCTTTTGGTCGGGGGTCATTCCGCTGATGACCAAGCCCACCTGCAGACCCAGATAACGGTAGACCTTGCCCATCCATTCGCTGTCCCGCTGGGCAAGATAATCGTTGACGGTAATGACGTGCACCCCTTCGCCTGCCAAAGCGTTCAGATATGCGGGGAGAGTCGCCACCAAGGTCTTACCTTCACCGGTCTTCATTTCGGCAATTCTTCCCTGATGGAGAACGATACCGCCGATGATCTGGACCGGATAATGCTTCATTCCCAATACCCGCCAAGCGGCCTCCCGCATGGTGGCAAAGGCATCGGGCAGAATGTCATCCAAGGTCTCGCCTTTTGCCAACCGCTTTTTTAAAAGATTGGTCTGATTTTTAAGGTCCTCCTCCGAAAGGGCGGCATAGGTCTCCTCCAACGCCAATACCCGATCGACGATGGGCTGGATCCGCTTGAGTTCCCGATCGGAATGAGAACCGAACCATTTATCAAATAATCCCATATTTGCATCTCCTTGGGTCAAAATTGTTGTATATTTAAGTATTATATCATATATCTCACAGTATTTCCATAGAATTTACTCGAATTTTCAGTAAATTCATAAAAATAAAAAGATTGCAAACGGAGCAAAATAATGGTAAAATAAACTTTGGTAAAAAATTTTAGTTTAATATAAGAAGGAGAAACAGACATGGCTTACAACAAAAAGACTGTAGACGACATTAACGTCAAGGGCAAGAACGTTCTGGTCCGTTGCGACTTCAATGTTCCCCTCAAAAACGGTGTCATCACCGACGAAAACCGCATCAATGCGGCTCTGCCCACTATTAAAAAGCTGATCGCGGATGGCGGCAAGGTCATCCTTTGCTCCCATATGGGCAAGCCCAAGGGCGAACCCAAGCCCGAATGTTCTCTGGCTCCTGTGGCTGCCCGCCTTTCCGAAAAGTTGGGCAAGGAAGTTGTTTTTGCCGCCGATGATAACGTGGTCGGCGAGAATGCCAAGGCGGCGGTTGCCGCAATGAAGGACGGCGATGTGGTTCTGCTGCAGAACACCCGCTATCGTGCCGAAGAAACCAAGAACGGCGAAGAATTCAGCAAAGAGCTGGGCTCTTTGGCGGATATCTTTGTCAACGATGCGTTCGGTACCGCGCACCGCGCTCATTGCTCCACCGTCGGCGTTGTAAACTATGTAAAAGAAGCGGTTGCCGGTTATCTGATCGGCAAAGAACTGCAATATCTGGGCAACGCTGTGGATGCCCCCGAGCGTCCCTTTGTTACCATTCTGGGCGGTGCCAAGGTTGCCGATAAGCTGACTGTTATTGAAAACCTGCTCAAAAAGGCAGACACTCTGATCATCGGCGGCGGTATGGCTTATACTTTCCTGGCCGCCAAGGGTTATTCCGTCGGTACCTCTTTGCTGGATGAGACCAAGATCGACTACTGCAAGGATATGCACAAGCAAGCCGAAGAAAAGGGCGTTAAGATCCTGCTGCCCATCGACTGCACCATCGCTAAAGATTTCCCCAATCCCATCGATGCGGAGATCGCGGTCGAGGTTGTGGATGCCGATAAGATCCCTGCCGATATGATGAGCCTGGATATCGGTCCTAAGACCGCGGAACTTTTTGCCAAGGCTGTCAAGTCTGCCAAGACCGTGGTCTGGAACGGTCCTATGGGCGTATTTGAGAACCCCACTCTTGCCAAGGGTACCATGGCGGTTGCTAAGGCAATGGCGGAGACCGATGCCGTTACCGTCATCGGCGGTGGCGACAGCGCTGCGGCTGTCAATACCTTGGGCTTCGGTGATCAGATGACCCACATCTCCACCGGCGGCGGTGCTTCTCTCGAATTCCTCGAGGGTAAGGAGCTGCCCGGTATTGCTGCTTTGAATAACAAGTAAAAAATATAAAGGGCTGTCGCCGTGTTGCAACAGCCCTTTATTTCGTCAAGATTAGGAGAAAATAAAAATGAGAAACTATGTTATTGCAGGAAACTGGAAAATGAACAAGACCCCTGCCGAGACCACCGCATTGATCAATGAGATGAAGCCGCTGGTCGCCGGTGCCGCTTGCGATGTGGTTCTTTGCGTTCCCTATGTGGATATCGCTGCCGCCATCGAGGCTGCCAAGGGTTCCAATATCAAGATCGGTGCCGAGAATGTACACTTCAAGGCAAACGGCGCCTATACCGGCGAAGTTTCCGCCGAGATGCTGACCGCCTGCGGTGTGGAATACGTGGTCATCGGCCATAGTGAGCGTCGCCAATATTTCGGCGAGACCGATCAGACCGTCAATCTGCGTACCTTGGCGGCTCTCAATGCAGGGCTGAAAGCCATTGTCTGCGTGGGCGAGACCTTGGAGCAAAGAGAGCTGGGCTATACCGAGACCCTGCTGAAATATCAGACCAAGATGGCGCTGACCAACGTCACCGCCGAGCAACTGAAGAATGTCATCATCGCTTATGAGCCGGTCTGGGCGATCGGTACCGGTGTTACCGCCACTGCCGAGCAAGCGGATGAAGGCAACGGCTATGTCCGCGCCGCGGTCGCCGAAATGTTCGGCGCAGAGGCGGCGGAGAACATCACCGTTCAATACGGCGGTTCGATGAACCCCAAAAACGCCGAGGAACTGCTCGCCAAAGAGAATGTGGACGGCGGCTTGATCGGCGGTGCTTCTTTGAAAGCCGAAGATTTTTCGATTATTGTTAAGGCGGTAAAGTGAAAATGAAAAAACCTTTAGTACTGTGTATCTTAGACGGCTACGGCAATAACGCTGTATTGGACGGCAACGCCATCCACGCCGCCAAAACCCCCAATATGGACGCGCTTTCCGAATCCTGCCCCATCACCGCCATCGGCGCATCGGGAATGGATGTCGGCTTGCCCGACGGGCAGATGGGCAACAGCGAGGTCGGTCATACCAATATCGGTGCCGGCCGCGTGGTCTACCAAGAATTGACCCGCATCACCAAGAGCACCATCGATGGGGATTTCTTTGAAAATGAAGCGCTGATGGGCGCGATGAACAACGCCAAGGAAAACGGCTCCGCCCTGCACCTGATGGG
>JAZSBU010000099.1:0-2989 GCA_045602565.1 Eubacteriales bacterium | reverse complement strand
GCTTCCAAATGGGCTTTGGCGATCATACCCAGCCCTTCCCGCACGTCCGATACGACAAAACAGGGGTTTCTCAGTTCCTCTTCGGGCGGCTCGGGGACCAAAAAGACAATATTCTCATAGGCTTGGTCCAGCGCGGGGATAAAGGAATGACCGTCCACCCGCTCGCCTTTGATGGCGGCAAAAAGGCAGCCTTTTTGCACCTTGCGGGAATCGGTGACAAAGGTATGGACCTCAAAATCCGGTCTGTTATATTCTTGATTTAATGCAACGGCAATTGATGAAACATTCAGCATTGCTTTAAATATTCCTCTACAATTTCTTTCTCATCAAAATGATGCTTTTCTTTACCGATGATCTGATAATCCTCGTGGCCTTTGCCTGCCAACAAGATCAGATCGTCTTTTTGGGCGTTTTGGATGGCATAGCCGATGGCTTCTTTGCGGTTTTCGATCACCGCATAGGGCACCTCGCACCCCTCCAAGCCCACCAAAATTTCCTTGATGATCGCCGCGGGATCTTCGGTGCGGGGATTATCGGAGGTAACGATCAGAAAATCGCTGTATTTCGCCGCAGCCGCCGCCATTTTTGGGCGTTTGGTGCGGTCGCGGTCGCCGCCGCAGCCAAACAGAGTGACCACTCTGCCCTTGGCATAGGTACGGATAGTAGTTAAGATATTCTCCAACGCATCGGGGGTATGGGCATAATCCAGCATTACATCGAAGGGCAAGCCTTCGGTGATGATCTCGGCGCGGCCTGCCACCTTTGGAATGCGATTCAAGCCTTCGGTCACCTGATCCAAGGTATACCCTGCCGCCAGCAAAACACCTGCGGCGCAGAGGGTGTTATGAACGGTAAACAAGCCGGGGGTGGAAACCTTGATCTGCGCGGATTTTCCGCAATAATGGAGTTGGTAGGCCACCCCCGAAACATCCATTTGGATCTTGGTCGCATAAAGGTCTGCCTTCCCCTTGGCGGAATAGGTCAGACCGCCGAAGCGGGATCTGAACTCCATCCCCGCAGCATCGTCGATATTATAGACGCCCTTGCCCGCCATCGAAAAGAGGCGCGCTTTGGCTTCTTTATAGTTTTCCATCGTCTTATGATAGTCCAGATGGTCTTGGGTCAGATTGGTAAAGCCTGCCGCCGCGAAAGGCAAACTATCGGCTCTGCGCTGATCCATCGCTTGGGAGGAGACCTCCATCACCACCACTTCGACCCCTGCATCCTTCATCCGACGCAGCAGAGCAAAAAGCTGGTAGGGTTCGGGGGTGGTAAATTCCGCAGGCTCGCTGACGGTGCCGATCTGATTTAAAACCGTACCGATCAACCCCGCTTTGACCCCCATTCCATCCAAAATACTTTTGATGAATTGGGTGGCGGAAGTTTTACCATTCGTACCTGTCACTCCAAGGAAACGCATCGATTTTTCGGGATGACCGAAATAATTGGCGCAGACCTGCTGGAATGCCATGCGGGTATCCTGGACCAAAATCTCGGTTGCAGTATGCTCGGTGGCATATTCCGCCAAGATCACCGTCGCGCCCTTTTCGGCGGCGGAGGCGGTGAATCGATGACCGTCGACGGTCTCGCCGCGGATGGCGCAGAAAAGGAAATCCTTTTCCACCTTGCGGGAATCAAAAGCGATGCCCGCAATTTCGAGGTCGGTATATGCATTTAATGTCTGAATTCCGTTTAAAAGTTCCGATAACAGCATTGGAAAAGCTCCTTTCGGATAATTAGTTTTGAACCCCCACAGAACTGTTGGTTCGGATGGTGACCACCGTACCTTCGGGGATCACCTCGCCTGCGGCGGGCGATTGGGAAATGACCAAAGCGGTAGAACCGGCATTGGAGTTGCCCACCACGCGCACGTTTAAGCCCATCGAGGTGATGCGGTTGGAGGCACCTGCCACCGAGTAGTCCACCAGATTGGGGACGGTGATATTCTTGGAGGGTGTCGCCTCTCCGGTATAGAGAATGATAGTTCCGCTTTGCGGCATAGTCGAGCCGGGCTGGGGCATCTGGTCCAAAACAGTATCGCCATCGCCCTTGACCTTATATTTGATTTCTTTATCGATCAGTACCGCTTCCGCATCCTTCAAGGATTGCTCCATCAAGGAGGGGATGGAAACATCCAAGGTTTCCAGTTCTTCCTCGGTATACTGCGGCTGGATGCTCAAGTAGGGCAGAATATCCGCCAAAATATCGCCTGCGACCGGCGCGGCGATGATACCGCCGTAGATCTCCCCTGCGCTGGGGCTATCCAGCATCACCAAAATGGCATATTCGGGGTCATCCGCCGGTGCAAAGCCGATAAAGGACGAAATGTAGTATTTATCGCCGGTGGCATTGAGAACGTCGATCTTTTCGGAAGTACCGGTCTTACCTGCCACGCGGTAGCCCTTAACATAAGCATTTTTACCCGAACCGACGGTAACGACCTCTTCCAGCAGATCGCAGACCAGCGCGCTGGTTTCGTCAGAAATGATCTGCCTTTTCACCTGCGGAGTGAAGCTTTTGACCACCTTTTCGGTGCCGTCTTCCTGCGTCTCGGTGATCTCCTTAACCACATGGGGGGTGACCAATTTACCGCCGTTGCTGGCGGCTGCCACCGCGGTGATCATCTGCAGCGGGGTGATCTTAAAGTTCTGACCGAAGGAGGCGGTAGCAAGCTCGACTTCCTGGAACTTGCTGAACCAGATGCCGCTCGCCTCACCGTTGAGGTCCACACCGGTCTTTTCGGTCAAACCGAAGTTTTTGAAATATTGATAGAAATTGGTGGCGCCCACCTTAGCACCGATGGTGATAAAAGCGGGGTTGCAGGAATTTTGGATCGCCTGCGCCAAGGTCTGATGCCCGTGTCCGCCGGATTTCCAGCAGCGGATGGTGCGGTCCGCCACGCGAATATAGCCGGGGCAGGAATAGGTATTGCTCGTACTGATCAAGCCTTCCTCCAGCGCCATCGATAGGGTAACGATCTTGAAGGTGG
>JAZSBU010000098.1:0-25857 GCA_045602565.1 Eubacteriales bacterium | reverse complement strand
GCCAAAGTGGCGGGGTTACAGGAGACATAGACCAAGGTAGACGGTGCCATTTGGGTAATGGCATCCAGCGTTGCTCGGTCGCAGCCCTTGCGGGGCGGGTCGACGATGATGACATCGAATTGTTTGCCCTCTTGGGCAAATTTTTGGGCGGCATCCTTGGCGTCGGCACAGAAAAACTCTGCATTTTCAATGCCGTTGATCTTGGCATTGATCTTGGCATTTTCGATGGCTTGGGGGACGATCTCCACCCCGACCAGTTCTTTGCAATGTTCCGCCAGCGAAAGCCCGATGGTACCGATGCCGCAATAGAGGTCCAGCACCCGCTCGTTGCCCGAAAGGTGGGCAAGTTCCATAGCTTTTTTATAAAGGACTTCGGTCTGGGTACGGTTGACCTGATAGAAGGATTGGGGCGCGATGCGATACCGCTTGCCCAATAAAATATCTTCGATATAGCCCATACCACAGACCGTTTCGGTGCGTTTGCCCAGCACGACGTTGGTATTTTTATCGTTATAGTTGATGCAGACGGTCTTAATTGCAGGGAATTGTTGCTGCAAAAAGGCGGCAAATTCCTGCTTGAGCGGGAACTGCCGGGCATTGACCACCAGGCAGGCTAAAATTTCTTCGGTGGCTTCGCCGCGGCGAAGATAAAGATGCCGCACCAAGCCGCTGTAGCCCTGCTCTTCATAGGCGGGGATGCCTTTGTTCTTCATAAATTGCAGGGTGGCTTCTGAAATCGCATTAAAAATGGACGGTTGGATGGCGCAGGGCGCACCCGAGACTATGCCGTGGCTGCCCGCCGCATAAAACCCCGCTTGGGGCTCGCCTTTGACTTGGCGAATGGGGTATTGGGCTTTGTTGCGGTAGCCAAAGGGGGTGGGCGCACCGATGGGTTCTTCGCATTGCAGAGAAAGACCGCCGATCCGCTGCAACTGCGCCTGCACGCGACTTGCTTTTAGGCGCAATTCTTCCTCGTAGGAAAGATGCCAAAAGGCGCACCCGCCGCAGCGGTTGCCCAAGAGACATTCGGGCTCCACCCGATGGGGTGAGGTCTTGAGCAGTTTTAAGACCTTGGCATAGCCAAAGGTCTTGCCCGCCTTGACCACCAAAACTTCCGCCTCTTCCCCCGCGATGGTGTTTGGAATGAAAAGAACATATCCATCCGCGCGGGCGACACCGAAGCCTTCCTCGGTATAATCTTCGATCTTCACTTTTAGAATTTCGTTTTTCTTCATAAATTATATTTTAGCACGAAATGAACCGATAAACAACTCTATTTACAAAAATATCTTCCTATGTTATACTGAAAATACATATAAATTTAAGGAGAACCTCAATGAGAAACTTTTTTCGCGCCATCGCTGTCGGAGTGATGGTTGCTTTGTTGATATCCACACTTGCCGCCTGCAGCGGGCCGGAATATGCCATCAAGGTGGGCAATTCCATCGTTTCGGAGAACGATTATAAGCGTGGGGTCTCCACCCTGCGGCAAACGTATCTGGAGGAATCGGGCGAAGAGGATACCGAAGCGCTCTGGACCGCCAAGGATGAGCAGGGAGGCACCCTTTCTGAGATGCTGACCGAGGCCTTGCAGCAGGAGCTGATCGAAAAGAAACTGTATGCCGAGCAATTTGAAGCGTTGGGCCTTTCGTTCTCGGCCGAAGAGGAAGCGGCGATCACCGAATCGGTGGCGCAGATCGCGGAAGCCTACGGCAGTATGACCGAGTTCAATAACGCCCTTGCCGATGGGTATTATACCTACGACGAATTTTTGACCGAATATTATGATGCCGCCAAGAAAACCAAGGTTTTAAACCATTACTTTGGCGAAAAAGGGGAAAAACCGGTCTCGTTGCAGGATTTGAAAAATTATTATGCACTAAACCATGTTTATGTCAAATTCATCTATATTACCAAGCAGGATGAGGACGGCAACTTTTTTGTGGGCAAGGAATTGCAGGACGCCCGCGACCGCGCGCAGGAGACGCTGGAAGCGGCGCAGCGGGAGAGCGAAAAGGACTATTTCCCCGACCTGATCGAGACCCATTCGGATATGAAGGCCGACGAGGCGGACGGAATGGTCATCACCAACGACGGTTCTTTTAATAAAAAAGTGGAAGAAGCGGCGTTCGGCTTGGAACTCGGCGAGGTGACCTTGGTGGAGATCGAAGGCGCGCTGATGATTTTGAAACGCTACGATGCGACCGCCGACGATCTGTTTACCGCCACCCTGCAGCAGCAGACCTTGGAAGAGATCCGCGCCGAAGAGATCGAAGCGAAGCTTACGGAATGGGAGCAGCAATTTAAGGTAAAGATCAATCAAAAGTTGCTCAAAAAATACCGCCCCGAAAAATTTGTGAAAGAATAACTTTATTTTTTCGTTTGCGTGTGATACATTATATTATAGAGTATCATTTATGATAGGAGAGAAAATGGATCGAATCATCATTAACGGACCTTGCCGCCTGGAGGGTGAGGTGGATATTGCGGGCGCAAAGAACGCGATTGTGGCGATCTTGCCTGCCGCGATGCTGGTCAACGGCGTTTGTAAAATTGAAAATGTCCCCCAGATCAGCGATGTCGAAAACATCTGCAATATTTTGATTGCGATGGGCGCGAAGGTGCGTCGGTCGGGCGGAAACTGCCTGGAAGTGGATTGCTCGGCGGTGCGTTGCACCGAAGTTCCTTATGAATATGCCCGCAAATTCCGCGCCTCCTATTATTTCTTGGGCGCGCTTTTGGGTCGGTTCGGGAATGCCACAGTGGCTCTGCCCGGCGGTTGCCATCTGGGCGCCCGCCCGATGGACCAACATATCAAGGCGTTTGAGCAGTTGGGCGCGCAGGTGGATATTCTGCACGGAAACGTCCATTGCCATGCTGAAAAATTAGAAGGGACCGGCATCTATCTGGATATGGTCTCGGTGGGTGCCACCATCAATGCGATGCTGGCGGCGGTCAAAGCCGATGGGCTGACGGTGATTGAGAACGTCGCCAAAGAGCCCCATATCGTCGATGTGGCCAACTTCCTAAACTCGATGGGTGCCAATATCCGCGGTGCAGGTACCGATGTCATTAAGGTGCAGGGCGTGGATCAGTTGCGGGGCGGCACCTATGCGGTCATCCCCGACCAGATCGAAGCGGGCACCTATATGGCGGCCGCGGCGGCGACCGGCGGAAAGGTTTTGGTCAAAAACGTCATCCCCAAGCATATGGAATGCATCACCGCCAAGCTGGAAGAGATGGGCGTTCATATTGAGGAATACGATGACAGCATTTTGGTGGATGCCACCGCACCGCTGAAAAAGACGAATATCAAGACGATGCCCTACCCCGGCTTCCCCACCGATATGCAGCCGCAGATGGCGGTGGTGATGCTGCGGGCGGAAGGTACCAGCAAGATCGATGAAAGCATCTGGGAGAGTCGCTTCAAATATACCGAAGAGCTGATCCGTATGGGCGCAGAGATCGCGGTCGCGGGCAAGGTGGCGACGGTCAAGGGCGGCGGGAAGCTGCTGGGCGCGCCGGTGCGGGCGTGCGACCTGCGGGCCGGCGCGGCGATGATCATCGCAGGTCTGGCGGCGCAAGGGACCACCGCAATCGAGGATATCGACCATATCCGCCGCGGGTATGAGCGGATTGTGGAAAAATTCTCAGCATTGGGCGCCGATATCCGTATCGTTCCCGATTGATTTTAAGATTCTTCATATTTAATATAGGGGGCTTGCTTTGTCTTAGGTAAAGCAAGCCCCCTTTTTATATAGTCTATTTTGACGACCGGAATAAAAAATGATGCAAAAAAATGTATAAAATGCACTATTTTTTTTAAAAAAGACGCAAATCGTTTAAAAAAAGCAACATAAAGCAATGTCAATTTGCAAAATACTTTGCTATAATGAAGACAATAATTGTATCAAAGTCTGCAAAACGCAGGATTCATTATTAAATGTTTAGTTGAGGAGGTATTTCGTGAATAAGCGTATATGGTCAATCGCTATTGCACTGGCAATGCTTCTCTCTATGGTATGTTCGGCATTTGTTGTATCTGCTGCCGAAACGCAGGCGGCGGTCCAAATAGAGGAAGACCAAATTGAAGAACAAGTAATTACAGAAGAAATCGAGCTTTCGCAGCAGGCCCTGCTCTTGGCGGCGGATGGCAGCAGCGCGACTTCTTTGAAACTGACTCCGAGCACCAGCAACATTGTTGCTGGCGAGGAGTTTACAGTCGACCTCTCGCTGGATAATTATACTAACGAGAACAATAACGGTTGGGCATCCTTTACCGTTGATCTGACCTATGATGCCGCCGCGGTGGAATATCAGGGCTATGAATTAAAGAAAGCGTCGGGATTGACCATGGTCACTGTCGAAGAAGGCGATGCAGGCACCCTGACGATCATTGTCTTAAACAGCGAGAACATCAGCGCAGAAATTGCCGCTGATCTGTTGACTTTGAAGTTCAAAGCAACCGCCGCTTCGGCTGCGCCGATCTCTGCTTCCTTTGTGGAGGATAGCCTCGGCAGATATTTGGCAGACGGCACCTCTGATTACGTTACAGCGGGCGATGCGGTGGGCAATTATTCCGCGGCAGCGGTGAGCCCGCAAATTTCGATCGAGAAAAAAACCCCCTACCTGACCATTCGTTTGGTGGACGCAGAAGGAAACGAAATTTCCGGCGGAAATATTGAGCAAGGCAAAGAGCTTTATGCCATCGTCACTCTGAACGATTATTATGATCCCTGGATGTCGATGACCCTTTCGTTGAACTATGATTCCTCGTTGTTCACTTATGTAGAAACAGAGGGAGAGGATCTGGACGCCTTCGTTAGCGACGAAAACGGCAAAATGACGGTAATCCCTGCGGAGACCGAAGACGAGGATGCGCCCCTTTCGATCTGCTTTATGAGTTCCGATCTGTCGAATCGTCTTTTGAAAGACGATGAAAACGGCAACGCCGTTACTACGGCAGACGTTTTGAAACTGAAATTTGTTGTCAATTCCGATGCCGAAGGCGAGCTCAAGCTCGGCACCTCTTTTGTGGAGGGCGGCAACCTGAAAACCGACGAAGCAGGTAGCGTAACGGAGCTGACTCCCGCCGTCGATTATGAGGTCCAAGACGAGGAGAAAGGAACCGCATCCGTCACCATTGAAACAATCGATCGTCCGTACTTGACCTTGAATGTTGTAGATGGCGAAGGAAATCTTAATGTCGATCTCAAAAATATGAAGGTTGAAAAAGGCGATTCCTTTACCGTTCAAGTGAAGATCAATAATTTCACGCAGAAATGGTCGATGATGAGCCTTTTTGCCCGGTTCGACAGCGATGTTTTTGAAATTCCCAACGGCGCAGACGGTGCTGTAAAAGGGGAATTCGGTGACGAAATGGTTCCCTACCTCGTAGATAATATTCTGGGTGTCACCATGTTCAACATGAACGGTGCCGATACCGGCTTGACCAGCGGCAATCCCGAAGGAGTTGTTTTAGAGATTCCTTTAACCGTTAAGGAGAATGCCGATTTTAGCGGCGGCATCGATCCTTTCCAAGTATTCTTTGATACCGAAGGAAACTATTCGGGCGGCGATCTGGTCAGCAATGAGTACTATGATAGCCAGGAAGGGGACCCCGCAGAAATTGTAATGAAGGCCCAAGGCCAACCTCAGGTCAAGATGGTGGTTGTTGAGGATCCTGACGTTGATCTCAATAATCTTAAAGCGGGCGATCAAGTCCAATTTAAAGTTTCGGTTGATAATTTCATCGGTGCATGGTCCACGATGACCCTGCAGTTGAAATACAATTCCGATGTATTCGATTTAGTTGATGGTTCTGTAGTAAATAGCGAACCGTTTGATACAACAAATGGTGGTACCTCCGTATTCAGGTCGAGCGCAGACGGCGGTTATCTGCTTGCCTGCTGGTTCAACAGTAAGGATCTGCCGATGACGGATAAATCGAGCCAAGAGGTTATGACCTTTACCCTAAAGGTGAAGGACGGCTATACTGTGGCTGCAAATGAACTGACCCAATATATCTCTGTTAAATTTGACGAAGAAGGCAACTACGCCGACGGAAACTTATTGGTAGGATCTGAAACAGTGGGAATGGGTGACTATATCAGCACCCCCGTTGAAATACTCGTCACCGTCGTGGAACCCGAAGCTCCTGTGATTATGGTTGCGATCACTTGGGGCGAAGCAATCTTTACCTACGACCTTGGAACTTGGGATCCCGGGACTCACACTTGGAAGGACTGCGGTTGGAAATGGGAATCTACAGATGGTAGCAAAACCAATTGTCTTACGGTTACAAATGAGGGCACTGCCGAAATTACTGCAGTGTTTACATTTGAGGGTTCAACCGGGATTTCGGGCAACTTCTATGAGGATGAAGCCTGTAGCAGCCTGAAAACCGAGGTGACTGTTTCCGGCAGCGAAAGTATCAATGTATACTTTATGCCGGAAGGCGAACTTACCGAAACTGTGGAAGCAGGCGAAACTGTAAGCATTGGCACCATTAAAGTTGCCATAGAATAGTGCAGGAGGAAACCGTTGAGTAAGCACGTTAATCAAGAAGATAATCGAAAAAAGAGACGCTGGATGCTGGCGGCGCTGATCTTGCTGCTGTTGCTGCTGATCACCAGTTGCAGTGTCACCATCTGGTCCCTCTTTTTCCGTGATACTACCCCCACTCTTGCGCCGGACTATGCCCCGCAAGAGATCGAACCGAATGCAGAACCCACCCCGGATACCGGCAAGGATAAGCTGGAGCAGGAGCAGGGCGGCGGAGCGGTCAGTCTGGAGTATACCAAGGATGTCACAGTGGATCTTTCGGATAAAATTGTGACCTTTCGCTTTGCTAACCCGCAGGAATCCAATCAGGATATGGTCTTGCAGGTGGTGGTTCAAGGGGAAGTCATTGCCCAATCCCAGCTCATCCCGCCGGGCAATAAACTATCAAAATTAACATTGCGGGATGGCATAAATCTTTCGGTTGGTGGCTATGATGGCAAATATACCGTTCTCTATTACTACGAAAACGGTGAAAAAGCCTTGCTTGAGACCGATGTTCCCCTCACCGTCAAGGTGCAGGAATAATTCTTTCACGATAAGAGTTTGATTTTGTTTGCATCCAAGCCTTCCCCTCAAGGGGAAGCCCAACAAAGGTATTTAGCCGCTTTCGCGCTGCAAGGAGCGCGTTTGCGGTCAAATATAAAAAATTAATTTTAAGGAGACTTAAAAAATGAAAAAGGTATTATCTATCGTTCTCGCGATCGCGATGATCGCTACTATGTCCGCTGTTGCTTTTGCTGAGACCAAGACTATTGATAAGTCTGCTCCCGCTGAGTTCCAAGTAGCAGCTACCTATGTACCTGATGCAGGTAAAGATGTTTACAGCGTTGAAGTTAAATGGGAAAACGGCAGCTTTGAGTACACCCAGGGCGGCCTTATCTGGGATCCCGCCACTCATACTTTTGTCGATGATCCCGAGGGCACCGATGGTTCTTGGAACGTTGCAGGTACCATCACTGTTACCAACCACTCCAGCGAAAAGGTCGATGTTACCGTCGATTTTGAAACCGCAGTAACTGGTGTTGATGTAACCTTTACCGAGGAAGCTTTTGAGCTTGCCACCGCAGAAGGCACCGCAGTTGCAGAAGCTCCTGCCAAGACCGTTTCCGTTAAGGAAGCTAGCGGCGAAAACACCGAAGCTACTGATAATCTGGGTAAAATCGTTGTTGCCATCGCTTAATTAAACCATTTGATTTAACACAGTATACCAAGGGCGGCAATCCGCCCTTGGTATACTGCCAAACTACTTAAAACGATTTTGTTTTTCATGAAAAATTCGGCGCGGCGTGCATCCTTGCAGCCGCCGCGCCCCGAAAAACAAATAAGGTGACAAGAGCAATCTTTTTTTGGTTTATGGTTGAACTATCTCCGGCCTGCTGAAAAGACCGGCGATATTTGAGCAATAAACCCCAAATATAGTTTTTTTGGAGGATTATATTATGAAACGTGTTCTCAGCGTTTTATTGATCTGCGCCCTGCTGATGGCGGGGTTGACATCCTTTGCCTCTGCTGAGGCGGCGTCGATTGCAATTTCCGTTGATAAAACAAGCTATGCGGTGGGCGACATCGTCACTGCAACGGTGAAATTGAACGACTATATTGAAAATACTTGGTCTTTGATGACGGTTGCGGTGCGGTATGACCATACAGTATTACAGTATGAAAATGCCACAAATAAGCTTACAGGAGACTATACAGGCGGTCTGCAACCGAGCAATGATGCGGAAAATGGAGTTCTCGGCCTGACATGGATCGGCGATGCATTGCCCGCTCCCGGTGCAGACAATGCTGTTGCCGAAGTGACGTTTACTGTTTTAAAGGCACCGGAATCCCCCATTCAGTTGACTGCCTTCTTTGTGGAAGACGGTATGGCATTGCAGGGAGAAAAAACCCCGATGGAAAACTCCTCTGGCGGAGAGCCGATCTATAGCACAGGGGAAATTTTATCTGATTCCATCACAATTCAGCCTGAGGGAACGGATGATCCCGAAGAGCCGACATCAAATATGCAGACAATTAATAGCAACATCGAGCCCTATAATACAGTGAATTTTAATATCGCGGCGTCCTATAAAGAGGGCGGTACAGTTTCTGTGTATCAAGTGGATATTGCTTGGAATAATGGCGACATTAAATATACTGCAGAAGGAATGGAATGGTTTCCTAGCGAGCATGAATGGGTCCCGATCGGAACGACGGAGACTGCCGCAAAATGGGAAGGAAACGGCACCATTGAGTTGTATAACCATTCCAATGAAGCGGTGAATGCTACCTTTAAGTATAACCCTGTTGGTAATAATACCGTAATGGAATTCAAGCAAGGTACAACCGTGATCGACGAAAACGGCATTTCCATTGCTGCCCCCCAAGAGACGAAGGAAAATGAGCCAATATCCGACCCCGGCTATGCAAAGGTCACTGCTACGATCACTTCCGGTAAAATCGAAGGTGAAGAAGAAACAATTGAGCTTGGTACACTTGTTGTAACTATCGCATAAAGAAATTTTAGGCGGGTGCAGGCGAATTTCCGCCTGCAGCCGTTTTCGATGAACCCACCCGCAAAACCCTACGATAAATTTCCTTTTTGTTTGTAGGGTGCGGATGCCCACATCCGCCCGTAGGGGAGGGGTCCCCCCTCCCGCAAAGATTGGAATAAATGATATCGGGACGATGAGGGCATCGTCCCCTACAAGGCAAAAGAAAGAATAGGTATCAAAAAACGTGCGAAGAATTTCGAGAAAAGAATTAAAAAATGCCCTGATTGTCATTGGCATTGTCTGTATTGTTTCGGTCTGCGCCATGGCCGCGGCGTTGATTCATTTTAAGCCTACGCCCCAGCCGGAATTTACCCCGCCCGCCTTTGATGATGCGGCGGTGGCAGGAGTTTTGGAAGAAACCGATGCATTAAAAAGGCTGGGGTGGTCGAAACTTCAACAAGAGGGAATGACCTATGCGGTATACCTCTGCGGCGGCATTTTGATCAATGAGCAAAACCAGGCGGATATCTGGTTCTATAACGTTCCCGAAAACGAAAGTTGGCTGAAACTAAGGATTTTTGATGCGCAGGGCGAAAATATTGCCGAGACCGGCCTCATCAAGCCCGGCGAATATCTGCAGACCATCGAGTTTTCCCGCCCGGTGGCTGACGATGAAGAACTGACCATAAAGGTGATGGGCTATGAGCCCGAAACCTATCTGAGCACCGGCGCGGTTTCCTTGAAGCCGGCGGTGAAGAATAAGTAAGAAGCATCAGCAATAGAAATTATTGATATGATATAGTTGGAGGAAGAGCATGAAGCGAAGAATCGGCGCAATTTTAATATGTTTGCTGCTGACATTGGGTATTTATGCCCAAGCGGATAATTCATCGACCGTCACGCAGCTGCCGGGCGAGGTTCCCATCCAAGTGGGGGCGACTTATGTCCCTGCGAAGGAGCCCAATCAATATAACGCCCCTCTGCAAAACGATTCTTATAAGGTCGCGGCGGAGGAGGGCTCTTTGGAACTTACCCCCGCAGATCCGAATAACGAGCGGGAGCTGGTGGTGCGGTTCTTCGAATCCGACCATAAAGAGGCGTTGGATTGGTTCAAATCGTGCATCGAGGGCCTCGATACGGGAGATGCCATGCCCTTTGAGGTCTATTACCGCGATAAAACTACCGGCCGGCGGACCGAATTAGAGGAAGAGGACGAAGTGCGTATCAAGGTCTCTTCCGAGGATCTGGCGGTATATCGCCTGACCACCGATAGCCAAAGCAGCGAGATCAAGTCGGAGATCAAAGATGGATATTTGATCTTTAAAGTCGGCGGCAGCAAATGCTATTTTGCTTTGGCAAAAAAAGCAGCGGCTCCCGGCCCCGATCCCGAGCCGACTCCCGATCCTACTCCTGATCCCGATCCTACCCCCGATCCCGAGCCGGAGCAACCGGGGCAACCCGGCGGAGAGGGCGAGGCAGAACCGGAGCCGGAAACCAAGCCGGAGCAAAAGCCGGAAACCAAGCCGGATTCCGATAACGCCGATACCGGCGATCATTTTGATCTGATCTTCTGGATCTCGCTGATGGTTGCCAGCGCCAGCGCCTTTGCTATTGCGCTGATTTTGCGCAAAAAATCCAAAGAAAAATAAGATATACTTTAAGCCCCGCTTGCCATTCGCAAGCGGGGCTTATTGTTTCATATACTCCATTCGCACACCTCCACCACCCATCTGCCGCTACCCACTATATACCCCACTCTATCCAAATCATTTGTGTTTCAACACACAATTCATTTGGTGCCCAAACCGTTTGGGATAAGACATACAAATCATTTGTGTTTCCGGTCCAATTCATGTGGACCGCATATCGCATTGCGAAATTCATCTGTGCACACAAATCATTTTTACCCCAATTCATTTGGGGTAGGATAGACAAATCATTTGTTGTCCCAAATCGTTCGGGACAAGACATACAAATCATTTGTTACCCCCAAATCATTTGTGTTTTGATGCCAGATCGATGCCCAATTCATTTGGGGAAGGGCATACAAATCGTTTGTGTTTATCGCACCATTTCATTTGGAACGTATATCGCATTACACAATTCATTTGTGGTGCCATCACAGAGGTCAATTTGGTATACCCCAATTCATTTGGGGTGGGGCATACAAATCATTTGTTGCCCCAAATCATTTGTGCTTCCGGTCCAATTCATTTGGACCGGAAACACATCGTGTTTTATCCTGCCGAATCATTTAGCACTCCAAACCGTTTGGGACAAGACATACAAATCATTTGTTACCCCAATTCATTTGAGACAAGACATGCAAATCATTTGTTACCCCAATCCATTTGGGGTAACACATACAAATCATTTGTGTTTTTTTGCACCAATTCAATTTGGTCAACCTATAAATCATAAATGTAGGGGCGGATACCATTATCCGCCCGCGTCATCCGTTGCGCCGCGATATTATCGGGACGTTGTTTGCCGATGGCAAAAGGCGGAACGGCGCATAGGGCGTTCCCTACGCAGGAATACGGAATAGTATTTAACACAAAACGACGGGCGAAAGGGGCGATGCAGGGACGATTTATTTCAAGAAAAATAAAACTCAAAATTTCGCAAAATGTGTTAAAAAAGACACATAAGGTAATGTCAATTTGACAATGGCTCTGTTATAATAATAGTAACTAATAATGGATACGTACCCTTAGGGGTTTTTGTGCCCTTTTTTTGCAATATTCTTTGGCGCGTATTTGAAGGAGGATATCTATGTTCAAACGTATAGGAGCAACAATCCTTACAATTGTTATGCTGCTTTCTATGACGTCGGTCTATTCTTTGGCCGCAGAGTCGGAGAAGATGAGGCTGGAAGTGAGCTTGGAGGACAGCGAAGGCAATCCGCGTTATTATGCTGTGCGCGGAGAGGTGATCCAGGCCGTTGTCAAGATCAAAGCCCCGATCGCTGTCAGAGGGCTTGCGGTTAGCGGCATATTCGAAGATACTCCTTTCGAGCTCGCCGGTGATCCCACAAAGGTCACTAATAAGACCGAGAAGTTCGACCTCTTTGACGACACCTCTGCTTCAAATAGCGTTCTTGCGGCATGGATTGATTCCGATGTTGTGCAACTTCAGGGCGGAGATGTTTTAATGACCGTCCCGCTGAAGGTCAAACAAGACGCTGAACTGAGCAATGCGACAATCTCCTTCCAAATAACGGACGTATATATCCAGGGAGCAGGCGGCAAAGAAAGGCTGCCTGACGGAGACGGATACGAAACAGAGTCGGCCGATGCCGATGTCCTCATTTTCGAAACTGCGCCGGAAGATACTTCGTTGGTGGTCACATCTGATAAAGAGGTTGCCGAAGTCGGTGATCAAATCACCGTCACGGTAAAAGTCAAGGACTATCATAATAATTGGTCGTGGATGACCATCGAAGGTCTCTATGACGAAAATGTATTGAAAATAGTGGGGGACCCTGTACCCGGTGAATTTAAAAGCGGCATTGATAAAGCACCGGTTTGCAATACGGAGACTCCCGGCGCGATCGGCGTAACCTGGATGAACGAACAAATTGTTACAAAAGATCCGGAATTTGTTGCTTTAACGCTGACCTTTGAAGTGATAGACCTCCCGCAAGATGAGAATGAGCCCCTCCTCTCGTTCTTCTTCGATGATAAAGGTATTTATGGCGAAGGGAAACAGCTTATTACCACCGGCTTTAAAACATCTACCTTTACGCCGGTGTTGGAAATTACCGATAATACTTCAAATACACATCTGATCGTTAATGCGAATAAAGGAAGTGTTAATATCGGCGAAGAAGTGATCGTCGAAGTCGATGTAGGAAACTACTTAAATAATTTCGCTACCATGACGATCCTGGGTACGTATGATGATGAAAAGTTTGATCTGATAAAAACAGAATATCAGACACTCAGCCAAGGACCTGCCCAAAAGCCTGCGATTATAGATAAAAAAGACGGAACATTGGCAGTAACCTGGTTTGATACCGAAAATCTTGTTATAGATGCGAATGATCCTACGGTGCTGAAGTTGACCTTCAGAGCCATGACGGGAGCGGAGAACGACACCGCCGATTTTGAATTCCAATTTGATCCCGAAGGAAATCTGGGGACCGACGGAAAAAAAGTGACGGGAGTCAATAACAAAGCAAAAACGGCTACGGTGACCTTGCTTCCCAACCAAACTACGGCTAATTTGATCGTTAAGGCAGACGATGTCGTTTATGTCGGCCATCAGGCTCACGTCTATGTGTATGTCAACAACTATACAAATATTTGGTCCGGAATGACCATTCAAGGCACCTATGATAAAGATCTGGTTTCGGTGAATAAGATCCTTCCGAAGAACTTCGGTGGTGATGCGAACGACTGGATCGTTAATACTGCACCCGACGGTCAGATCTCTGTCAGCTGGAACAACGCCGACGGCGCTGTGGAAAGAGAAGCAAACTTTGAAGCGTTGGAAATCATCTTTGATGTTGTGAAGAAAGGCGCCGATAGCAAAGCGGATTTCACGTTCTCCCTGGCGGAGGTCAAAGACGACAACGGCGAGAGTGCTCCCGCAAGTTGGTATGATTCGAACCCGGCTCCCGCTTCGACTTCTCTCAAAAACACTAAACTGAAGGTGAAAGCCTCTATCGATCGCGCCAAGGTCGGCAGTCAAGTTACATATAAGCTCAGCCTTGAAGGGTATCAGGACAATTGGATGACGATGACGTTTGAAGTCGACTATGATCCCAACGTGCTGGCGTTTCACGATGCGACCCCTTCCGTCAGCGGCATCAAGCTTGTGACCGATACGAGCATAGAGGGTACCGTTCAAGCTGTTTTGATTCATCCCAAGGCGATGAAACTGGGCTTAAACCCCGATGTGTTGGAACTTACATTTGATGTTATCGGTGAAGACAAAGGCAGTACCGATGTTTCCTTTAGATTCAAAGAGGACGGTGTTATCGCGGTATATCCTGATAATACGATAGATATCGCCCTTGAAGAATCTTTAGAAAATGTGGACGTTGAAACGACTCTCGATTTGTTTGTGGCTTCCTCTTTGGAGATCCAAGGCGAGAAGACCGTTGCTAAGGGCGATGAGTACACCGTCAAACTGAACCTGAAGGACTACAAAAGTAATTGGTCTTCCTTCGGCGTAGAACTGGAGTATGACGCCACAGCATTTGAAATCGAGGATCCTGCGAAGATCGTCGCTCCTTCCTTTGACGGAGTCGATCCGTCGGTGGACTACACTACTACCCCCGGAACGATTCGTTTGAATTGGAATAGTAACGCAGGAAATATTAATGCCGACGAGGAAAGCACCGTTTTGACCGTGACGTTCAAGGCGAAAGAACGCAAAGAAAACGCGGTGTTCAATGCCAAACTGTCTGTTGATAATGTGGATCCCTACGAGTATGAGGCGAACGCCGCCCCGCTTGAGGTTCAAATAAAGCAACCTTATCTGTCCTTGGAAGTCGTACCCTCTATGAATGAAGGCGAAACCGAGGAACTGAAGATTTATCTGCATGAATATACAAATAAATGGAACAGTATTCCGGTTGTTCTGACTTTCGATCCCGATTTGATCCGTATCAATGAGGACAAGATCGTTTGCAACAAGTTGGGCAATGTCAACGGCGTAAAGGTGCTTCGTGACGATGTCGGCATGGTCGTTCTTACCTGGGTTGATATCAAAAATATTACAGCAGAAGGCGACAAAATTGAGCTTGCCACCATCCCCTTCAAAGGGCATAGAGATGGCGATGCCAAATTTGGTGCATACTTTGAGGCGAATAGCCTTTATACCTGCAATCCGCAGGGCGGATATGATGAGGTCCAAGCCGATACCTATACTGCCGATGCAAAATCTCAAACAGTCACCATCGTAAATCAGTATGAGAACATGGATGTTCCCATGTCCCTGACGGTCGAAACCGTAACGGAGACGATCAAAGGGAAAAAAGAAACCTTAGCCCTCAGACTGAACAATTTCAACCCCCGTGTGCGAGCGCTTTCGGTGAAGTTATTCTATGATAAGGATAAGGTTACCATTACCAGAGAGGATATCCAGGAAATGCTGGTCGATGGTAGAGAGATCGCCGGAGTGTATATCCTGAATGAGGATGAAGGGTTTGTCCATTTCACATGGGTATCGTCGGGCGAAATTATGGCAAATGAAAGCAACCCGACGATTGCTACCCTCTGCTATACTCCGGAGGAACTCGGTTCGGTTTCCTTCCACGCAGAGTTTGTACAGGTGATCGATAATAACAAAAAGGCGATGGATGCCGAATGGGATTATGTTGTGCGCGGCGAGTCCGTGACCGTTAATGTTAATGAAATCCCCTCTCTGAGTACGGCTATTAACAAGACCGATGTCGTCAATATCGGTGATGAAGTGATCGTTACCGTTTCGGTGAAGGATTATTTAGATCGCTGGAGCGGTATGACCATCAACGGTTCTTATGATGAGAGCTTGCTGAGACTGGAGTCCATCACTCCTACCAACGATTTCGGGAATAAGAATTATAAGACCGGCGAAGGTTCCTTCAAGGCCAGCTGGTCCAATGCGGCGAATGTTAATGCAGATTCTGATTTTGACGCTATTACCTTGGTCTTCAAGGTGATCGATTGCGGCAGTGAGGGAAAAGCAAAAATTGACCTGTCCTTCGAAGAGGTTTTAACCAACGGTACTACTCCGTTGATTCCCGATGTAGATTATCTCGTCAATGCAACGGGCGTTGATGAGATCAACATCAAAATCTGCAAACATGACTGGAGCGCGTTCACCCATAAGGATGGCACCTCCGGTGCTGCGTCCAAGCACATTCTGACTTGTGCAAAGAACTGCGGAGTGATCAAGGAAGAGACTTGCTCCACTACCACAACGACGACTAAAGCGTCTTGCGGTAAGGCCGGCACCATCACTTATAACTGTGCTCTCTGCGGATATAATGAGACCTTGACAGATCCCAACGCTCCTGCTTTGAGTCACAAGTTTGACGGAACTCCGGTTCATAAGGCCGGCACCAAGCAGCACGTGTACACTTGTACCAGAGGTTGCGGTGCGACCAAAGAAGAAAACTGCGGATACAAAACACAGGTAGTGGAACCCACCTGTGTAGAGGATGGGTACACCCTCTATATCTGTACTATCTGCGGTGGTCACCAAACCGGAAACGTGGTTAAGGTGGAAGGCAAGCATAGTGCACTGACTTTGCACTATATTGCTCCTACCGCATCCACCAACGGTAGCATTATTACCCAGTGTGATACCTGCAAAGAGTATGTCGTTCCGCCCTATGCAGGCGCGGTCAGAAAGACCCTGAAAGCGGGGCATCCTTTCCCCGATGTTCAGGATCCTACATCTTGGTACTATAAGGAAGTCATCTTCAATAAGGCCTTTGATATCTTCGGTGGGGACGAGTATGGCAATTTCAATCCCACCTCCAACATCACCAGAGGCCAGCTGGTTACCGTATTGGGCAGAATTATAAAAGCCGAAGCGGAAAAGACCATGTCTGCCGAAGAGTTCAATAAGTACCTTAATGACCAGACTTCCAAGGTCAGCGGAATGAACTCGGCCTCCGGGTTCTCCGATCTGGGCGGTAAGTACTATGAGCGCTATGCAAAGCTCTTTGCAAAATGGGGTATTGTCAATGGTTATCCCGACGGTACCTTCGGCGGCGATAAGAATATTACCCGCGAAGAGATGGCAACCCTGATCAAACGCTTTGTCGAAGCCTATCCCGGCGCTGCCGAAGACATCAAGTTCGGTAACGCAGCAACCTTCAGCGATTTTGCGAAGGTCAGCGGCTGGGCGAAGGGCAATGTGGAATGGGTTGGTAAGGTAGGCTTGTTCCAGGGTGATACGAATAAGAACTATAATCCCCAGAGCAACGCCACCCGCGCTGAAATCGCAGTTGTCATCTATCGGATGCTTCCGGTATTGAAAAACATCTGCGTTTGCAGCCTCAATCACTAATTATAAAAGCCACCTGCGTAAGCAGGTGGCTTTTTTGTATGTTGCAGAGTCAACCTTTTCGGCACACCCCAAATGATTTGGGACGTGACATACAAATCATTTGTATGTTTTTCGTACCAATTGAATTGGTACGAAAAACTTCATTAAATAAAATTTTTAATAAGCGAGGTTTAAAATAGATGCAGATTTTCGTTTTCTCGATCCATCGCCTGCACAAAACTTTAAAGTGATCAAATCGGATGAAGATCTCAATGGATCGATCCCGAAGGCGTATAAAAAAGACCGCCCCTTGATGGGGCGGTTATTATAAATAAATTCTTTAAAACGATCAAATGGGATGCAGGTTTCGTTGAGCTGATCCCTCGCCGCGCAAAACCTTAAAGTGATCAAATTGGATGAAGATCTCATCGGATCGATCCCGATGGCGTATCGAGATACGTCGAGTGGTCGATCCGATGGGAAGCCATAAAAAAGAACATCCCTTTGGGGATGTTCTTTCCTTATTCTCGGCGGTCTTCGCCGATTTCATCACTTTAATATTTAGCTATGATGGCTTGCATCTGATCCTGCTTCTCTTCCATCTCTCGGACCAACTTCAGTTGGGTCCTCGTCCGATCCAAATTCTGCTCAGGATAGTGAATCTTGAAATAGATGTCTCCGTTGAGGTAATCGGCAAGGAAACGAATTCCACATTCCAAGGTCATCATCCAAGCGCCGGTGGGCAGAAGGTCCTTTTCCACCTCGGTCAACACCTCACCGCAACCCTCCAAAAAGCCTTTGGTATAGGCATCGAAGAGGTCCAGGTCCAGTTGCACTTTAGAAAGGTCCTTTTCATCTTCGGCGGCGGTGGATGCACCGAACCGAATGGAATCGCCAAAATCAAAGATGGCTTGACCCGGCATAATGGTATCCAGGTCGATGACGCAAACACCCTCGCCGGTCTTGGGATCCAGCAACACATTATTGAGCTTGGTATCATTGTGGGTCACCCGCAGGGGCAGCACTCCTTTGGCTTGCAGGTCCATAACAATGGCGGCATCCCTTTCCCGTGCCAAAGCAAACTCTACTTCTTCTCTCACCGAGTCCAAACGCCCTGCCGCGTTTTTTTCGATGGCGGCATGCAACTGTTCGTAGCGAGCAGGGGTATTGTGGAAATCAGGAATGATCTCATAGAGAGTTTCTGCGGGGTAATGATCCAGCAATGCCTGAAAGCGACCGAATGCCTTACCGCTGGAATAAAAATCATTGGCATCGCGGCAAGCGTTGAGGGCAATCAGATCTCCTTGAAAACGATAAGCGCGCCAAGCACCTTCGTCGCCGAAATAAAACAACTCGCCCTTCACCGTTTTGATAAAGGTCAACGCCTCGCGGTTGGGGTCCCCGCCCACCTCCACCAAGCGTTTTTTCAAAAACTCCGTCACGCGGCAGATGTTTTCCATCAATGCCTGCGGCTTGGTGAAGACCTTGGTATTGATCTTCTGCATAATGAATTGGGTACCTTTATCGGTTGTCAGCAACACCGTTTCATTGATATGCCCACTGCCGAAGGACTTGGCTTCCACGACCTTGCCGTCAAAAGCGAATGCTTTGATGACATTGGTTAAATGCGCGACCATTCCTTATTCCTCCCAAAGAGTTGCAGGATACTTTCCGCTGTCTTTCAAGCCTTGGATGCCGGCCATGACGGCAGGTTTGTCCTCTTTATAAGTAACGCCGAACCACTTATCGGCACTGTGCAGGACTTTAACGGTGGCTTCTTTGGCCTGCAATAGTTCGTCCACGACGATGGGCAGGTAGAATTCGCTCTTTAAGGGGTTCTCTTGGACCGTGGTCTTCAAAAATTCGGGGAACTTGCGTTCCAGCGCGCGGAGATATGCCATAGGGAAGCCCCACATATTCATCGATACCGGAGCGGTATTGGAAACTGCGGTGAAGGTCTCGCCGCCGTCCTCGGAAAAATGGGCTTGACCGTCAATCTTTTGGATCATGGTCCGTTCATCGATTTTCTGTAAGTAATCGTTTTCGTCCACACGGCAGATTCCGCGGGCAACATGGCCGTTCTCAGTCAAAGTGTTTTCCAGAACATAGCCGACCATCGAGATCTGCATCGGATCGGTTTCCTTGGAGTTCTTCAAAAAATTATACAGTTGAATATAGGCATCGCGGCCGTAGAAATCGTCGGCATTGATCACAGCAAAGGGCGCATCCAGAACATCTCTGCAGCAAAGAATGGCGTGGCCGGTGCCCCAGGGCTTAACTCTGCCTTCGGGAATTTCAAAATCGGCAGGGACCTTATCCAGTTCTTGGAATACATAGTGGACTTCGGCGATCTTTTCGATACGATTGCCGATGGATTCCCTGAAATCCTTTTCAATCGCTTTTTTGATAACGAAAACAAACTTTTTGAAGCCGGCTTTCATAGCATCATAGACCGAGTAGTCCATAATGATGTTGCCTTGGGGGTCGACCGGGTCGATCTGCTTCAAGCCACCGTAGCGGCTGCCCATACCGGCGGCCATAATGACTAAAATCGGTTCGTTCATGTTATATTCCTCCGTTTGTTTGATTTTCTTCCTTATTTAATATATATAGCATATATTGAAACCTATTATAGCATATGGTTTCGTATATGTAAAGAAAAATAATTTGTATTTTTGGTCAAAACTCTATATTTTGGGCAAAAAAGAGTCGAAAACCACTATAAATTGTGTCGAAATAGGGTATAAACTGGGGTTTGTGCAGATTGCCAGAAATTCAAGGAAAAATTTTGTAAAAAACAGAAAAATTTTTTAAAAAAAGACTTGAAATTCCCGGATGAGTGTGTTATTATATTCAGGCTGACTGTAAAAAGCGACGAAGCGGGAGGTGGCCATAGCGCCGAATTTTCCCCGGCGTTTATGGGGAATTTCCGTGGAGCAGCTTGGCTTAAAGCCGAGCGAATCAATGAGGAAAAGCAAAGAAAGCCATATCCTTGGAACTGCGCAGATTGGCTGCGTAAGCCGTGTTTTGGAATGGGGCTTTGTTCGGGCTTTATGCCCGGTTTATTTTAGCCCTTCGGGTGAAACACCCGGATGTGTGTTAAAGAATTTTCCGTCAAAGTCGTCAAAGTCAAATTCTAAAAGGAGGCAAATGAAATGGCTGAAAAAATCAGAATCAGAATCAAGGGTTATGATTCCACTTTGGTGGATCAAGCTGCTCAAAAGATCCTGGAGACCGCCCAGAGAACCGGCGCGGTTGTTTCCGGTCCGATTCCTCTTCCCACGAAGAAGGAAGTCGTTACCATCCTGCGTGCTGTTCATAAGTATAAGGATAGCCGCGAGCAGTTCGAGCGCAGAACTCATAAGCGTCTGATCGACATCGTCAAGCCCGCAGCAAAGACCGCTGAGGCTCTGGCAAATGTAGAACTTCCTGCCGGCGTAGAGCTTGAGATCAAGCTGTAAGCCACCGGCAAAGAAGGTCATGTTGATGAAAATCAACCAATAACCATATGGAGGTAAGTTAAATGAAGAAAGGTATTATCGGTAAGAAAATCGGAATGACCCAGGTTTTCGACGAAATGGGCAATGTCATTCCGGTAACAGTCATTCAGGCAGGTCCCTGCACCGTTACTCAGAAGAAGACCGTTGAGAACGACGGCTACGCTTCTTTGCAGTTGGGTTTCCAGGATCTCGCCGAGAAAAAGGTAACCAAACCCATGAAGGGCCACTTTGATAAAGCAGGGGTTGCCTATAAGAAAGTTTTGAAAGAGTTCCGCCTCGAAGATGCGGAAAACTATAATGTCGGTGATGTCATCACTGCAGACGCTTTTGAAGTAGGCAGCTGCGTTGATGTAACCGGTATTTCCAAGGGTAAAGGATTTGCAGGTACCATTAAAAGATACCACGGTCAGCGTTCCGGTCCTATGACCCACGGTTCCGGTCCGATCCATCGCCATGCAGGCTCCATGGGCGCATGCTCTTCTCCTTCTCGTATTTATAAAGGAAAGAAAATGCCCGGTCACATGGGTGCTGTTCAGGTTACAGTTCAGAATCTCGATGTAGTAAAGGTCGACATGGAGAATAATCTTCTGGTGGTCAAAGGTGCGATCCCCGGTCCGAAGGGCTCGATCGTCACTGTGAAGAACACCGTTAAAAATGGTTAAGTAAGGGGGTAAATTGAAATGGCTAATATTGATGTATTCGATATGAGTGGTGCGAAAGTATCCACCATGGACCTTGCAGAATCCATTTTTTGCGTAAAAGTGAACGAAGCTGCTATGCATATGGCAGTAACCAATTATCTGGCAAATCAGCGTCAGGGCACTCAATCCGCTCTGACCCGCGCTGAAGTTTCCGGCGGCGGCATTAAGCCCTGGCGTCAGAAGGGAACCGGTCGTGCCCGTCAGGGTTCCACCCGCGCTCCCCAATGGACCCACGGCGGTATCGTTTTCGCTCCCAAGCCCCGCGACTATCGCTTCAGCATGAACAAGAAAGTGAAGAAGCTGGCTCTTCTCTCTGCCATCTCTTCCAAACTCGCCGAAGGCAAGTTGATCGTTCTCGATAAGATCGATATGAACGAGTATAAAACCAAAACGGTTGTAGGTATGATGAACGCCCTGAAGGTAGAGAACGCTCTCATCGTCAACGATGTGACCAACCTCTTCTTCGTTAAGAGCGCCAAGAACATCCCCGGTGTTAAGGCTGCCCGCGTCAACACCATCAACACCTACGAGATCCTGAAGCACGACACCTTGATCCTGACTCAGGACGCCGTGAAGAAACTTGAGGAGGTATATGCATAATGAAATCTTCCTACGATATTATTATGAAACCCATTGTCTCCGAGAAATCCATGGCTGCTATGCAGGATAAGACTTATGTCTTTAAGGTAGCAAAAGATGCCAATAAGATCGAGATCAAAAATGCGGTTGAGGAAATCTTCAAGGTTTCCGTTGAGAAAGTTACCACTGTAAACGTCAGCGGTAAAGAAAAGAGAATGGGCGTCCATGTCGGCAAGACTGCTGCTTGGAAGAAAGCCTATGTGAAATTGACTGCCGATTCAAAGACCATCGAGTTCTTTGACGGTATGATGTAAGGAGGAGAAAAGTTATGGCTATGAAAACTTATAAACCTACTTCTCCGGCTCGTCGCCAGATGACCAATGTGGATTATAGCTGCCTTTCCAAAGACGCTCCCGAGCGTTCCTTGCTGACCAGCTTGAAAAAGCACTCCGGCAGAAACAGCTATGGCCGCATCACCGTTCGCCATCAGGGCGGCGGCAACAAAGTCAAGTACAGAATCATTGACTTTAAGAGAAACAAGCTGGATGTTGCGGCTACCGTAACCTCCATTCAGTATGATCCCAATCGTTCCGCTTTCATCGCTCTGGTTCAGTATGAAGATGGCGAAAAGGCCTACATCATCTGCCCCGAAGGCTTGAAGGTTGGCGATAAGATCATCGCCAGCGCCAATGCCGATATTAAGCCCGGCAACGCGCTGCCCATCGAAAACATTCCTGTGGGTACTGTTATCCACAACATTGAGCTGTATCCCGGCAAGGGCGCTCAGCTGGTTCGTTCCGCAGGCAACAGCGCTCAGCTGATGGCGAAGGAAAACGGCTACGCTCAGGTCCGCCTTCCCTCCGGTGAGGTTCGCCTGGTTCGCTTAAACTGCATGGCTACCATCGGTGTTGTATCCAATGGTGAGCACGCAAACGTATCTATCGGTAAGGCCGGTAGAAAGCGCCATATGGGTATTCGTCCTACCGTTCGCGGTTCTGTTATGAACCCCTGCGATCACCCCCACGGTGGTGGTGAAGGTAAGTCTCCCATCGGCCGCAGCGGCCCTGTAACTCCTTGGGGTAAACCGACCTTGGGTTACAAGACCAGAAGCAAGAAGAACAAGACCGACAAGTTCATTGTGAAACGTCGGAATGCGAAGTAATCTGGAAGGAGGAATAAAGAATGAGTAGAAGTGTTAAAAAGGGACCTTTTGTTGATCCCAAGCTTTTTGCAAGAATTCAGGCGATGAACGAATCCGGCGAGAAGAGAGTTCTCAAGAGCTGGTCTCGTGCATCCACCATCTTTCCGGAGTTTGTAGGTCATACGATCGCTGTTCATGACGGCAGAAAGCATGTACCTGTATATGTAACCGAGGATATGATCGGTCATAAGTTGGGTGAGTTCGCTCCCACCAGAACCTTTAAGGGCCATGCAGGCTCCAAGACCACAAAGTAAGGAGGAAATAAAGAATGGAAGCTATTGCACATTTGAAATATCTCAGAATTTCTCCTCGTAAGGTCAGCGTGGTTCTGGATCTGATCCGCAACAAACCCGCTAAATACGCTGTAGCAATTCTGCAGAACACCAATAAAGCCGCTGCTGAGCCGGTTTGCAAACTGCTCAAGAGCGCAATGGCCAACGCCGAAAACAACAATGGTATGGACGTGGATAAGCTGGTTGTAGCCAAGTGCTTCGCCTGCCCCGGTCCTATCCTGAAGAGAATCATGCCCAGAGCACAGGGCAGAGCGTTCCGCATCAATAAGCGGACCTCTCACGTGACTATTGTATTGGAGGAGGCGTAATCATGGGTCAGAAAGTAAATCCCCACGGCCTGAGAGTCGGGGTCATCAAAAACTGGGATTCCAGATGGATCGCAGCCGACGGTAAGATCGGTGATCTGATCCTGGAAGACTACAATATCCGTAAGTTTCTGAAGAAGAAGCTGTATGCCGCAGGTATTCCCGATATCGAGATCGAGCGTACCGCCGATGGCAGCAGCATCCGCATCTTCCTGCATTGCGCAAAGCCCGGTCTGGTGATCGGTCGCGGCGGTGCAGAGATCGAGAAGCTGAAGAAAGAATTGATGGATATGACCGGCAAGAAGGTCAACATCAATATCGTTGAAGTTAAGAATATGGACACCAGCAGCCAGTTGGTTGCTGAGAACATTGCACAGCAGCTGGAAAAGCGTATCGCTTTCCGCCGCGCAATGAAGAAGGCGATCGGCAACACTATGAGAACCGGCGCAAAGGGTATCAAAGTTATGGTATCCGGCCGTTTGAACGGTGCTGAAATCGCCAGAAGCGAATGCTATCACGAGGGTACCATTCCTCTGCAAACTTTGAGAGCTGATATCGACTACGGTTTCACCGAGGCAAATACCACCTACGGTAAGATCGGCGTTAAGGTCTGGATCTACAAAGGCGAGATCTTGAACGATGTCAAAAAGGCTCCGAAAAAAGAAGGGGGAGCTAAGTAATGTTAATTCCTAAGAGAGTTAAATACAGAAGAGTGCAAAGAGGCCGCATGAAGGGTAAGGCTACCCGCGGCAACACCATCGCATACGGTCAGTTTGGTCTGCAGGCTTGCGAGCCCGCTTGGATCACCAACAACCAGATCGAGGCCGCTCGTATCGCGATGACCCGTTACCTCAAGAGAGGTGGTCGGGTTTGGATCAAGATCTTCCCCGATAAGCCGGTTACTGCAAAGCCCGCTGAAACCCGCATGGGTTCCGGTAAAGGTTCTCCGGAATATTGGGTAGCAGTTGTTAAGCCGGGCCGCATTCTCTTTGAGATTGCAGATGTTCCCGAAGAGCTGGCACGCGAGGCTATGCGCCTGGCGATGCACAAACTTCCTATCAAATGTAAGTTCGTGACAAAAGCTTCTATGGAAAAAACACAGGCGGGCGAAAACTAAGAACGGTTTAAATACCGAACTTTATGAAAGGATTGGTTAATATTA
Source organism: Eubacteriales bacterium (assembly GCA_045602565.1). GTDB lineage: Bacteria > Bacillota > Clostridia > Oscillospirales > QAKW01 > QAKW01. The sequence continues at coordinate 1,086 of JAZSBU010000098.1, read as the reverse complement.
TGAAAGCAAGTTCACTCAGAGAATTGAGCGTAGCAGAGCTTACAAATAAGCTCGATGACCTTAAAAAAGAGCTTTTTAATCTTAAATTTCAACATTCTACAAACCAGCTTGAAAACCCGCAGCGTATAGTAGCAGTAAAGAAAGACATTGCAAGAGTAAATACTATTCTTCGTCAGCTCGAGCTGCAGGAAAGCAAGTAATTTTCTTGGAGAAGGAGGAAAACACAAATGGAAAGAACACTTAGAAAAGTTAAAGTAGGCGTAGTAGTTAGCGACAAAATGGACAAAACTGTTGTAGTTGCTATCCGCGACAACGTTAAACATCCTTTGTACAAGAAAGTTATCAAAAGAACATATAAACTCAAAGCACACGACGAGAAAAACGAGTGTGGTATCGGTGATACAGTTGAGGTTATGGAAACAAGACCGCTTTCAAAAGACAAAAGATGGAGACTTGTAAGAATAATCGAAAAAGCTAAATAATTTACAAAATAATTCAAGGAGGACAAAATCGTGGTACAACAGCAGACATATCTTAAAGTTGCTGACAACACAGGTGCAAAAGAACTTATGTGCATTCGTGTGCTTGGCGGTACAAGAAGAAGATACGCAGGTATCGGCGATGTAATTGTTTGTTCTGTCAAAAAGGCAGCTCCCGGCGGCACAGTTAAAAAAGGTGAAGTCGTTAAGGCAGTTGTAGTTCGCACTGTTAAAGGCGTAAAAAGAGCAGACGGCTCATTCATCAGATTTGATGAAAACGCAGCAGTTATCATAAAAGAAGATAAAACTCCAAAAGGTACTCGTATCTTTGGACCGGTAGCAAGAGAGCTTCGTGATAAAGAGTATACAAAAATTTTATCACTCGCTCCTGAAGTACTTTAAGGAGGTAACCTGCAATGAGTAAATTACACGTTAAAAAAGGTGATAACGTTCTTATTCTCTCAGGCAAAAGCCGTGGTAAGCAGGGCAAGGTACTTGAAGTATCACCCAAAGAAGGCAAAGTAATCGTAGAAAAAGCTAATATGGTAGTAAAACATATTAAGCCCCGTCGTGAAGGCGAGCAGGGCGGCAGAGTTGAGGCTGAGGG